>PLRJ01000053.1:17932-48189 GCA_003163855.1 Bryobacterales bacterium | reverse complement strand
AAAATGCGGTACCGTCTTTAGATAACGAGGCTTAATGATAGAAGAGAGGCGTTTGGATTCGCTGATCAGGAAACCGACCCGCACGGTGGTGGCGGGGGAAACTAAGGATCCGGCACGCCGTCCGCCCGCGGCAAAGAAGAGTACGCCGCCCGACCAGACCAATGCCGAGCAGTTTTATTACTCAAAACAAATGCAAGGCAAGACGCATATGGTTATTCATTTGACGGACGGTGAACAGGTAGAAGGTGTAATCGAGTGGTACGACCGCGATTGCCTGAAGGTAAACCGGACGAACGCGCCGAATCTGCTGCTTTTCAAGCAGTGCATAAAGTATATGTACAAGGCTGAACCGGAATAGCTCAGCCAGTACTCTTCGTACGATCTTTCTGGGCTAACCGGTAAGCACGCCGGTCGGCTGCCTGCAGGTAGCGACGCCGGTCCTCTTCCGTTTGCGGTTCAATGGGCGGCAGCAGGACTTTGTTGTTCGCGGCATCCAGCGCTACGAACGTCAGGTAAGCAGAAGACGTGTGCCTAATAGCGGTGGTCTGCAGATTTTCCACCCACACTTTGACGCCCACTTCCATGGACGTGCGAAAGACCCGGTTCACCTGCGATTTCAAGCGAACCAGTTCGCCTATGTGAATGGGATGGAGGAAGGTCATCTGGTCGATGGATGCCGTTACTACGGCACAGCGCGCGTGGCGCATGGCCGCGATGGCGCCGCACAGATCTACCAGGTGCATAACATGACCGCCCAGCATGTTGCCGAGCATGTTCGTGTAATTAGGAAGGCAGATTTCCGCGTATTCCGATTGTGTTTCGCGAACGGTTCGCACCGGTTCGTCGCTTTTAATTTCAACCAGGTTCATTGAGGGGGGCAAAGCGTTTCAGATAGCTACTACAAAAGGCTAGCAACTGGGCGCTTATAACCGGGTTGGGCTCGGCTGGATTAAGCTGTCCGGTAGCGATTTGGAAGTTGATGCGGCGCCAGGAGTGAGGCCAGTGCTGCTTTTCTTCAACCATCAGGATTTCCAAATGCAGCTTATCGCTGGCGGCGACATGATAGCGGAAGGACGTTGCGGCGCAATTTGCCGGAAAGTGCGAACACGCGCCTGAGACGTTGCCCCGGTTGCAATATTGGAAGCGGTGCGAGGCTTCAGGAGAAAAAGGCTCAGTGGCGGCGCGGCAGATGCCGTCGTACTCTTCTAGCAGCGGCAGGCGCGCTAGCGGATGTTTGACGTCGGAAGCGACGCGCTGCGGCTCAAAGTACGGACAAGCCATCAGCACAAGTATACGGTCAGGCTTGCGTGGCTTTGCGCTGGCGCGACCACCACCACCAATCGCGTTTTTCAGCCGAAAGCCTTGGATTGCGCGCTTGCGCCACGGCGCAGCGGAAGGTATCCAGAACGCAGGGGTCCTGGCGAACTTTGGTTAGTTCGCAGAGTTCGTCGTAGAGTTGTTTGCCGTCGCGTTCCGCCAGTTCGTCAACCGAATGAACACCCAGGCGGTGGAAATCGAGTTCGATGGATTTGCCTACGCCGCGCAAATCCCTTAGCTTGCGTGCCTGTTGCATGGCTGCCATTTTATCGCTTGCCGCGGATTGTAGGTAACCGCTTGCGATAGAATCGGCGTCAAGCGTAGCAGAAGGAGATTCCATGAAAAAGTACAACAACTCGGGACTACTTGGTGCGGCCCTAATAGGGGTCGGCTGTGGATTAACGGCGATCGGGATAGCGCTGGTTATTCCGGCCTGCGCGAACTGGTCGCTAGGTTTTGCTGAAACCGCGATCAAGAAAGGCCGTGAGAGCGTGGGCAGCGCGGCTGGGTTCATTGGCGAAGTAGCCGGTACGGCAAAGCATCACTTTGGAGAGGCGACCAAGACCGCTAAGGTGCACACGGCGCGAGCGGCCGAAGTGGTAGAGCAAGCGGCGCGCTCCGTTAAGGAATACGCTTCGTAACGGATGGCGACGAATCGTTTAGACATTCTGAAGCAGATGCTGGCGCAGGACCCGGGCAACAGCTTTGCGCGCTACGGGCTTGCCATGGAGTACGCCAATACAGGCGAACTTCTGGAAGCAGTAAACGAGTTCCAGCTTCTGGTGAGCACCGACGAGAGCTATGCCGCCGCTTATTATCATGGCGGCCAAGTGCTGGAGAAACTGGGACGGGTAGAGGAAGCGCGCGCCATCTACGAAAAAGGGATTGAAGTGACGACCAAGAAAGGCGACGCGCATACGCGGTCGGAGATTGAGGCTGCATTGAACATGCTGCCTATTTGAGGGGGCGGAAGACTTCCCCGCCCTTCATCACAAACTTGACCCGTTCTACAGCGCTGATGTCGGCGGTTGGATCGCCATCGACGGCGATAATGTCGGCCAGATAGCCGGGCTGAAGCGAGCCTATTTGTTTAGCCCAGCCGAGTATGGCGGCTCCGTTTAGCAGATCGGCCTTTAGAACGTCCGCGGGTTTCATTCCGAACTTGACCATCAGGACTAGTTCGCGTGCTTGCGTTCCATGCGGAAAGGGACCGACATCGGAACCTACGGCCATGGGCACACCGAAAGCCAATTGTTTCTTGAACTCGGCGGCTTTATAGGCGAGTTCGGCGCGCCTATGGTCTGCCGCAGCAGGATTCGCGGCGTGTTCGGCGAAATAGTCGAAGATGGTGAAGGTGGGCACGGCCGGAATGTTTTTGTCGTGCATGAGTTGCATGGTTTCGGCGCTTAGCTGGTCGGCATGGTCGATGGAAACCACTCCGGCGCGGGCGGCGAAGTTGGTTCCAGGTTCGCCGGTGGCGTGAACGGCAACATGTTTTCCCACGCGGGCGGCTTCTTTGACGGCCGCGCTCAATTGGGCTTCGGTGTACTGGTAGGGCGTGCTAAAGACTCCGTCTACAAACTTGTCGGTGCCGGTTTCGTAGATCTTGATGAAGTCGGCGCCTTCTTTGAATTGCTCGCGAATGGCTTCCACGATCTCGTCTTCGTTGTTGGCGTAGGTGGCGTTCGAAAGCACATGCTGGGCTGGATTGAAATGGTTGGCGTCTTCATGACCGCCCAGAATGTCGATGGCGTTGCCGCTTATGCGAAGGCGCGGACCGGGCACCAAGCCTTTATCAATTGCGTTGCGCACGGCTGTATCGGCGGAGCCGGCTCCCTCGGTTCCCATGTCGCGTTCGGCGGTGAAGCCGGCCATGAGATCGGCGCGTGCGGCCAGCACGGCGATAATGGTGCGCTGCGGCACGGATTCTTCTACGGTCTGGAGGTCTTCAGCACCGGGATGGAGAAACAGATGCACATGGGCGTCGATAAGCCCCGGCATCAGCGTGGTGTCGCCGAGATCGATGATCTGCGCTCCGGAGGGGTGGGACACGGACTTCCCTGCCTCGACGATGCGCTGGCCCTGGATCAGCACCTCGCCAGGGGACACAGTGACGCCTTGCTCGACAACCAGCATATGCGCGGCGTGAAGAACGATCTGGGCGTTGGCAGTAGTTAGTGTTAAAGCCAGGATTAGATAGCGCATTTTATTGAACGGCATTGACTAGACTGTGGACGGCGGATGCAATCGGGATGACAAAATCTCCGACTGGTTTGTTGTCGTATTGAGCCACGTTGGAGGCTTGTGATTGCTTCCAATTAGCAGGGGGAGGAGTGGCGGAATCGAGATATTTCAGAGCGTCCAGAGCAGCGGCACATAGCGTAGTGACAGCATCGTCTACTGGCAGGTCTTCGGTCAGTAGCGAGTTGGACTGGAGTAGAGGGCGGATGCGCTGGGCGGCGTTTGCCCAATCGCTGAGAGTGGCTCGGAGATTCGCACTGCTGCGGGTAGATTTATCCATAGCAAGATACTGATCGACGGCCACGCGGAAACGGCGCGCTTGTTCGCTTTCTGGAGGAATGGAATCCACCAGATGATTGAAGGGCGAGAAGCTGGTGTACTTGTGACGGTGACGGACATAGCCTTTTACTGGTTCGAGGACGGTGGAAAAAGTGTCTAGCGAGCCTACCGCAGCGTCACCGGCCAGACGCTGGCGCATAAGTTCAAGATTCGAACGCTGTTGCAGCCCCAGCCACTCGAGCCAGCGATTGACAACGTCCAGGCGTTGATACATGGATGGTATGTCGGTGACGGATTCGGGAGACCAGAAGCGCTCGGCGATAGCTGCCAGACGCGGCCACAGCTTGGCGTCGATGTCTTCGGCGGTAGCCAGTTCCTCCCACATGGCGGCTTCTCCTCCGAGAATTAACTTGGCTTGGTCTGGAGTGAGATCGGCTGGGGACCCGGGAGCGGGATCGCCGGGCTTCTTGGGTTTAAAGGTCAAGGGCACTTTCATGGGGTCCACCAGGTAGTGAGTGGAGGCTGGATACATAAGATCGAGATAGTAGCCGGCGGATAGAACTCCCTGATAGCCCTCGCGCGCGGCTTGCCAGAGCGACATCTGGCTGCGCCAGGATTGAATGACGATCGTTTTGGGCAGATCGGGATGAAGTATTTCGTCCCAGCCTTCCATACGCTTACCATGAGCAGTGACAATTTTAAGCAGGCGCTGGTTGAAGTAGGCTTGCAGGGCGGCAGCGTTGGCCAGCTTGTGTTCCGCCATGAAGGCCTGTATGTGGGGGAAGGTATTCCATTGCTTGGGATTGACCTCGTCGCCGCCGATGTGGAAGTACTCATCGGGGAAAAGCGTCACCATCTCGCCCACGAAGTTACTTAGGAATTGATAGGTGGACTCTTTGGTAGGGTCCATGACGGCCGGCAGAACACCAGATCCTCGCACAATTTCGTACGGACCCTCGGAACTGCCTAACTCGGGATAACCGGGAAGCCAGCTTGTCGAATGACCTGGCATATCGAACTCGGGAACCACTCGGATGCCGCGCATGGTGGCGTAGGCGACGATTTCGCGGACTTCGTCCTGGGTGTAGAAGAGACCGTCGGAACCGAGTTCCTGCAGGCGGGGGTACTTTTTGCTTTCGATGCGAAAGCCCTGGTCGTCGGAGAGATGCCAGTGGAAGACGTTTAGTTTGACGGCGGCGAGGCCATCTAAAGTGCGCTTGATGCCGTCAGCGGGGATGAAGTGACGCGAGACGTCGAGCGAAAGGCCGCGCCAGGGGAAGCGGGGAGAATCTTGAATGGTGACGGCGGGAACGGAGAAACCGGCTGGATCTGGAGAATGGTTTTGCTGGACAAGTTGGAGGATGGTTTCGATCCCGCGCAGGGCGCCGAGCGGTTCTTCGGCGGTCAAGCGGATGTGGCCGTCAGCCACGGATACTGAGTAGCTTTCGTTATCGCCCAGGCGTTGCGGCGGTTCGTGCGCGGCGCGATGATTCACCTGGATGATGACGGTGGCGTCTTCGGGTTTGGTGACGGCTTTGGGAAAGAGCGGGATGCCGGTTTGGCGCGCGACGCGTTTAGATAGCTGCGCGGCGGCGAACTGAACGCGCGGGTCCGTGGCCCCGGGACCGCTGGCGGAAACGCTGAATTGAGAGTCGATGGCAACAGTCCCAGCTTGGACGGTGACGTGCGCTGGAAGCGGCATCAGCGGCAGATCGGTTGCCAATAGGGGCGTGGCTAGCAGAGCGGCAGTCAAAAGGTAACGGATAACTGGCATTTGGTGAATATTGATTATCGCCGAGATCATCCAACAGTTATGGCAGTAGCGTTTTCCATTCTTGATCTGGCTCCAGTACGAGACAAAGGGTCGATTGCGGAGACTTTTCGCAATAGCCTCGATTTGGCGCAGCATGCGGAGGCTTGGGGCTACACGCGATTCTGGATGGCGGAGCATCACAACATGCCGGGCATCGCCAGCGCGGCCACTTCGGTTTTGCTGGGTTATATCGCGGGCGGTACGAAACGAATTCGAGTTGGCTCCGGCGGCGTTATGCTGCCGAACCATGCACCGCTGGTGATTGCGGAACAGTTTGGAACGTTGGAGACGCTGTATCCAGGCCGTATTGACATTGGTTTGGGGCGCGCTCCGGGGACTGACGGGCAGACAGTGAGGGCGCTGCGGCGCACTTCCGGCAGTACGGAGTTCGATTTCCCGGGGCAGGTAGAAGAGTTGCTGCATTTCCTTGGTCCGGTAGAGGCACGGCAGGCGGTTCGCGCGGTGCCGGGCGCGGGGACGGAGGTTCCGGTTTGGCTGCTGGGATCGAGCACGTTTAGCGCGCAACTGGCGGCGCAGATGGGGCTGCGGTTTGCTTTCGCGGGCCATTTCGCCCCGCAGGAGATGAGGCAAGCGATTGCGCTTTATCGGGCACATTTTGAACCTTCGCGGTATCTGGACGAGCCGTACGTCATGGTAGGACTACCGGTGTTGGCGGCGGATTCGGACGAACAGGCGCAGTTTCTGGCTACTACTTCGTCGCAGCGATTTCTGAAGCTGATCCGGGGGGAGCCTTTTCTGCTTGCTCCTCCGGTGATTGATATGGAGCCGCTGTGGAGTCTTCCGGAAAAGCAATTGGTCGCCAGCCGGTTCAGTGCAGCCATTATTGGGAGCCGGGAAACTGTTCAGCGGAAGCTGGAGGGGTTTCTGGATGAGACAGAAGTGAATGAGGTAATGGTTCAGTGTGAGCCTTATTTGCATGCTGACAGGTTGCGGTCGTTTGAGATTGTGGCGGGAGTTTTTAAGGCAATTGGCGAAGAGGGCGGCGGAGCCGCTTTGGCCGCCTGGAAAGGCGGCCAGCAGGCAGGAATGTCCGCCCTACCAAGCACAATGAAGTAGCCCCTTGTTGAGCTAGCCTTCGAAGAAGGAGCGTTCCAGCGAAGTGGGCAGTGGAATGGGCCATGACATGAGCGCCAAGTGGTCATAAGCCCAGAAGTTGATTAGCTGCAATCCGCGCGTGCTGGCAAGATTGAATTCGCGCGGCCAAGGGCAGGTGCCGTTGTACCAGGGAATCAGGTAAGCGATGTTGCTGGTGTTCCATGAGAGCGGCGCGGTCAAGGCAAAGACAATGGCTTGATTCGCAAGGTCCATGTTGAGGTAAGTGGCTCCCCAACTGAGTGCTTCCACCTTGAAACTGTCTAAACCGCTGCCTTGTTGGGTGAGCCACTGTGGCGGAAGGTTCACGGCGGCATTCAGGCGACCGCCTTGCGGGCCATTTCCTCCGAATCCGAGCAGGCATACCGGGTTGTTTACATCATTGGGATAAAGAACCTCGAACTTGGCTGATGGGTACTGCGCCAGTACGGCTTGGCTAATGGCGTCAGTGTGCGCTTTGAGGCGGCTGGCGAGGAAGGCTGTGTCGGCCCCGTTGTTTACGGTCGGGTCGTCGTTCTGACAGGTGAATTTATAGAGCGGACGGCCGAGCGCGGTTTGGGCGGCGGCCGCTGTAACGGCATCGTAGTAGGCCATGGAACCTCCGTTTACCGTCCCTCCGCCGGTCCAGGCAGCGTTGGGCGCTACCGGTATAGAAAACGTGTAGGCATTGCTAACGGTGATGGTCCAGGTGCCATTAGCGGAGGTGCAACCGCCAACACCAGTGATAACGACCCGATCGCCGGTAGACATCCCGTGCGGGTCAGTCAGGGTGATGGTCAGGGAAGTTGTGCCCGACAAGGCCACGATCTTCTGAGTCATGGAAGAGTAGAACCACCAGAGAAATTCGCCGAATTGGAGCCAGGGAGTGAGTCCGGCGGCGGCTTGCAGACCGGCCATGGCAGTGAAAACGGACTCCTGGTAGGAGGTCATGTTGGGGATGAAGGAGCACTGGGTGGAAACCAGGTCTGCAAAGCCAGTATCTGTGCTGACGGCTGTCCCGTCGTAAAAGCGAGCTGCCCAGGCATTGGCTACTGTTCCGTCGTCGGGCGGATTGACGAGTTCCATGGAGAACGACGTGGTGATGAGAAGTCCGGCTTCGGCGACGCCGTTGAACAGGTCGGCGTGCCACTGCTGTATGGCGAAGTTCAGAGGATTGGCGGCGGAAGGGTCTATTTGCCAGATGCCGGGATTGCCTGTATTGACGTCGCCGGTATAGGTTAACGTTTCGCTGCCGGCGGCAGTGGCAGAGGCATAAGTTGCAACGGTAAATTCCGAGACTCCCCAGTTTGGAGTTCTGGGATAGATGGTGAACTGGCCGGTTCCCGTTACGGCAGCCCACATTGCCACCGAGGCGGAGTTGATGTAGTAGACGAAGTGATCGGCGATAGTGTCTGCGGTGTCCCAGGTGATGATCGATTTCCGGATGACAAAGCCGCCGATGTTAATTTCCGCGTAGTCGTTGTTGGTGATGGTTCCGCCGACTGTAACAACAGCGGAGTGGAAGGTGGCATCCACTCGCTTGCGCTGGTTCCACCAGAAAACGCCAAGATATTCGTTAAGGTGACCTCGGAACCCGAGTTTCTGGAGGTGCCAGAGCAGCCGCTGGGGGCTCATTTTGTAGGTGGCATCGGTGTCAAAATCCAGGGCTGGACTGACATTCGGGTAGGTGATCAGGGCATCCGGTATGTTCGGAGCCGGCACGGCGGCTTCAATATAGTCGAATATGAAGTTCTGCCCGCTGGAGCTGGCGTTTTGGGCATTGGCGAGGGTGATGGTAAGAACATGGGTTCCCGGTGCTACCGAAGTTCTTATGACGCGCCGTGTTACCACTTCAGATTCGACCGACAAATAGCAGTCCAGCGTGGTGTTTGTGTCTCCGTCGAGCGTGAGGCCGACGATCCCGCGATCGCTGTAGAGTGAAGTTCCCAAGTAGAGATCGTGCGGCTGGGAGCAGGCATAGGTTACGGAAACGGCAGAGCCAGGTATGTCCGTTACGCGGGCGAAGCCATGCCAGTAGTTGTTTGCCGCTTGCACCAGCCATCCTGAGCTTGAATAGCTGCAACTGTTATCCGCGTTGCCGACACGCATGCTGCCGGGACCGGGGATTTGAAGGGTAGCGATGTTGTTTGGGTCGCTAATTTGCCAGTTGGAGAACGTGGCAGTGAACTCGGTGTCCACATAAGCGCTGTTCGATGGCAATTGCGGCGCGAAGGTGAACCATGCCTGACGGATGCTTGCTAAGCCCAAGGCTGTGAAATCGATTTGAATGTTCCAGGTGACGTTATCGGAGTTCCCGCCGGTGAGTGGAAGCGACGTCTTGTCCACTGTCAGTGTGACGTTGGGCGTTCTAGGAACGATGTAGACCGTGAGACCGTTGCCGTCGAGGCCTCCGTATTCGGCCAGGTAAGGAACATCGGTCTGGGTGGGTGCGGCGGAGGTGAGGGTGAGAGTTGTGGGAGTGTTTATTGAGGCCACGGTGTAAGCGGCCCCGGAAATATAAATGGTGGAACCAGCCGCGATGCCGGGGAATTTAATGCCAGCTGGCAGGTTCGGGTCCGACGTCCATGTGACAGTGGTACCGGAGACATTTACGCGGCCGGTGCGCGCATATTTGATGGTCAATTGGTCTCCGTTTGCCGTAGCGATGACAGCGACGCTGCTGTTAGCAAACTGGGACCAGTCGTATTGATTGATGTAAGTGGCGAAGAATGTCGCGACGCCGGCGGAAGTTTCTCCACCCACGGCGACGAAGTCGAAGCTGGTGTTATTGACAAAAAGAGTCAGGCGGTCGTATGCATTACAGCCTCCGGGAGCGCTGAAGGTGTAAGTTCCCTGTGCAACTGCGTAGTCGCCGGAGACAAGAGTGGCGTAATCCCACAGCTTGACCTGCTGTGGAACGCCGAGGTCCGTAATGAGATCGAGCTGCGCCCAGTCGATCCAGGAGAACTTAGCGGAATCGATCGGCTGGAGGCCCTGGTAGTTGAGATCGAAACTCAGAACGATACCGGACAGGTTGAAATCCGGCAGGTAACGGACCGAGTAGTGTTCAAAGATATTGTCGGCGTCGTAGACCACGAGCACGCAGAAGTCGGCCATGTCGCGAAAGACGCCACAGACGGAAAAGCCGGTAGTGCTGGTTTGACACAGAGCAGCGGCGGCGCCGGTGCCTGAAAAACCTCGGAGATAAAAGGTGCGGTTGGGCTGGAACTTCTGGATTTGCTCGTTTGCCACGGTTCGAGCTTGCCAGCGGGGTGTTCGGCAGGGATGGGAAATTCGTGGGAAGTTGTTGATAAAACGGCGGAAGAAAAATTTGCGAGGTCGGTCAACGCCGGCATCGCCGTGCCAGCGAGCCGATGCCGACCAGGGCGCTGGCCGCGGGTGAGGGCGTCCGCTCCACCAGGAACCTGACCAGTCCTTCTTTGGGCGTGGCTTGGGTATTACCAATGACTTGCATGCGATGTTCGAGGGGTTTTAGGCGGCTTGGAACCGCGTTTTGACTTCCCTGGCGGCCTCCAAAGCCTCCGGATTGTTAGCTGCCGTACGTAACGTGCGGACGATTTTGCAGTCGATGTCTACCTGACGGGCTTTGATAGTGATTTCGTGGCGTTGTTTGCGCTCTTCCACTTGCTGGCAAAGCTGCTTTTCCCGTTCGAACCCAATTTTCTCGGATTTCTTTTCGGCTCTTAGCTTTAGCAACTGGTTGAAGCAGGAATCGTAGGCGCGTTCGTGCTGCAATTCGTAACGCATGAAGAGTTTTAGCTGTTCCATGCGGAGGATTTTGGTGTCGCTGAGGATCCAATCCTGGCGGTTGAGCGCGCGGCGGCGCATCCATTCGTGCTGGGCCATGCGTTCCACGATAGCTGCTTCGACCTTTTCGCTCTCATGAACGTTGAACTGTAACAGAAGTTCGCAACGGAGAGCGTGAAACAGCGATTGATCCTCGGAGTTGAGGACTTGAAAGCCGGCGCACTGGCTGAGGCGGTGAGAGGCACGGTTCTGCGACGAGGCGGCCTTACCTTCAGCCGTAACAGGGCCGGAGGATTTTAGCGCGTTGAGGCGGTTTGCATCGATTTGCGCGAGGGAGGCGTAGCGAAATGGTTCCATACGCGTTCAGCGTTCCGGGCGGGGTAGTCGGCTGAGTAGGGGAAAAGCTTGTATGTGGTTGAGGGCGGGCGAGAAGATTTTTTTCGGGCGGCGGTGACTGACGATCGGGTGGCCACTCAGCAGGCAGCGCGACAATCTCAGTTACCGCCATCAGTTTGGCGCTTCGTTGAGGATGAGTTACCAGACCGAGAGGCGCTAAAGCGAGAACAACAAAGCGGCTCACCCAAATCTCAGGCGAGCGCCTGTCGCCGCTCGATTTTCATTCAGCGCGTTTTTGAACTCCGCAAGCTCTTCGCCGGCTTGGCGGAGCTTCTCCGGGTCTGTCCTGAAGTCATCGGCTTTCCACATGGAGAGAAGTTCGAGTGTCGCCGTATCAATCGATGTAACTGACTTTGGCGACGGCGCACTCGGCGGTTGAGTTGCTAATGGATGGTTCCTTGCGCTTGCTATAACTTCATTTAACCGGTGAGCAATCTCGACCGGCGCTACTCCAACTCCATCCCCTTCGTCTCCGGAATCCAAATCGCACTAACCGCCGCCAGCGCAAACGCCACGCCGCACGCATAAAACCCCCAAGCCAATCCAAATGCCTGCCCCAGCGCGCCAATCACAAACGGAGCAAAAGCGCTTAAACCACGGGCCGTATTGTAGGAGACGCCCAGCGCCGTTGCCCGAATGGGAGTGGGAAAAAGTTCGCTGCCGATAATGGCCGACCCGGTGAAGAATCCTGTACCGAAGAACGCCGTAATGGATGCGGTCAGCAGAATGACGCCGGGCGCGCGGGCAGAGGCAAAGAAGGGAACCGCCAAAGCCGCCAGTACCAGGTAAATCAACAGCGTCCGCTTGCGCCCAAACTTATCCGCCACAACCCCAAACAGAAGATATCCCGGCCACATGCCGCAAAGATTCAAGACCACCAGGAAACTGGTCAAATCGAGCAAATTAAAATTCCGGCCGCCGGCGCTGAACGGCAGCGCCAGGTAAGCCGGTATCCAGGTGAACAAGCCCCACCAAGCGAACATTCCGAACATGTTCATGAGCATCAGGACCACCGCCTTCGGCAACGCCACGCCCCACAGTTTCATGCGGTCCGCCTTGTTCAACGGTTTCGCGTGGCTGCGCTGCCAGATGGCAGGCTCCGGAACATCATGCCTGATCCAGAGCGTGACCAGCGCAGGCAGCACGCCGATGAAGAAAACCCAACGCCAACTTGCGTGTGAAAGCACCAAGCGCGCCACCACCGCGGCCAGAGCATAGCCAAGCGCCCAACTGCTCTGGACAATGCCAAGCGCGCGTCCGCGCCACGCACTCGGCCACGTTTCAGCCACCAGCGTTGCGCCCGCGTTCCACTCGCCACCCATCCCCAGTCCCAGAAAGAAGCGGAAGATGGCGAGCATGGTTATGCTCGTACTGAAACCGCAGGCAAACGTGAACAGTGAGTAGGTCAGAATGCTGAGGCTCAGCATGCGGCCGCGGCCCAGACGATCGGCAAAGAAGCCGAAAGCGAAACTGCCGATGGCGGAAGCTATTAAGGTGAGAGAGTTCAACAGACCAGCGGTGGACTTGGTCATGGAGAACTCGCGCATCAGCGTAGCCAGCACGATGGAATACAGCAGGACATCAAAGGCATCGAGCATCCAGCCAAGGCCCGCTGCCAGCAGAGTGCGACGCTGGGCAGAGGTAGTGTCGCGCCAGCGAAATGCCGGAGTTGTTGTCAGAGTTTCCAAACTATAACATGAGAATCGCCCCTTGAGAATCGCCATAGATACCGGTGGAACTTTTACCGACTGCGTCTACTTCAACGCGGACGGCTTGCAGGTGTTGAAAATCCCCTCCACGCCGGCCGATCCAGGCGATGCCATTATGCGCGCCGTTTCGCAAATCGCGGGCGTCGAAGCGAGTGGCGAAGTTCGTCACGGCACGACGGTGGGCACAAACGCGCTGCTTGAACGTAAGGGTGCGCGCGTTGCTTTCGTAACCACGAAAGGCTTTGAAGACACCATCGCCATTGGCCGGCAGGCGCGCAACAAGCTATATGACCTGTTCTTCAAGAAGCCCGAGCCACTGGCGCCTGCCGACCTCCGTTTCGGAGTGAACGAACGTACCGCGGCCGATGGCAGCATTCTGGTGGCTGTTTGCCCCGAAGAATTAGAGTCGCTGAAATCGGCCGTTGCGGCCATGGCTCCTGAATCAATTGCAGTATCGCTGCTGTTTGGGTTTGCCAATTCCGCCAACGAACGGGCCGTGTGCGAAGCCCTGGTAGAGCTTGGTTGTCCGGTGTCGGCAGCGCACCAAATTCTGCCTGAGTTTCGCGAGTACGAGCGCGGATCAACTGTGCTGATCAATGCTTATCTCGCGCCCAAGATGCAGAGTTACCTGCAGCATCTCGATACGCGGTTGCAAGCCCGTGGAATGTCGTTGCAAGTCATGCAGTCGTCAGGTGGCATTGTTCCGGCCAGCCTTGCGGCGCGTGAACCGGTGCGAACCATTCTCTCGGGACCTGCCGGCGGTGTGGTGGGTGCCCGGGCGGTAGCGCAGGAAGCAGGCTTCAATCGCGTGCTGACCTTTGACATGGGCGGGACATCCACTGATGTCGCGCTGGTCGATTGCGATGCGGGTGTGCAGACCACAACCGAATCGCAGATTGAAGGGATGCCGGTTGCCATACCGGTTTTAAGCATTCATACAGTGGGCGCGGGTGGCGGTTCGCTTGCTAGTTTCGATCGCGGCGGCGCGCTGAAAGTCGGTCCCGAGTCGGCGGGCGCTGTGCCCGGACCCATCTGCTACGGGCGCGGCGAACGACCCACCGTTACCGACGCTAACCTTGTGCTTGGCCGGCTGGATGCCAATGGATTTCTCGGCGGCGGCATGAAGCTCGACGTGGAACGCACCCGGCAGGCGATGGAAAATACCCGCCAGCCGCTGCCGAGCGTCGAGGTCTTCGCCGAAGGAATTATTGCTCTTGCCAACTCCCACATGGCGCAGGCGCTGAGAAAAATCTCGGTCGAGCAAGGCCACGACCCGCGCGATTTTGTGCTGCTTAGCTTCGGCGGCGCCGGTCCGTTGCATGCTTGCGAACTTGCCCGCGCGCTGCGCATTCCCAAAGTGCTGGTGCCGAACCTGCCCGGTGCGCTTTCCGCTTATGGCATTTTGCTGTCCGATGTTGTGCGCGATTATTCACGCACCGTGATGGTAAGTCCAACCGACCCAACTCTGGAAAAACACTTCATCGACTTAGAGGCGAATGCCGATTTTAAAGCCTTGCCCGAGCGCAGCGTTGATGTGCGTTATGCCGGTCAAGGTTATGAATTGCGTCTGCCTTACACTGGCGATTTCGTCGATCAGTTTCACGCGATGCACAAGCGGAAGTATGGATACGCGGATGTGGGGCGCAGCGTCGAGGTGGTAAACGTCCGCCTGCGCATGATCGAAGCGGGTGAGAAGTTAAAGTCTCCGCGCACAGCCTCGAAGCCGGGAGACGGCAGTGCCGCGCTCATCCGGGAGGACCGCATCTTCTGCGACGGAGCCTGGCGAGTTTCAAAAGTCTACAACCGGGCCAAGCTGACGGCTGGTGACAAATTCCCCGGGCCCGCGGTTGTCGCCGAATACAGCGCCACAACGTATCTTCCCCCAGGCTGTTCCGCTACGGTGGATGACTTGTTAAATCTGGTAATTGAAGTCGAGGCCACAACCTGATTACCAGCACCACAAGCAGCACCAGATCAATACCAATGGCCCGATTGCCAAAATACGAAGTCGACGTGCCGCCACAAACCGCCCCAAGAAAGAACGCCAGACAGATAACCGCAAAATCGCGAGCTTTGCTGCGCGCCTCATCTACATTGTGCTGAAAAATCCAGTCGAACAAGCCTTCGCTAAGCGATCGCAAGTTGCCAGTGGTAAAGGTGGAATTGAAGCTGTGCCCGTTTACAGTTCGAAATGTTTCCACCTGAATGGAAGCAGCGAAAGCAATGCTGGTGGTGATCCAAAAGTCAGGCGTTTGATTCGGCAGCACGCACACCACCGCGACGATGAAAATTTCAACCAGCACGATGGAAACATAAGGAAGGCGAAGCACCTTTCGCACGTGCGGAAGCAGCATGGCCCGTGCCGCCGAAACTCCAATGATGAAGGTAATGATGGGCGGCAGATGGCGAAACGACTGCTGCCACGATTTCGCCACGCCATAAACGCCCAGCAGCACCACGTTGCCCGTCATCGCGTTGGCGAAAACATGGCCGTGTCCGACGTAGGTGAAACCATCCATGAAGCCGCCGATGAACGCCAGCAGAGAGCTGTTTGCTAACGTCGGAGCTTGACGCTCATCCCAGCCTTCCAATGCGTCCGTGGGCAAGCTTTTATTCTACGCAGGTGATGCAGTTACTATCTATAGACAACAAAGGAGGAAGGAATGTGTTTTTCGGCGGCGGCCAATTTCATCGGCAGCGGCGTTTTAGGTGCAGTGGGAGTCGCTACCTTTAGCAAGGTGAAGCATCGGCGGGAACTGCTGTTCGCCGCGCTTCCCACGCTCTTCGCCATCCATCAGTTCACTGAGGGCTTTGTCTGGCTCGGCCTTGATGGATACCTTTCACCCGCCGTCACACACGATATGGGCTCCGCCTTCATGCTCTACGCCCAGGGCCTTCTTCCGTTTCTGATGCCGCTAAGCGTGGTTCTGTTTGAACCCGATGGCGCGAGCCGCCGCCGCATGCTGCCATTCCTTGCTATCGGAACTCTCACAACGCTCTACATGCTGTGGGCACTGATAGCTTTTCCGTTGCAGATTTACATACGCTCAGCCAGCATCGTATATATCAATCCGGCCACCGACAACACCTTCGTCGCTATCCTCTATATCATCGCCACCTGCGGGTCGCTTCTGTTCTCCCGGATAAAAGATATGGTGCTTTTTGGAGTTGTGAACGTGGTCATTCTGCTAGTCGTGATGGCTGTAAAGCGCTACGCCTTTACATCGCTCTGGTGCGCCTATGCCGCCGTCGCCAGCATTATCATTCTCGCCTACTTCTGGAAGACCAGCGCCGATCGACCCTTTCGTTACGCGGAGATTAGCAAGTGGATGTGAAGGCCCCAGACATAAAAGCGCAAAGCGCCGGCCACAAACTTTCTCTTGGCATCATTCTCATCACCTTGGCGTTCCTTTGCGCCGCGATTATGAGCACGTTAAGCAAGGCCGCCACCGGGGTTCCTCCGCTCGTGACGCTGTCGCTGCAGTATGGCGTCAGCTTCCTTGTCTTCGTCCCGTCCGCGCTCCAACTGGGATTACCCAAGCTCAGAACAGATCATTTTGGGTTGCAGCTGTTCAGAAGCCTGGCCGGTGCAGGCTGCCAGCTCCTGTTCTTCATGGCTGTGCGTTCCACACCTCTGCTCGATTCGGTGCTGTTGTCGAACGCCGCCCCTCTATTTATTCCAGTGGTGGTCTACGTCTGGTTTCGCAAAACCGTTCAGCCTATGGTCTGGTTGAGTTTGATGATCGGCCTCACCGGCATCGTCATGATCATCAAACCGGGACCGCAGATGTTTCAGAATCCGGCTTCACTGCTGGCTCTGACGGCGGGATTTTTCTCCGCGCTCGCATTAGTGGCGACAAACAAGCTGACCGAAACCGAACCTCCCTCGCGAATCCTCATCTACAACTTCGGCATTTCGACCCTTCTGCTGATCCCATTTTGCTTCTGGGCCTGGAAGCCTTTGAACGGGCGGCAATGGGCTCTCATCGTTGGCGTCGGCGTATTTTACGCAGCCACGCAATACCTCATCATCCTGGCCTATCGATACGCCAGCGCTACCGAACTGTCGCCGTTCAATTACACAGTGGTTATTTTTTCCGGCTTGCTTGGCTGGTGGATTTTCGGAAATGTACCCGACGCGCTGGCCCTTCTGGGAACCGTTCTGATTTGCTGCGGCGGAATTCTCAGTGTCCGCGCTGGTCACGCAGAGGGCCGCGGCCAAGCGTTCGGAAGCGGGCACTGGCACATACCCAGATTCTTCCACTAAGAAACTGCAGCTTGAACCAGCGCTTGCGCCACACCGATATTCGCCATCAGTTCCGGCGGAAAACCGTGTCTTTGCTGGAGATAAGCCGGACTGTTGCAGGAAACCCACGTTTGGCCCGCTTCATCTTCCGCCACCAGAATCTTCAGCGGTAAATCGATTGCAACACTCGGCGCGGCAGTCATAAGCGGTGTGCCGCCTTTTGGATTGCCGAAGATAAGCAGCTTGGTGGGCGGCATAGTGAGACCCGCTTTCTCCGCCTCACCGCTGTGATCGATCAAGGCAAACAGCTTGATCCCTTTCTGCTTCAGCAGTTCTTCCAGGCGCTCAACCGTGTGTGCCACCGAGTAGCTGCTTCGTTCACGAATCAAGCCTGTTTCCATACTAATGCCAGGGATTCGAAAATCTCGAATCGTGCAAAATCGCCTCATCGGTCAGCGATTTCAGGAACTCAATCAAGTCGCGCTTGTCCTGCGCCGAGAGTTTGAAGCCGCCAATCAGCGGATCGCGCAGTGGATTATCATGCGCTCTGCCGCCAGCCGCATAATGATCCACCACATCTTCCAGCGTGGCCAACGAACCATCATGCATGTAAGGAGCCGTCACCGCAATATTCCTAAGCGTTGGAGCTTTGAACTTGCCTATATCTTTTGGATTTTTGGTGAACTCGAATATACCCACGTGCGCGCCGGCAACGTTATAAAGCCCGTTGTTATGAAACTCCAGCTCTTCTATCTGGTGGCCTTGTGAAACCGTGTTGCTGCTGAAGCTGAACCCGCCATGACAGCGGAAACAAGATAGCGGCTGACTGAAAAAAAGCACCTCACCCCGTTTCGCCGCGTCCGATATGGCAGTATCGTCCCGTTCGTAGTGATACCGATCATACGGCGAGCGCGCCGAAATAATGCTCCGCTCAAAACTGGCAAGGGCCTTGGTCACATTCGCCATGGTGAAGCAGTCTTCTTCCGCAGGAAATGCAGCCTTGAACAGAGCGCGATAACGGGCATCCGCACGTAGCATGGCCAGAAAGCCATCGCCAGGCTTCAATCCCAGCTCAATCGGGTGCTCTCCGAACATCGGCACCAGCGCCTGCTGCTCCAGTTCCCGCATCCCCGGATTGCTCCAGGTGAGAACGGCGCTGTACGCCACGTTCACCAGGCTCATAGCACCGCGTGGATGTTTCTCGCCGGTCGTTCCAATCGCCACCGGCTGCCCATCGGTAAAAGCCAGTTCCTGTTTATGGCAAGTGGCGCACGACGATACGCCGTTCACGGACATGCGCCTGTCGTAGAAAAGATAGCGGCCCAGTTCCACCTTCTCAACCGACATGGGATTCGCGGCGGGAACGGAAGGCGTGGGAAAGCCCTTCGGCAAATCCCAAACGTAAGCCCCCGACAAGATGGGCTGCAACATTACGACCAATGCGGCAAGCCTTTTCATGGTCGCTACTTCAACAGTTTTACGACTTCAATGGTTTCCAGCATGCGAACCGAACGCGCGCCTGCTTTATCGTTTGGACAAACCAGCCGCAGCGGCCCTTGATATCCAAACAACGGCTTCCCATCGCGTTTGTCCGCTACCAAAACCATTTCGTTCCCAAACGCGGCATCCAATTCGCCCAACGAGAACACAACCTCATACCCGTCATGCGCCTTCGCCACCACGTAACTCGCCAGTGCCTTGCCGCGCAAATCTTTCCCGAGCGGAACACCGGCCTTCTTTAGCACCTCGCGCAGAGGCACGCCTTCGTAACTCACCTTGCTTCCATCCTGATCGGCCACCGATTCCGTTTCGCGCGTCATCTGTGTCAAATCGTCAGGCTTCAAAACTACCGTCAGCGGAATGTCGCCCTGAATGGTAAGCGACGCCGCGGCCTGCCTGGAATCTTGCGCGAAAGTGCAGACACAGAACGCTGCAGACAATAGAAGAAAAGTTCGCATGGTTCTCATTGTCACCCACTAACTCCCGCCCTTGGGAGCAAGCATGGCCTTCAACTGCCTGAACGCCGTCGCATCGAAATTCTGCTTCAATCGCGCAGCGACCGCTTTCGACCCCGGTTCGGCCCCCAACTTCTCCTGCGCCTGAGCCAACAGACTCGCCGCCTCTTCGTCATTCGCATCGTGGCCTACGGCGGCGTCCAGCCGCTTTGCGGCCTCATCAAACGAATTCTTCTTCAACAAGGCCGCACCCAGGTTGAAGAGGTAAACCGCATCGTTTGGATCGCCCTCTAACGCGCGCCGGTAATCGTCAATCGCGCCCGGCTGATTCAACGCTTCTTCGGCCGCGCCCAGGTTGTTGTAAACCTCGTTCAGCGGATAAATCTTCGCAACTTCACGAAAATAATTTGCCGCCGCCGCATAATCCAGCGCCCCATACGCCGCCAACCCCATGCGGAATCGCGCTTCGGGATAGCGCTCATCCGTCGGAGGAACACGCTGGAACCATGTAATCGCCTGCTTGTATTCCTTGCGCTCCAGCAGCAGTTTGCCCATCTCAAACGCTGGACTAACATACTTCGGGTCGAGCGTCGCGGCCTGCGTAAACCATTTCTGCCGCTGTTCGTTGCTTGCCGAAAGCAGCCCGCGCACATAACTTTCCTGCGCATCGGCACGCGTCAGCTTCTGGGAGGCCAAAAATTTATCCAACTGCGGATCGCTATGCGGGTCGATATACTTTACTTCTTCCCACGCCAGATGCTCTTCCAGCTTCGCCAAATCGGAAAGCTTCCCGGTCTCACTCACTTCCGGCCCGTCGTGCAGTTTGCGCAGATCAATCGTCCGCGCCACTATATCGAGTGAACTGTCGCGAATATCCGCTTTACCGCTGGCGCTTGCAGCACCGGGCTTGGTCTCGTAACTTCCATACAGAATATAGTCGGCATCTACCGACTGTCCAAGACGTATCAGCGTGGCCTTGGTGAAATCGGCATCGGGCCGCAGCGACATCCGCTTCATAGCCTCCGCCCGCGTCTCCCGGTCGAGCACAATCGCGCTGCTAGCCGACAATTCAGCGCGCAGGACTTCCGATACACTCTCGCCCACCCAGCTCAAATCGGCATTTTGCGAAGCATTATGGAATCGAAGCACCAGCACCGTCGCTGAACGCACCGGCAAAGCCGCCAGTAACAACAAAACAACACCTAAGGCCGGTAAACTGCGCACGACGTATCCGTCTCCCACACCCGTACAAAAGCCACGCGGCCGTCACTGAGTTCGCGCTGGATTTCCTCATAGAAATACTTGGCGATATTCTCCGCCGATGGATTCAACTCATCAAACGGCTTCAAATCGTTGATGAACTGATGGTCCAGATACTCACTCGTCGCCCGCACGCGCTTCTTCAGCTCTGCGAAATCGTACAGCAAGCCGTTCGCATCCAACCGCGGCCCTTCCACTCCCACCTGCACCCTGTAGTTATGCCCATGCACGTTCTCGCATTTCCCCTTGTAATTGCGAAGGGCGTGGCCGGCAGCAAACGTGTGCTCAACGAAAACTTCAAACATTCAATAAATCCCGCACACTTCATTATCCAAAATTATCCAAAAAACGCGCGCACATCCTCCAGCTTGCTGGTAAACCGGTATCGCGGCAGGCTGTCGAAGAACACCTTGCCGTACGGCAGCTTGGTAATCCGGTTATCCAGCAGAACCAGTACGCCACGGTCGCTTGCCGCCCTTATCAGCCTTCCAAAGCCCTGCTTCAACGCCAGCGCCGCCTGCGGCACCTGATATTCGTAAAACGCATTTCCGCCGTCCTGCCTTATCGCCTCGCTCCGCGCGGCAATCACAGGGTCGCTGGGCACGGCAAACGGCAGCCGGTCGATAATCACGCAACTCAACTGCTCGCCCTGCACGTCGACGCCCTGCCAGAAACTTGAGGTGCCGAACAACACCGCGCCCGGCGTTGCCCGAAACTGTTCAATCAAGGCCGTGCGCGGGGCTTCGCCCTGCATCAGCAGCGGATATTCCAACCTTCGGCGCAGCAGTTCATACACCACCCGCATCTGCTGATAGCTGGTGAAAAGGACAAAAGCCCGCCCGCGCGAGGCTTCTAAGACATATTCGATTTCATCCGCCGCACGCCTGGCAAAATCGTTTTGCCGCGGATCGGGCAGATGCGGCGGCACATACAAAACGGCTTGCTGCCCAAAATCGTACTGGCTCTCAATCCGCAGTGTGCGCGCGTTCTCCAGCCCCAACCGCTTCTGCGCAAATTCAAACTGGCCCGCTACTGTCAGCGTTGCCGACGTCAGCACCACGGTGTCCACGGCATCGAACAACCGCGTCGCCAGCGTTTTGGAAACGTCTATCGGCGTTGCCTGCAGATACAGCCCGCGTCCCCGCCGCTCCACCCAATAAACGTTGGTGCGCTCCGTGGTCTCCATCCAGTAACGCAATCCCTGCTGAATCAACTTCGCCCGGCGCACCAGCGGCAGCGTATCTTCCACTGCATTCTGCACCATCTCCAGCCGCAGCGTCACAGTTTCCAGCGCCAATATCAGTTCGTTGTACTCCGTCTCATGCTGCTCCAGAAAGCCCGAGCGGTCCGGAAACCCCTGGCGGCCCTCTTGTGGAAACAGGCTGAAGAAATAGGTGCTGCACTCGCCCAGTTGCACCAGGCTGCGGTCAATCTCAGGCGTCGCAAACATCTTCCGGCGCGATATTGCGCCAACGTCCTTGATTACCTCCTGCACCTGCAGATTGCTGACGCTCATGCCGAAGTACTGCCCCACCACGTCTTCAATCTCATGCGCCTCATCGAAAACCACCGCGCCATACTCCGGCAGAATAGACCCGAACGCCTGGTCGCGCATCGCCAGGTCTGCAAAGAAGAGGTGATGATTCACGATAATAATGTTGCTCGCGCGCGCCTTACGCTGCATCTCGGTAATAAAGCAGCGCTCAAACTGCTTGCACTTCTGCCCGGTGCAATATTCGCTGCGTGCATCCAGCTTTCCCCATGCCGAACTGGCTTCCGGCAAGTCACGCAGTTCGGCCTTGTCGCCTGTCTCGGTGGTCTTCTCCCACTCGCGAATAATTTGAAATTCGCGATTCTCCTCCATGCCGGTCAGCACTTGCTCGCGGTCGGCATCGTACACCTTCTGCCGGCACAAGTAATTCCCTCGGCCCTTCATATAGCAAGCCGAAATGCTCTGCCCGAAGGCCGACTCCAGAAACGGGACATCCTTGAAATACAACTGCTCCTGCAGCGTCTTTGTACCCGTTGAAATGAGCACGCGCTTGCCCGACAAAATAGACGGCACCAGGTACGCCAGCGTCTTGCCTGTTCCGGTTCCAGCCTCCACAATCAGGTGACGCTTGTCCTCGATGGCAGCCGCCACAGCTTCCGCCATGTCCAGTTGTCCCTGCCGAAATTCGTAATTCGGATGCGTGGCCGCCAGCAGTCCCTTGCGCGCGAAGAAGCGCTTGGCTGTCAGCTTCGCACTCTTCTTTAGCTCTGTTTCTGGATACGTTTTGGCACTCACTTCTTAAAGAACCCGCGCAAGACGGGCACGGTATCAGGCGCCCCGCCCAAAGGCTTAGCGAGTTCCTTTCCTGCTTGGCGGCGCGCAGCCGCGCCCTTTGCGCTTTACGGCTGGAAGGAAACCCCAGTTTACCGCCGAGCATCATTTTACGGCCCTAACCGTCACCCACGTTAAGATGAAGCAACCGCGCAGCCAAAGCAGCCATCCCCTATGCCGCAAATACTGGAAACGGCGTCACCCGCAACCCCGCTGATAGCAACCGAAGACGTTGTCTATCTGACCGAACTACTCGGCCTGAAGGTTTACGACCTGAAAGGCAGGCATATCGGCACCTTGCGTGATGCGGCGCTGGTCCCCCTTGTCGATCCCGTGCGCGTCGACCGCTTTCTGGTTGGCGCCGGTCCCGGTTGGCTTTCCATTCGTTATGACCAGGTGAAAAGCATTACCCGCTCGGGTATTCACCTCAAGGATGAGCGCCTGACGCCTTATCACTCGGATGAGTACATGCTCCGCATCGCGCGCGATCTGCTCGACCAGCAGGTTATCGATGCGCATGGCCGCAAAGTGGTCCGCGTCAACGATGTAACATTTATTCGCGAACACCAGGGCGGCGGAGACGTCCTGCAGATTCTCGAAATCGACATCGGCATCCGCTCCATCGTGCGGAGAGTGCTTGCCGGCATCGTCTCGCCCGCGCTCATCCGCACTTTACAGGAACGCATCCCGCCCAGTTCCATTCGCTGGGAGTTCTGCAACATTCTTGAAACCGATCCGCAGCGCCGCGTGCGCCTTAATCTGAATACCAAGCTGATTGAAGACATGCACCCGGCCGACCTGGCCGACATCGTCGAACACCTGGGCCACGAAGACCGTGCGGCTATCTTCAACGCCGTCGATGCCGAGACGGCCGCCGAACTCCTCAGCGAGGTCGATCCCGACATGCAGGCCGGCATCATCGAGTCACTCGACGCCGACAAGGCCGCCGACATCCTGGAAGAAATGGACCCGTCGGAAGCCGCCGACGTCCTGAGCGAAGTGGAACAGGAACAGTCCGAACAGATCCTTCACGAGATGGAGCCGGAGGAAAAAGAAGAAGTCGAAGAGATGTTCGAGTTCCGCGACAAAACCGCCGGAGCGCTGATGGACACCGGCTACTTCGCTGTGCCGGAGGACTCAACGGTCGAAGTGGCCATTCAGCTTCTGAAGGAGAGCGAAGAGGCAACGGAAGACCTCTACAGCATCTTTTTGTGCGACGAACACAACCGTTTGATCGGCGGCGTGCCATTGGGGAAACTGCTATTCGCAGCCGGCGACATGCCGTTAAAAGAGCTTGCCTTCGATCCTCACCTGTTTGTGCAATCGGATGAAAAACAAGATCGCGTGGCCGAACTTTTCGACAAGTACAACCTGCTGGCGCTGCCAGTAGTCGACGAAAACGAAGAGTTGATAGGAGTCATCAAAGTGGATGACGTGGTTACGCTGCTGCGCCACCGGTAGGGCGGCTGGTCTCAGCGCGGTCGGCCTCGCAGTTTTCCCGCTGAAAATGCGCAGTCAGATGAAACGGGGCACACATCGCACTTGGGTTTGGAGGTCTTGCAGAGTTGCTGTCCGTGATGTTTAAGCAGCAGGTAAGCGCGGGTTCGCGAATCGAATTTCGGCGAGATGGCCTCTTCCATTATCTGTTGCGCTTCCCGGTAGGTGCGGCCGTAGTTTTCGCGCTCCTGGCCAAGTTGGATGCGGACCAGAACGTGTGGGCAATTAGATGGGACGGCTGCAACCGGTGAAATACCGGCAAATAGAAGAATTCGATCGGCCCCTGGGTCGCCGATATTCGGAAATTGTTTGAGCGCGGCACGTGCTTGCGGAACAGAGAGACCGTTCAACCCCGCACGCAGATCGCCCGCGTACTGTTTTACGATCCGCTCGGCAATCTCCTTAAGGCGCATGGCCCTGAGTTCGGGCACCATTCCTCCCGGTTTCAATGCGGTTGCCAATTGTTCAGGTTTCGCGGCGAGTAGACGATCGGCATCCACTCCAATGAGGTTGTTGAGTGATTCCCAGCCCTTCGCACAACGCGTGTCACTGGCAGGATATCCGCAGTGCAGCCAGACCAATGACAAATACGGATCGGTGGGCCACTCGGGCGTTTTCCGGCCGTAGAGTGTCTCCAACACATCGAGAAGTTGGAGCAGGTTTTTCCGTGGAGCGCCCACAGAAGAAATCATAGGATAGAGTGCGAAATGGAACCAGATCTGCGAGACGCCTACTTGGACGCAACAACCACATTGACGTGCGCCACCTGTGTCACACCTCCGCCGGTTCCCGTCAGGGTCACACTATAGGTTCCAACCTTCGCAGTTGAGGCGGCTGCCAGCGTGGTGGTGGGGGTGCCGTCGCCTGGGGCGGCAGTGGAAGCGACGGAATTGGTCGCGCTCACTCCGGCGGGGAGTCCACTCCAGGTAAGAGTAATGGCGGAGTTGAAGGCTCCGACGTGAACAATAGACAGGTTCTCTGTGGCGCTGGCGCCTTGTTTGATCGTCAGTGTGGCTTGAGCTGCGGTGAGGTTGAAGTTGTAGGCGTGGATGGCCGCAGTAATTGGTAGCGTCTGCGTGAAGCCGACCGAGGAAGCGGCCGCTTGCAGCGTGAGGTTGAGGGTTGTGGCAGGTGTGGTCTGCGGGAGAGTCACTGTGACCTGCGCGTTGCCGCCGGCGGTGATGGTGCCGGCGGAGAGTGCGGCGGTTATGCCGGCGGGCGCCCCGGTGAGTGTGAGGTTGAGCGGGGCCGGGAAAGTTCCTTTCACGGAGCCACATGTTACCGGGATGGTGTAGGAGTTGCCGGCGATCATCACCATGGGCGTGGTTGCGTAAGTAGCGGCGAGGGTGCAAGCCGGCTGGGTGGCGATGGTGAGTGTCAGTGGAATTGTTTGTGTGATGCCGCCGCCGGTGGCGGTTAGAGTGGCGTTGTAGGTTCCAGGCGTGGTGGTGGAAGCAACGTTGAAGGTGGTGGCAACGGTGGCGTCGCCAGGGGCCGCGATGGTGGCTTTGGCTAGGGCCGCCGTTACTCCGTTGGGCAGGCCGGACCAGGCCAGCGACACGGCAGAGTTAAAGATGCCGTGATGCAGCGTCGTTACGCTGGCGGTTCCGGTGCCACCGGTATAGATGCTGAGAGCAGCCTGCGCGGCGGTAAGAGTGAAGTTGGACGCGGTAATGCTTACCGGTATGGTGAGCGTGCTGCCGAAACTGCCGCTGGAGGCAGCGAGCGACAAGTTGAAGCTGGTTGCGGCCAAGGTGATGGGTGTAGCAACCTGGAGCGTCACGCTGCCGGTGGCAACGGTGAGGCTATTCGAACTGGTAGTGGCAGTGACGCCATTCGGAGCTCCACTGAGAGCGAGCGTCAGAGGCGCGCTGAAAGTGCCTTGCGGCGAGTTACAGGAGACTTTGAGGCTGCCGGTTAGTCCGGCGGAAAGGGCCAGTGAGGCGGCTGAGGGAGCAAGCGTGCACGAGGGCGCGGCGATGGTGAGCGCGACGGGTACGGTTTGGGTTGCGCCTGCTCCGCTGGCTGTCAGCGTGGCGGTGTAGGTTCCGGGCGGAGTAGTGGCGGCGGCGGTGAAAGTGGTGACAGCAGTGCCATCGCCAGGAGCTGCCAAGGAGCTTGAGGAGAGTGCGGCGGTGAGGCCGGTGGGCAATCCGGACCAGGCGAGGCTGACGGGCGAGTTGAAGCCGCCCTGGTGTTTGGATGTGACAGTGACGGTTCCGCTGGCGCCCTGGAACAGAGATAGCGCACTTTGTGAAGCGGCAAGGTTGACGTTGTACGGGGTAACGATAACGCTGATGTAGGCGCCGGCGGTGAAGCCGCCGCTGCTGGCATAGACGTGAATACCGTAGGTGCCGCCGGGGACTGACTGGGCGACGTTGATGCGGATGGTGCCCCAGGTATCGGCATTCATGGGGCCGGAGGGCGTGAAGGTCATGCCGGCGGGCGCGCCGGTGTAGGAAAGTGCAAGTGCTCCCGGAAAGTTTCCCACATAGCCACTACAAATAGTTGTCGACGTGACGGAACTGCCAGCGTTGACGGACAGGTTGTTAGTGGAATGGGTGACGTCCAGCACGTCAAGCTGGCATGATCCGGTGACGCCGTTCAGCAGATAGAGTGAGGTGCCGGATGTGACGTTGCCGCCATTGCCATTGATGTTGAAGAAGTAGGACGCCAGCGGCACGGATGCGTCCACGGCCATGTTGGCGTAAATGGTGGTGGGCACGCTGCCGCTCACTGTATAAGACGGAGTGCCGACCGTGTTGGCAGTGGCGGAAAAAGTGAGATGCGCGCCGCTGGGCAGATAGCCATTCTGGGGCGCGACGGTAATGGAGGAGCCGAAGCCGGAATCAGGCGTGATGGTGACGGGGAAGTTGACGCTGCTGCCCGGATTGACCTTGTAAAAACCATAGGGTCCGGCTGGTGTGGCAACGGTGAAGCTGGGGATGACCAGGAGCACGGTGATGGTGTGGATTTGTCCGCCGCCAGTGCCGGTGATAACGAGCGGATAGTTGCCCTGATAGACGCTGGTGTTAGTGGCCAGATTGAGCACGATGGTGCCGGAACCGGGAGCGGCAAGAGAAGTTTTGGAAAGCGAAGCGGTAACGCCGGCGGGCGCGCCGGAAAGGGTGAACGTGAGAGCGGCACTGAAGCCAGTCTGCGCGGTAATGACGATGTTATCGGCCAGGCTAGAGGGCAAGTTCATGACGGGGCGCGACTGGTTGGCCACCATGGTGAAGGTGGGAGTGGCGATGGCGAGGGGCAGGATAAGGGTAGCGGTTTGCGTGCCGCCGGTGGCGGTGATGGTGATGTTGTAGTTGCCGATGGCGGTGGAAGAAGAAGCGGCGACGGTAATGGTGGATTTGCCCGAGCCGGGCGCTGCGATGGTGGCAGACGAGAAGGTTACAGTAACTCCAGCGGGCGCGCCGGACGCTGTCAGCTTAACGGCGGCGTTCATTGTGCCAGTGACTAAAGTCGTGATGACGGTGGATGTGCTCTGTCCGGTATTGAGCGAGAGTGCGCCAGTGGCGGCGCTGAGCAAAAGGCTGGGAGCGGCGTCGGCCCAGTGGTTCACCAAGGCAGCGGCATCAACGGTGCCGAGGCCGGTAGCCATATCGTAGCCGGGTGTCGCTGAGTAACCGGTTACGCCTGGAACGGAGTTGTTGCCGGTGGTAATGTCGTGAAAAATGGCAGCGCCGCCGGCATTTTGTTTGGCAGCGAGGGCGTAGAGAGTGGGATTAGCGAGTCCCTGGGGAGCTCCGCTTTTTTGATTGATGAGCGCCATGATGCCGGCGAAGGCGGGGGTGGAAAACGAGGTGCCGCCGGCAAAAAAGAGGCCGCCGTTCCAGGCATCGTACGCAGCATAACCGTCATGCTGGGCGGCGGAAAGCGAGACGTCGGGCGTGTCGCGTTTGCCATCGTTGGGTACGCCGAGACCAGCCTGCCAATTGGGTTTAGCGACATAGAGACTGGGTCCGCCGGTGCCCCCGTACAAGCCCGATCCGCCCGGCATGAGCGCGCTTTCGTTCCAGGTTGTTTCAGGAATGTAGCTGACGGCGGAACCGCCCGCGGTGTTGTTGCCGGGCAGCCAGTATTGACCAGGGTCGGCGGTGTCGGCGAATTGCGTGCCGCCAACGCAGGTGTTGTACGGCGAACTGCAGATGCCATTGATGCCGGCGGTGGTGGCAGAGGTGTCGTTTTGACCGTTGCAGCCGGCGACACCACTATCACCGGAAGCGATAAAAACGCTTTGACCTTGCGCGGCGGCCTGCTGCCAGAGCGCCGTGTAAAAGGCAGAGCCGCCGCTGCCCATTTCCGCCTCACACATGCCGTAACTGACGCTGATGATGGGCGCGACGTTGTTGGTAACAGCGTAGATTTCGGCGGACATGACACCGTCGGAACTGCTGGTGCAGCGGCCGACAACAAGTTTAACCGTGGCTTTTGGAGCAACGGCTCCGGCCCACTCGGCATCGATTGTGGCCTCTACCGAATCGTCGCTGGTAATGCCCGGGTCCACATCGACAATGACGATTTGCGGATCGTTGGGTGGAAGGGCAAAAGTGGAGCGGAAGGTTGTCACGTCCTGAATGGTGATGTTGTTGCGCGAGATGATGGCGATGCTCTGACCGGTGCCATTAATGCCTGCGGAGTAGAGCGGGTTGAGGTCGTAGATGGTGGCGTAGTCGGCCGGCGACAGAAAGTGGCCGCTGGCGCTTGTGTACTGCGGGTTGGCGAAGACGGCCTGCGGTATGGGAGTGAAGCGGGTAGCACTGTGTTTGGCCTGGAAGTCGTGGAGTTGCACAATGCCGCCAACGACAGAGGCAAGCGCGGCAGGAATTTGGGGGTCGGTGGCGTTGGCAATGTGCTTCACGCCGCCAATGCTGTAGCTGCGGATTTCGGTGTGGAAGGCAGCGGTGACCTGGCTGGTAGTGCCGCTGAAGATGATGCTGCGGTTGCCGGCGGGTACGTCGTTGATAGTGAAGCCGTGACTCTGCAGCCAGGCGGTCACCTGGGCGATGTCGGCGGCGGCGGCTCCGAACTTGGAGCCGAAATCACTGGGACTTAGGAACTGGTGGAATAACGGCGATTTAGGATCGTGCTGATCAGCTACCAACTGGGCAAGTTGCGCTTCCTGCGCGGCGGAGGCTTTCAGGTGAATGACCATGCGCTCCATGGGAGTACCGGGATCGAGCGCGGCGGATACGGCAGCGGCGGACAGCGCGGGATGCACATTGCCACTTAGCGTAACGAGGTTTGTCTCGTCTACGGGCTGAAGAATGCGTGCTTCCGGCTGAGTTTGAGCAAGGGCATTCGTCGCCAGCCAAAAGAATGCTGCAAGAGCGGAGAGGAGTGGTTGGTGTGTGCGCATTAGTCCTACTGTTGGAGAGTGTTGCGTGCACAGTAGATAATGCAAACCGTGACAGAATCCTAATCGGTGAGGATTAGATGATCGTTAAGGAATTCAGAACGGCTGGGCTACGAAAAACCAAGGCGCGCCCAGCGCACCCTGTTTTAAGGCGATTTTGATGGTGTCGCCCGATTGTATGCGGTCAAACATCTGATGACTTACATCGATGCTATTAAGGTCCTGAAGGGGTCCCCAGGGATTGAGATAGAGACGATAGGAGCGGGACTTTCCAGGGATCATTCGTTTGTCGCGCACGGTAACGCGAAAAGTGAGTGTGGCTGAGTTATCGAAGAGTGCATTGGCTTCGGCGGAGACTCCATAGCCGTAGAAGACGGCAACAAGGACGAGCGTATGAAGAGTGGCTGTTCTGTCCGCTAAGCGAGCGGCCAGCAAAAGCAAAACAGCTGTGACGACCGCTAGTTTAATGACTGGCGCATGATCCAGGATGTTGTAGTGGAATGCGCGTACGATGAGTACAATTGTGGGAACTGAAAAGAACATTGCGAGGCTGGATCTAGATTGAGGATCTTTTGAACGGGACCGAAGGTGGAAGAGGCCGTGGGACTTCCAGACGACTAAGAGACAGATCCAGGGCAGCGCGATGATTGCCAGGATGCCGAATCTATAAGGTTCGGGAGATTTAGGGATTCCCGCGGGCAGCAGCACTCCGAACGTGACGATGACGGCACAGAAGTTTAGGGCGGGCGCCATCCAGTTGCTTCTGAGCGCGCCCGATGTAGGCATATTCTCCACAGTGGCTGACGACCGCAGAGATTCTCAGAAATCGGGCTTGGGAGGCGTGCACATGGATTCGAACCAGCGGCTGATGTACACCTGAGCGTGGCCTTCGCCGCAATAGTGACGGGCACCGGGAGCGTTAGCGGTCTCGGTATTCCATTTGAGAACCGTGAGTTGGGTATTACTGCACTGAATGACGAACCAGCGCACAGG
>PLRJ01000053.1:0-17907 GCA_003163855.1 Bryobacterales bacterium | reverse complement strand
CTGACAAGGTTGCCGTCGGTTACGGCCTCGTGCATATTCACTTTGGCATAGATGCCGCCGGCGCTCTCCACTTCGGGCGCACATGCGGGGTAGGCGCTAACTCGCTTGCCCTGGATGACGCGTGCCGCAGCCAGTATCTGTGCTCCGTGGCACAGTGCGGCGATTGGTTTTTTCGAGTGTTCGAAGTGCTGCACCAGTTCGATCACCTTCGGATTGAGACGCAGGTATTCGGGGGCGCGGCCGCCTGGTATGACCAAGCCGTCGTAGTCGGACGCCTTGCTATCGGCGAAGCAGGCGTTTAGGACGAAGTTGTGTCCTCGTTTTTCGGAGTAAGTCTGGTCACCTTCGAAGTCGTGGATGGCGGTTCGGACAAATTCGCCGGCGGCTTTGTCGGGGCAGACGGCGTCGACAGTGTGGCCAAGTATCTGCAAGGCCTGGAACGGCACCATCACTTCGTAGTCTTCGACGTAATCTCCAACGATCATGAGCAATTTGGCAGACGGCAATTGATAAGTTCCTTTTGTTTAGAGGTAGTGTGCGTAAGCACCGGCATCGATGCCGCGGATAATTGCGGCTAGAGTTGTCTTGAAGAGGATGCAGCCGCGCGCAGTTTGTACGGTCTGCTTGGATGATCGCAAAGGCGCGGCGAGGACAGTGAAGCGGGCGCGATCAAGGTTGGAAATGCCTACCAGGGCATAGCCTTTGGCTTCAGGTGTTCCGGTCTCGAAGACTTGCTCCAGAATCTCCAGGCGATTCGGGCGAGACATTACCTCGCGGTAATCCTTCTGGCCCTGGGTGGTTGCACCGGCAAATCCGACACCTCCGAAGGCGAACATCTTCACCTTGGCCAGCGGTTCAGGCGATTGTTCCGATTGGCCGAACAAAGCGAACGTCGCGAGAAGGATGATGGCGGCAATTCGAGCGAGCATTGATTTCGTAGCTCCGGTCTTCGCAGTACTAATCAGTGACTATTTCTTACTACCACTCCATTCTAGATAAGACTTCCAATCCGTTTGACCGGGCATGTGCATTTGAAATTTCCCAAACATCAGGGAATCCTTCTTTTCATAGACGAGGCGGAACTGCGGGCCGGGCGTTGCGGGGTCTGAGAGAAACATCACTGTGGTCGCGGTGGGGGTTGAGACGTCATAGTGAATGACGTGGCCTTCATTATCAAAGTAGATGGCTTTTAGTGGCTGTCCCGGCATGTCGGCGTAGACGTAGAGCAGGTCTCCGTGTTCGCAATCGAAAGAGTCCGGGGCTTTGCAGCCGGCTTGGGTTGTGCTGTGACGAGCCAGGATGTGTCCTCCGAGTTCGCGACGAAATGTATAGGCGCCGCTGGCGGCCGCTCCGCCGCTGCCTTGTGCCTTGGCTTCCCATGTTCCTTCGAGAAAAGCTAACGCCTTCCACGGATCGGGTGCTGACACCTGGGTCTGAGCGGCGAGATGGAGGCCAGGCAAGACAAAAGCTAGAGCGAGCATAAACTTCATGAGATTTGGCCCTCCGCAGCCTTATACAGGATAGTAGACGTCAGTCTGCCACTTCGCTGGGTCGGGTTCGGTTCCCGGATCGGTGGGATAGGCTTCGAAACAGGGGCCTGAAATCTGTTTGCCGTTATCGGCGCACCATTTCATGATGGTTTGATGGGTCTCAATTAGCGTGTCGTAGGGTCCAAAGTGACTGGCGAAAGCGTGCGGACCGGCTGGTAAATCCAGCCACTCGCAATCATGCTCCAGCGTCACATGCCCGTCCACCTTGCATCCTGCCGCCATGTCGCAGTCGGAAGCACGCCAATTAAGATAAACGGCCATAGGCATGGAAGCCATCTTGCCACCGCTGGCACGAAGACACTGGCCGACATTGTGAATCGCTTTGCCGAAAGCGGGGCCGATCTCCTTATGTCCGCAGGTTGTCCGCTTGGTCAGTAGCCGCTGCGCCGGCAGGTCTACAACTTCGATTGCAGTTGTCATTCAGATAGTCTATGCAGATGCGGATGAGGGTGACGCGCGTCATCTTTATGGGTGTGCGGGTGAACGCGGAGGAGACCGGTTCGCTCCAGCAGGGCTGCGTCGTGCAGAATGCTGAGGGGCGTGCCTTCAGCCGCAATCCGGCCGGCCTGGAAGACGTAACAACGGTCGGCGATTTCTTCTAATGTGTCGAGGTCGTGCGTGGCGGTAATGACCGTCTTGGCGCCGTTTCTCCAATTTGACAGCAGATCGACGATTTGTGATTGGCTGTTTGGATCGAGTGCGGCGCTGGGTTCGTCGAGTAATAAAACTTCAGGATCGAGAATCAGGACTGAGGCCAAGGCAACGCGCTTCTTTTCGCCACCGGAAAGGCGGTGAGGAGCGCGGTCGCGCAGGTGGGCGATGCCCATTTCCTGCAAGGCTTGTTCGACGCGGTCGCGGATGTCGGTTTTGGGCCATTGCAATTGAAGAGGGCCGAAAGCCACTTCGTCGAAGACGCTGGGGTTGAAGAGTTGAATATCGGGGTTTTGGAAGATAATGCCGACGCGCCGGCGGAAGTCGAAGAAACGCGTTTCGTTCTGAAGCGACTCTTCGGTGAGGGGATCTCCGAAAAACGAGATCTGGCCCTCGGAGGGAAAACTTAAGGCGCCGAGCAGCCGCAACAGCGTCGATTTACCCGATCCGTTAGCGCCGAGAAGAGCGACGCGTTCGCCGCGCGCTACCTGGATGGACAAACCGGAGAGAGCGGGGGTCTGGTTGTAGCGGTAGGAAACGTTGGCGACGTCGAAAGCTGGATTGAGCGGGTCCAAATCAGCGGCCCCACCAGATGGCGCAGCAGGCAATGGTGAAAAAAGCGGCAATGCGGAGCCAGTCGAAGCGGCGCAGTTTGTTGTCATCGAGCAGGCGTATTTCGCCACGGAAGCCGCGGGCTTGCATGGCCAGGTGAACATCGCCGGTGAGTTGCATTGTCTTACCTAACAGGACGCCAGCGGTAGAGGCGGCCAGACGCCGCTGCTGGTTCGGCGGCAAATTGCCGATGAGACGCGATTCACGCGCTTCGTACATGTCGGTGGCAACGCGCAGGAGTAAAAAGAGGAAGCGATAAGTCATGCCGAGAATGGCAACCAGGATGACGGGCACACGGAAGAAGCGGAGTGCCCGCAGCAATTGAGTCCAAAGCGTGGTGAGGACGAGCAGAACCGAGAGACTGGCGCAGGTTTCCGCTCGAAGCAGTAGAAAGGCGGCGCTGCGGAGTCCTTGCAGGGTGATAGCCCAACCCAGCACAGGAGCGTGCCAGAGCGCCGTTCCGGGAGTTAGGAAGATTGACGGAGCGGCAATCAAGCCGGTAAACGCCAGCACCGGAAACCACACGCGAGTTGCAAGGACAGGGAGGCCGATTCGGGAGGCGAAAGCCAGCAGAACCGTAAGCATAAGCAATAGGCACAGGACTTCGAGGCGATGGACAGCTATGCAGGCGGCAATCAAGATACCGAGACCGGATATCTTCACGCGCGGATCGAGTTGCTGGAGAAAGCCGTTGCTGGCAGCCACCTGTTCGGCGAAGAAAGAGTCCTGGGCCGCAGTCAGCAGTGAACGGGTGGTTTTCTCAATGAAGTTACGGCGGCGCGACCCGTTCCAGCGCCAGCGCAGCAGAACTCCGAGGAGTGCGATGATAGCAACCCCGGTTAAAGCCGAGAGCAGGTACCCGAGCGCGGTGTTGGAAACGAAATCCGGAGCGTAGCGCGCCAAAGGAGCGTTCCAGATAGAGGAAAGACGCTCAAGACCAGCGGGAACATGAGCGGGCGCGGGGATATTGCCTGAGGCCTCTGCTATGGCTTGGCGCGCGCTGGCATCGGCAAAGTCGCTGACACTCCATTCTCCCCAAGCGCTGCCGACTGCCAGGATTCCTACTGGGGTCAAGAGAACCAGAAGGCCGAGGGCGCCCCACAGAGCCAGCGCGGGACGCTTAAAAGTTTTAACCGGCGCGACGTTGGGAGCATCAGGGGCAGTGCTGCGCAGCATGGCCGGGTCGGCTTTTTGCAGCCAGGCCACGATGCCCGCCGAGATGACGAACTCGGCCAGCCCGGCGAAGGTGAGGTGACCAGCCATCATTGCCGGCAGCGCTATAGAAAAAGGATAAGGAGCATAGAGAGGCGCGCCGGATGAGTCGTGAAAGAGCAGGGGCTGCAGGCCGAACTCGACGGCCGCGCACAAGGCTGAAGCGTTGATGCCGACGTAACCGGCGAGGCCCGCGGCGACGACGCGGCGGCTTGAAGTGAGGGCGGAACGCTGGGCGAGGAAACGGTAAACGAGATAGGAAACCAGCGATCCGACGATTGCCATGTTGAAACAGTTGGCGCCAAAGGCGGTAATGCCGCCATCGCCGAAGAACAGTGCTTGTACCAGCAGCGCTACCGAGATGGCCAATATAGAAGCCCACGGACCGAGGACAATGCTGGCGGCTCCCATGCCCACCGCGTGCCCCGTAGTTCCACCGGGCAGCGGGAGATTAAACATCATGATGACGAAACAGAAGGCGGAGAAGAGAGAGAGGGTGGGAACAGCGCGCGTGTGAAAAGTTTTTTTGATGCGCTTGAGTGCAACAGTCCAGAAGGGTACTGCCGCGCCGAACATCGTGGCACAGCTAGAAGGACTGAGATAGCCGTCTGGAATGTGCATGAAAACCAACGGAATGGTAGCACGATAGTTACTTTCGTGCGACCACTAGAGTTTACGTGAATGGCGCGGCATCGGATTGAGGCACAAGTACTCTCGAAGTTTGCAGACTGGAAGTACTTTGTAGCACGTTACTAGGCAACAGATTAAATCCATCTAAGGTATGCGAATCGTACTAGGGGACAGCAAGCAAGTTAAAGCATGAATAGATCCCATGGAACTACGCGGAACTTGGAAGGAGTTCAAGTAAGTGAGAAATCTTTTAATTGGTTGTGCGGCGCTGTTTTCGGTCGCGCAACTGTGTGCAGCATCAACCTGTACTAGCGGTACGCTGGCAAGTTACTTGTCGCTGGGTTCAAGCGGTTGTACCATCGGCGGCGAGACGTTGTACAACTTTTCGATACTGAGCGGGCAGACAGGTGCAACCGAGCTGTCGGCCGCCAGCATCACAATAACCCCGTCGGGCGGCGTTTACAGCCCGACTCTGACGTTTACCACCAGTCAATCAGCGAGTACGAACGCTCTCCTCGAGAGCTTTTTTACTTATGATCTGAGCGGCGCTTCGCTGGTGAGTTCGGCAATCACTCTGTCGGGCTCATCGGAGACCGGTGACGGCGGCGTTACAGAGATTGAAAACTTCTGCGCGGGCGGAATGTTCGATTCCACCGGCGTAGGTAACTGTACGGGAACAGCGGGCAGCCTGTTAACTCTGGACGGCGCGCAGAACTCCGATTACAGCGGGTTGGGTCCGGTCAGCTTTTTGAATGTCACGGATGATTTCACGCTGAGCGGCGGCACGATAGGTTCGGCTGCGGGCGGGACCTTCACAAACAGCTTTGGCGCTGTACCGGAGCCGGCGAGCATTATGTTCGCAGGGTTCGGACTAGCTCTTGCCGCTGGTGCGGGCCTGCGCCGGAGACGTTCTTTTTTACAAAATGCAACACCAGTCATGAAGGAGCAATAGATGAATCGACTTAAATCGATTGGATGTGCGCTGATGGGCGCACTGTTAGTGGCTCCGCCGCCGACGTTTGCGGCGAGTCACCGAGAGGCCCCAATAACGGCGCTCGATCACAAAGCGGATATAACCGATTTCTTCGCCTTCGTCAGCTATGACGATCCGACGAAGGTTACGTTTCTGCTGAATGTCGATCCGTTCTTGGAGCCGGGCAACGGACCCAATTACTTCCCGTTTGATGACAATATTCTTTATTCCATCAACGTGGATAACCGGAATGATGCGATGCCGCACATTCAGTTCCAGGTGCAGTTCACTACAGAGATTCTGGCTCCGAATGTCTTCACCGGCTTTGTGGGCGCGGGCTCCGGAATTAATGCACCTGCCAATTCACCGGCGCCAGTAGCGCCTGGAACGCCGATTGTTCCACCAGCTATTACGTCTCTTACTGGTCCCGGATCAGCCGGCTTCAGCCTCAAGCAGACCTACACCGTAACGATGATTAAGGACGGCATTCCGACGGCGCTAACCAACTCGACGGGCGGACCACTGATCGCGGTACCGAGTAACGTAGGACCGCGCACCATGCCGAACTACCCGGCGCTGGCAGCGCAAGGTATTTATAGCCTGGGCGGCGGCATTTCTGTATTCGCCGGAACCGTCGACGACCCTTTCTATATTGACCTGGGCGCGGCTTTCGACTCACTCAACTTCAGAACGGCAGCCGGCGGCGGTGTGTTAAGCGCAGCCGCGGATGCCGACGACCACACCAACATCGCGCCCGACTTTGTTTCCGGCTACAACGTAAACACGATCGCGATTCAAGTACCCATCGCCATGTTGACACGCACCGGCACCCAGGTTGCGGCTACCGATCCGGCAGCAACCATCGGAGCATGGGGCACCACTTCCCGCCCGCGCATCCTGGTGCGCCGTCCACCACTCTCCGCGGTCGGTTCCGGCGGCTACGCGCAAGTGCAACGCATGGGCAATCCGCTGATTAACGAGTTGATCATCGGCACCGGCTACAAAGATACCTGGAGCATGAGCGCGCCAGTTAACGATTCGCAGTTTGCAAGTTTCGATCTGGATCCGCTGTTGGCGCGCGTATTAAACGCCATCTACGGAATCGCGATCCCAACGCCTCCCCGCACCGACCTGCTGCCGCTGGTTACCTACGCTCCGCCGATCGCGGCGCCTGGAACACCGGCCGGTCCTATCGCCGACCTGCTTCGCTTGAATACGGGAGTTCCTCCCACGCCGATGGCTAGCCGCAAGCGTCTGGGCCTGCTGGCTGGGGACGCGGCGGGCTTCCCGAATGGACGCCGCGTATCCGACGACGTGACGGATATTGCGGCTCGCGCGGTTGCCGGAATTCTGGCCGGACCGCAGTACAACTATCCCATCGGGGACGGTGTAAACACCAACGACGTTCCCTACCAGGAAACGTTCCCCTATGTTGCCTGGGCGCAGAGTGGCCGTCAACGCCGTCATATTGATCCAGGTGAACCAGGATGCACGATGGGCGCCGGGGCACCTTGTCCGGTTAATTAGCTGTAAACCCCGGGCCACTTCTAAGTAGCACGCGCAAAACGGGCACGCCGAGGCCGCCTTTGGAGATGGGTTTCTCATTTTCCTGGCGGCACGGCACTGTGCCCTTTGCGTTTCTAGCTCGGTGGAAGTGGCCTTTTTTCTTGATCTTTGAGGTTTTTATGAGCAAACTACTCCTGACCGTCCTTGTGACTTCCGTCGTTTCTGCCCAGGTTGTCTCGCCTGTCGATGCACGCATAGCGGCGGCACAACAGCAGGTAAAGGCGAAGCCGCAATCGGCCACTTCCTATGACGAGTTAGCCGCCGCGCTGATTCGCAAGGCGCGTGATTACCGTGACCCGGCGCTGTACGCGAAGGCCAATGCGGCGGTGGATCAGGCATTGAAGTTGTCGAAAGACGAGTATGACGCGCAGAAACTGCGGGCGGCCATTCTGCTGGGTAGGGACCAGCCACAGGATGCGTTGACACTGTCGACAGCCTTGCACAACAAGGTTCCGGACGACTTGGCTGGTTGGAGTCTGCTGGTGGATGCGAATGTAGCGCTGGGGAATTACGATGCGGCTGAGAAGGCCGCTCAGTGGATTTTGGATCTGCGCCCTGGGAGCGCGCTCGGTTTTGAGAAAGCAGCCGGATTGCGCGAGCTTTTCGGCGATGTGGAAGGGTCGGTGGAGTTTTACGATGAAGCCATCCGCCGGACTTCGCAGAACGATGGCGACCAGCGCGCGTGGCTGCTGACGCAGAAAGCGCGGCTGCTTTTATCGGCAGGCAATACCAAGGCGGCAACAGACATGCTGGCGCAAGCGACGCGGCTGTTTCCCGATTCGCAGCTGGCGCTGGCGGCGAAGGCGCAAGTCAGCACGGCCGAGGGAAATTTCGCGGAGGCGGCAAAGTTGTGTGAGCAGCGGTATCAGACTGTGCCCAGCGCGGCGAATCTTTACGATTGGGCCGAAGCACTGGCTAAAGCGGGGCAAACGGAGGCGGCTTCGGTTGAGTTTAAGAAGTTTGAAATGCAGAAGCCACAAGATGCCACGCTGCAGTTGATCAGCTACTACGCCGATCGCAAGAACGATCCAGCACAGGCTCTGGCGCTGGCCTCGAAGCGGGCTGAAATGCGGCACGATGCTGCAACCCTAGAGGTCTATGCCTGGGCGTTATATCGAAACGCCAAGTTCGATGAAGCTAAGGCGCAGATGGAGAAGGCGCTGGCAGTGGGGCTGCGCAACTCGGTTTACTTCTGCCAGGCGGCGCGCATTGCGGCGAGCGCCAACGATGGTGCTGCGGCTGAACGGTACGCCAAGGAAGGTTCGTGTCCGGCTGAGGCGCAGGTGCAAACAGCCAGTGGAGTGACGCGATGAAACTAGCGGCTTGTTTTTTTATAGTGACAGCGCTGTTGGCGCAGAGCGTCTCCACCACGCGGCCTGTTCTTTCAGAACAACTGGCGCATGAGAGCACAGACGACCGCATTAAAGCTTGTGAGAAGCTTCTGGCTGCTTCGCCCAAAGACGTGCGGCTGCAGATTGAGTTGATAACCGCTTATCTGCAGAAATTGCGTGAAACGGCCGATTTTGCCTATCTCGACCGAGCATCGAAACTGGTAGAAGCCATGCTGGAGGCGGACGGTGGCAACCTGGTCGCGCTGCGTTTTGAGAATGAGATCGATATGCAGCGGCACGATTTTAAGAGCGTGGCCGACCGCGCGGCGGACATTGTGAAATATGCGCCATCGGACGCCGGCAGTTGGGCGAACCTGGGCGATGCGGAGATGGAATTGGGCGATTATCAGCAGGCGGGTAAGGCTTACACGCGCATGTTCGCGCTGCGTCCGGCCCTAACCAGCTATAACCGCTTTGCCTGGTACCGCTTTGTGACCGGCGATCCGCAGAACGCCATCGCCCTGATGCTACAGGCGGTTGAGGCAGGCGATCCGGCGCCGGAGAATATCGCGTGGTGCCTGGCGGAACTCGGCGACATGTATTTCAAGACCGGCAGAGTTGCGGATGCGGGCGCGACGTATACGACAGCCCTGCAGAATTTCACCACGCTGCATCGCGCCTGGGCGGGATTGGGCCGCGTGCATGCGGAACAAGGACGAACACAGGAAGCTATTCGCGACTATCTGCGCGCGCAATCGATTGTTCCACTGCCCGATTATGCCGGCGCGCTGGAAGATCTTTATACAGCTACGGGCCAGACGGCGAAAGCCAAAGAACAGCATGAGTTGATTGGCACCATTGAAAAACTGGGCCAAGCGAACAAAGAAAAGGTAAACCGGAACCTGGCCTTGCTGCTGGCTGATCATGATCGCGATTTGAATGTTGCAATGACGCTGATTGAGACTGAACTGCCGACGCGCGGCGACGTTTATACGTGGGACGCATATTCGTGGATTTTGTTCAAGTCGGGCCGGCTGGAAGAGGCAAAGGCCGCTTCGGCGAAGGCGCTGCGCATGACGACGCCGGAGCCGCTGTTTTACTTTCATGCGGCGAAAATTGCTCAAGCCGCGGGTGATGAAAAGACTGCACAGGCTTACCAGGCTCGTTTGACGGCGTTGAATGCGAAGTTCGATTTTGGCAAGACGGAAATGGCCAGCGCGGAACACCGTGGGGGAGCCCAGTGAAGTTTTGGGCTGGTTTACTGGCATTTGCCGGGTTGCTTAGCGCCCACCCTATGGGCAACTTCAGCGTCAGTCATTATGCAAAGCTGCAGATGACCGGGCGCGGCGTGCAGTTGGAATATGTTTTGGATCTGGCCGAGATACCGACTTCGGCGCTGCTCAGCACGTGGAATCTGGACCGGACAGCTCCGGCGGAACAACTGGATCAGCGCGCAGTGGAACAGGCGCGCGACTGGTTGAAGAACCTAGCCATAACCGTTGATGGAAAGGCTGTTCAGCCAAAATTTGAAGGGGCGAGGCTGGTGATTACAGACGGCGCCGGCAACCTTCCCATTTTGCGCATCACCACGCAGGCCTTGATCGACGCACGCGGCGGCAAGCTGACTTATGATGACGCGAATTATCCCGAACGAACGGGATGGAAAGAGATTGTCGTAGACCAGGGAACAGGCGCGACGGTTCAACAAGCCAGCCAGACGAGCAAAGACCTGAGTCAGGGGCTGACGCATTATCCGGCAGACCCGACGCTAGCGCCGCCGCAGGATCTGCGGGCTGAAGTGGAATGGATAACGAGCGCGCCTGAAGTTGTGGCGCCCGCGAAGCCGGTGGCGCCGAAGGCTCCGGTTATTAAGGAGATTGCGCAACCTAAGACGGCTATTCCGGCGGCGGCTCCGGCCACGATGACAGCGGCAGCGGCGCCGGCGGGGTCGGTGGTGAAAGGCGATTTTCTATCGCGGTTGTTGCATCAACGGCAATTGACGCCCTGGATGATTTTTCTGGCGTTAGGCGCGGCGTTTGTGTTGGGAGCGGCACATGCCTTAACGCCGGGGCATGGAAAAGCGATTGTCGCCGCTTACCTGGTGGGCTCCCGGGGCACATTGAAACATGCCGCTTTTCTGGGCGCGATGGTCACGTTTACTCACACTATTACTGTGTTCGCGCTCGGCATCGCCACGCTGTTCTTGTATCGGTATATCGTTCCCGAAAAGATCACGGTGTATCTGGGAGCGATCTCGGGCTTGTCGATTGTCGCTGTGGGTGCTTGGATGTTGTACAAGCGGGTGAAGAGTTCAATGCACTCGCATGCGCAGGAGGCTGCTGGGCAAATTAAGCGTCACTCACACAGCCATAGCCATTCACACAGCCACAGCCATAGCCATAGCCACAGTCACTCGCATATGCCGGATGAGATTTCCTGGAAAGGCTTGGCAGCGTTAGGCGCCAGCGGTGGCCTGGTGCCGTGCGAATCGGCGTTGGTGCTGCTGTTGGGCGCCATTGCGCTCGATCGAGTTGCGTTGGGATTAATGCTGCTGCTGTCGTTCAGCGTCGGCCTAGCCGTAGTGCTGGTGGCCATCGGAGTGATGGTGTTGTACGCCAAGAATTTGCTGCCCGCCAACAGCCGGCGAGGGAATCATCCGCTGTTGCGCTTTGCCGCGATTGCTTCTCCGGCGATTGTGATTGTGGTGGGTCTGGTCATGACCGCCGTGTCGCTGGGGTGGGTGCAGTCGAAGTGGATGATTGGTTAGTGCGCCTGCAAGGCCTTTAGCGAGTTTGCCATTTGCTGCCGGACAAAATCGACTCGTTCGTTAGCGATAGCGCGTGTAAGATCCTGCATGCCATCAACGTCCTTCAGATCTGCTAGCGCGCTTGCGGCTGCGCTTCTAACCAATTCTTCGCGGTCAAAAAGGCAAGCCCGAATAACCTCGCGAATCTTTGATCTTTGCTCATTGGAGGCAGGCCGGAACAGGGGCAGCATCAAGATAGCTCCCTGCCGGGACTTTGACTCTAACCTGATCATTTCCAAAACATTGGGAAGGCAGCTATCGTCTTTCATCCTGGCGAGATATTTTGCGGCTCGAAGACGTATAAGCAACGTCTGGTTACCCGCCTTACATGTTTCCCTGAGTGCGTGAAATCCTTCGTCATTTCCGGCAAGGGCCAGCGCGTAGGCCATATTAGTTTTGGCTTCGGGCTCCTTTTCGTCTTGCTCGGCGGCAAGGATCAATGCAATTGCGTTGTTATCCTTTTCACTTGCCAACTTCGTAGCCGCTAGCCATCTAACTGTCGAATCCGGATTTTGCAGCGCCTTTATGAGGGAGCTTTTATCCAGCGCGACTTTGTGGCGTGCCAAAGATGCCTCGATGGATAAGTCATCCACGGTCTGTTGCGTTTGTGCATGGCCTTGGGCTCCAATGTTCATGAGTAGCAGGAACAAGAAGACAGTCGAAAATACTTTACTTTTAATGGTTTAATTCTATCGCCTAAAGCCCTGCAGATGGGCTTTGGTCAATGCAGCGGTCGTCGGCTTTCCCTGTCTCGGTTTCTGCGGAATTTAGACCGATGAACAGATGCCGTTGGTAGTGGCGTTGAGTCTCCCGGGTTTCCCCCGTCCGCGTTCCACATAGGCGTTAAGCCAAGCCGTTTTGCTTGAAAGACTGCCAACTTGCTACACGCCAACTTGAATACTTCCTGGCGAGCGCTTGCGAATCCGCAGCGCTTTCATGTCGCCCATCGTTGCCCGTCAGAAAGGTGCCGTTTGGTTCCTGCGGATCTTGAGAAAGAATGTTCAGGTTCGGTCCTGCGCATTTCACATTGGGTGCTCGTCGTCGCGCCCCTTATTGCACGACCACCTGGATACGTGCGAGATTCTGCATATTGGTCCAGGACTCAGAGACGCCGTTGCGTTGAGCAGTTGCGCGTAATGTCACCTCATAGACTCCCGGTTTGGGGAACGTTACGGTGCGTGTGATTTTGACTAGCGACTGCGGCGCCGGTAGCACCGTGGGCGTTTCGTATGTGACCGGGCTTCCCCCCAGATACCAGTCGTACTGCACGACGTTTCCCGTGTCCGGAGGTGCCTCGATCTTGCCGGTTAGAGTTACTACCTGATTAACGCCGACGGAAGCATGATCCGCACCGTTAGCCATGAGCGTGACAACCGGTTGGATGCCGCCGCGCTCAACCGGGTTCGGGGGTAAGCTGACTTGATTGTGTTCATCGACCGAATACCGCGTCGAGGAAAACGGAGGCACTCCCTTTTCTGCCCAGTTTGTCAGGTCGATGAGTGCTTGCAGCCAGATGCCGCCGAAACCAACCGTAAAGCCGTTGTCCTCTCCTTTGATCTCGAAAAGGTCCGCATGATCTGCATTGTCGTTGTAATAGACCCGAACCATGTCGTCAGCCCGTGCAGGGCCGATCGCCTTCACAATCTGTGAGTGGTAGAACGATGCTGTATACGGAAACGAGCGATTATCCAAGAGGTTCTCCATGATGATCGTCTTGAATTTAATCTTTCCGGTCTCCAGGGTCCCGCCTTGAGTTGAAAGAGAGTTCAGCTTCCAGCCTGGAACTGAGCGCTGCGGATACTTGGGAGTACCGTCTGTGTTTAGATACTGCCTGTAGGCCGGATTGCCGTTGGTCACGATGTCATGCCGCGGATAAAAGCACAAGGCCAGGAGAAACCGATTGTTGATCCGAATCTTGCCTCCTGCGGTCAAAGCCCTGAGCATCGCCGGGTCATTCGGCCCTTTGAGCGTAAGAGTCGCGCCCTTCAGGTCACCAGAGAGGCTGCCGCCGGACGAGCCCACTGTGCGCGTCTTCTCATCAGCCGCGTACACGTAGAATTGCAGCCCATCGCTGCCCATCGAGCCCATCTTGGGAACGGTCGCAGGGTCGAAACTGATGCTGACCGGCGCACTTTGCGCGTCGCGATTGATGGCTGTGATCGTGGCAAAGCCGTCAACCTTGGCCGCCGATAGAAAGCTCGGCGGGTTTGTCCCTTCATATCCGGGTTTGGACCAGAAATCGTCCTCATAGGTCGGGTCGATAGTGCCCAGACTCCCGGCTGTGTAAAAGGGGAGCGGAAAGTAGAACGTTCCCGTATCTTGCATGGCCCTGGGAGCAAAGCCGGCGTTCAGAAGCTCGTCCAGGATGGCGCGCTGCTCTGGGTTAAGACCGTCATAGATATTCCTGGTGCTTCCGGCCTTCTCTGCTTCGGCAATCAAGGCCCGCTGAGCTGGCGGAATGGCCATCATGAATAGCGAATCCCACATGAACGAATGCATGCTGAGCCCATCCGTCGCCAGAGAGGTCGGCATTGCGCCGTCCCATACTCCCGTTGTGCTTTCAACAGCCCCCATCGTCTGGATTGATCCGCCACTGATGCCGTAAACATAGCCATAGATCCGGGCGGTGTTTCCGTAGAGCTTGTTGGCATACGCCTTTGCAAGCTTTGAAGCTGCAGCATCCACCCGGTATCCCACATTGGGACTGCCGGGGTTTACGTTCACCAGATATCCTCCATGAGTAAACTCGAAGGTCGGATCACCGGTGAAGCTTTGGCTCTGCGGCAGCGGGTACACGGCATCGAAGAACCGGTTCTGCCAAAATTGCCTCGCTGGAAATAGCCACTTCACGCCGTGACGGACAGTGGTAGGGCTGCTACCGACACCCGCAGGCAGCGTCGCCTGCGTCTCTGCCGGATTGAAGTGACCGTCGACCTCCGTGTACGGGATTTGCTGTCCCGTGCCCTTGACCGTCAGTATCGCCTGACTCACCTTATCAATGAAGAAGTTCTTTTCGTTGAAGCCCGGATCTTCGCAGGTTGCATCGATCAGGATCTGAGGCTCTACACCCATGACGGCCTTGCCCGCGCTTGGGCACACGGCCGCTATCGCCGGCAAAGTTGAAATCAGAGCCCCAAGAAAAAATCGTCTTGCGACGCTGACCCAGCCAGTTCGCCAGAATCCGGCGGTGCCATCAGGAAAGGGTACGCGACTCAAACGTTGAGGGAACACTTCTCGGCTTTTTGTCATCAGATAGATTTTATTTGGCAGTTTATGCCAATGTCAACATGCGAATGCCATCTATGACTATTTCTGTCAGTTTATGGTATCCTTCTCGGGACGGTATGAGACGGTCAGTCACTTCGGCGGCATCGGTTCCAGTTCGTGCGCCCATCCCGGACGTGAAGACGCGCAAGCAGCAGCTGGTGCGCGAAATCATCTGGGACGCTGCCACCAGCCTCTTCGCCGAAAAAGGGTATGAAGAGACTACGGTTGATGAGATTGCCCGGGCCGCCGGTGTGTCCCCACGTTCCTGCTTTCGCTACTTCGCAAATAAGAGCGAAATCATGGCTTACAGCCTGGTATCCTTCGCTGAGCAGATCATTGCGGCTCTTGACGCGTGTCCCAAAACTTGGACCATGCGCGAAGTTTTTCGAAGGATGATGTTGCAAGTCGTGGAGGATGCTGTGAAGCATCCGCGAGCCCGCAGAGTTTTCGAAATCCTCAAGCGTTGGCCTGCAGCAGCCGCCGCGCACTCAACCAGAATGGCAGATGCCCAGGCGATGGTAAGCGCAGCCTTTGAGAAGCGAATTCCTAAAAACCGTACTGCTGGCCTCGCGGCAGCCTTGCTCGGGGGACTAGCCATTCAGATGACGGGCGTGACGATCCGTTGGTGCATAGAAAGAGAGCAGTCCGATGTCGAGGCTGCCGTGAACGAGACTCTGGCAACGTTTGGCCAGTTGTTCTCAGCTTAATGTGACAGCGAGGGTACGACCGGACGGTCACGAGAAGCCGGCCGATCCCAGGAGCTACTATGATTCTGAATTTCGCGGAAATCTTACCCTGAGGTTTGACGCTTAGACGGACTTCTTGCAGCCAAAAGCGCGCAACCGAGTTCGACAAGTGATGCAAGCACCTGGTAACGGCGGCTTCGATATGGGTTTGACCACTCTCGTACCAGATCAGAAATGCGAATCGAAAGGAGCGCCGGGAGGCGGCCTGCCCAGCTCAGTTGGGATTGCCGGGCAGCCGTTCTAAAAACAAAGATCGCACCTCAAAGTAGCGTTTCTTGGGTTTCCACCGCGCTTCCCGATCCGGCATTCCGCCGCTTTTTCGCAAATACGAACCCATCGCATTTGTTTCGCAAAATGCCCTAAACCATCTTTAATCACAGACCCCAAAATCCCGTTCCGCCTGAATGCATATTTATTTCTCAAACAGAATCAACCAGCTACACGCAATTTCAGCCGCCCGCGAAGCGCCGCGTCGCTAAGCTGGGTATTTTTCGGGAAGTGATTTCCGGGATATAGGTAGTCATCAGCTGTTATCTGGTTACAAGCTCACGAACAATCGGTTTAATTGCTTGCCTTGTCGTTTGGGATGGCATACTCTGCCAGCAGTGACATCCAGCACAGTTGAGACCATTTTGAAACCAGGCCCGGGCGGTAACAGGCGGACCAGTATGAGCGTGGAGCTGCTTAAGCAGGCGTTTACCGAGAGCGTGGTTTATGACCAGGCACGGTATCCCACACGGGCCACCACGCTGGACCATTACCTGGCGGTGGCATCGGCGGTACGCGACCGCTTGACGCACCGTTGGGTGAATACCATTCAGACATACGCCGAGCAGGACGTCCGCATGGTCTGTTACCTGTCGGCGGAGTATCTGTTGGGTCCCCACCTGGGCAACAACCTGCTGAATCTGGGTATGGAAGCGGAAGCTACGCAGGCGATGGAAGAGCTTGGTCTTAAGCCAGGCGATATTCTTGAGGCCGAAGAGGAGCCTGGTCTGGGCAATGGCGGACTGGGGCGGCTGGCCGCTTGTTACATGGATTCGCTGGCGACGCTAAAGATTCCCGCCGTGGGGTTCGGCATTCGTTATGAGTACGGCATCTTCGACCAGACCATTCAGGATGGCTGGCAGGTGGAGATTACGGACAAATGGCTGCAATGGGGCAATCCTTGGGAGATTGCGAGGCCGGAAGGAGCATTGACAGTTGGCTACGGCGGCCGTACCGAGGCCTATACGGATGAGCAGGGCAGATACCGGGTTCGCTGGCTGCCGGGGCGCCTTGTCAAAGCGGTTCCCTACGATACGCCGATTGGAGGCTATAAGAACAACACAGTGAATTCACTGCGGCTGTGGCGTTCCGAGGCGGTGGAAGACTTCAACTTCAGCGCTTTCAATAGCGGCGACTACCTAGGATCTGTGCGCGAGAAAATGCGGTCGGAGAATATCTCGAAGATTCTATACCCGAACGATGAGTTGATTGAAGGGAAAGAACTGCGGCTGGAGCAGCAGTACTTTTTCGTTTCCGCCTCGCTGCAGAACCTGGTGAATCTGCATCTGCGGCATGGCCGTCCGCTGGAGCGCTTTCATGAAAAGTGGGCGATTCAAATGAACGATACCCACCCGTCAGTCAGTGTGGCTGAACTGATGCGCCTGCTGATGGATGAGCACGGACTTGGTTGGGAGGCGGCGTGGGAGACGACTACGAAAAGCCTTGGATACACTAACCACACGCTGCTGCCGGAGGCTTTGGAGAAGTGGCCGCTTACGCTTTTCCAAAGCTTGCTGCCGCGGCATCTGGAGATTATCTTTGAGATCAACCGCCGTTTTCTGGACGAGGTGAGAGCCCGCTTCCCGGACGACGACGGGCGCGTGCAACGAGTGTCGTTAATTGATGAGGGTAGCGGCCGCATGGTGCGGATGGCCAACCTGGCCACGGTGGGAAGCCACGCTATAAACGGCGTGGCGGCGCTGCACACTGAACTGCTGGAGAAGGATTTGCTGCATGACTTCTACCAGATGTATCCGGAGCGTTTCAGCAACAAGACGAATGGAGTGACGCCGCGGCGATGGCTGGCGTTGTCCAATCCCGGGCTGGCAAGTTTGATAACCCGAACCATTGGAAGCGACGAATGGATTCGGAATCTGGATCAATTGCGTATGCTGGAGCGGCATGTCGAAGACGCCGGGTTCCGGCGCGAGTGGCGCGCAACGCAGCACGCGGTTAAGCAACAGTTGGTCGATTACATTGCGCAGCGAACCGGGACGGTGGTGAATCCGGCGTCGATGTTCGACACCATGGTAAAGCGCATACATGAATACAAGCGGCAGCATTTGAAGGTGTTGCACATTGTCACCATGTTTAACCGAATAAAGAAGAATCCAGCGGCACACGCGGCGCCGCGGACCTTCCTGTTCGGCGGCAAAGCGGCGCCGGGATATTTTATGGCGAAGCTAATTATCAAGCTGGTGAATTCGGTGGCGGAGGTGGTGAACGGCGACGCCGATGTGGCCGGGCGCCTGCGGGTTGTGTTTCTGCCGGATTACAACGTGAGTTTCGGGCAGCG
>PLRJ01000136.1 GCA_003163855.1 Bryobacterales bacterium | reverse complement strand
TTATGGTGACTGTCACCGAATTGGCGGTCGTCACCGAATTGGCGGTCACCGAATTGGCGCCTTTCCATGCCGCTTCGCTAGGTATTCACGAAATCTTTCGCTGACTTCCCTATGTCTCGCCAGGGGTTGCGTTACAGGGACTACTCCGCCCGAGCGTCAAAAACGCCCGTCTCCACCGTCTGTCCATGTTTCATCTGGACAAAAATCCGATAACGCCCCGCCGTTGGAAATCCGTACGGAAAACTCACCTCATTTGGCAGATCCATCCCCGGCATGCCCGCCATCCTAGGCATATCGGTCATCGTCTGGCCCGCTTGCGCTTGCGCCAGCTCAAATGCCGCCATCGAGACCGTTCCATTCGGATGGATATGCGCAAATACCGACCCATCCGTTTTCACGAAAGCCGCATGGCCCAGCATCCCCATGTAAAACGCCATATCCTGCGGAGCTTTCCCGTCCGGCGTCAACAACCGAAAATGGAATGCCATCCCCTGGCGCGCATGCAGCGCCGAACCGTCACGCACCCAAACCATCTTGTAGCCATCCGGCAACGTAAAACTATCCGGCAATGGAGCCGACTCAACCGGTTGCGCTACTGCCGTAGCATCGTCGCCACTTAGCGCCCGCCCCTCCGCGCCCGGAACGCCGTCCGGCAAATGCAGCATCGACGTCAGCGTCTCCGGCAGACCGTTATCATGCACCACATCGGCGTACAGCTTGTAATCGCCCGCCGGCATTGCTGGCAGGCTTAAGCGAAATTTGCCACTCGACGCCAACGCCGGGTGCAAATGATAAATCACATCCAGACCCGGTTCGCGAATCGCATACAAGTGCATCAGATGATCGTGATCCGGGACCAGGTCATCAATCTTACGCACGAAAAAGATCCGCGACAGCACGCCTTTGGGATTCGGTTGCATCCAACCGGGGTCGGTCAGATCCAGATTCAAAACGCCCGCCTGCGACGAATCAAAAGCCGCCGTCATATTCAGCGGCTTATAAATGCGCTTTTGATAAATGGCGGCTTCGCCATCCCACCAGGTCTTGCCGCCCCACAACACCATCGCGACAATTACAAACGCAATGCTCATGGCAATCCGCCCGTTGCGCGTCCGCAGCGGATCGGCAGCCACGCCCGCATTCAGCTTCGCCTCGCGAACCGCCGCTCCCGCTATAGCAACCAGGCCGCCCACTAACAAGAGGCCCATCACACACAAAACCGCCGCCAGTTGCCACTGCATCTTACGCGTTGTTAAGGCAATCGACGGCACAGGCACTGAAAGAACACCCGCGCCCTTGTCGCCATCCACCAGGATGCGGATCTGCGACGAACCATCCGACATCAGCCAAAGCGAACCGGTAAAGAACTGCTTGTCCTGCGGCGACTGTTTCAACACATCGGGAGTCGGCGGATAGTCGGCCCTGGTTCTGGAAAGCTGCAGCGGCAGCGCCCGCACCTGCGCCACTCCGGCTGATTCGCTTCTCACCTCTAACTCCGCCACGCCCGGTATTACCTGCGGTGGCCGAATGGTGACAAACACCTGGTAAGGGCCCGCTTTGCCATCCAGATAGATGTCGGGGCTGCCCACGTGTGCCAGGGCGCAGGTGGCAAACAGCGTGGCAAACAGTGCGACCGATCTTGCCCGCTTCACCGTTGAACCTGATGCATCCAGTCGCCGCGCGACCGGCCCCAGCGAATGGCCAGCACGCCTGCCAAGATCGCAAACAGCATCAAAACCGCGAAATCCAGCCGCGTGCCGTCGATGAAGAACACGTTGCGCGCCAAGGACGACGTCGGGGGAAGGGAATACATCAAATACATGGTCCCGAAAAACTTGTTGCGAGCCGCCGGCGTATTCAGGAAACTGGCGAACGGCCACTCCACCGCCAGCAGCACGCCAACGTAAACAACACCACTGACCAGCGCGCTCGTCCAGGCGCCCCAGTTCTGCGTGCGCTGCCACAGCAGATCGAGCGCCAACGCGGGAACAATCAGCAAAATGGGGAATTGCTGCGGAATGAAATGAGTAACTTGCTGATATACCGGACCCAGCTTCGGCTCAGCCGGGAACATCGGCAAAATCAAGATCAGCGCTATATTCACGAACGTATATACGCCGGCGACGGCTGCAGCGGCAAACGGCATGCGCGTAGCTCGCGCGCCTATTGTCAGTGGCAGCGTCGTCAAAGCCGCCAGCACCAGGTAAGGATCGGCATTGTGCAAGTAAGGGCGCGATGTCTTCTCCAGCAGCATGACCATCAACACCGTCAGCATGATACCGGTTGTATACAGGAAGATCCAACGCAGTTTCTGCTGCAGCTCGCCGCTGGCTCTGTTCATCTGCCCCGAAATCAAAATCATCGTCCCCAAGATGACAGCATAGATGCCCATGAACAGAACGATGTGCGGCGGGCTGATAATCTTCACATCCAGGCCGTATGCGTCGTGCCACCAGTTATCAAACGGCGCCGAGGTCAGCATCGTTATCCCGCCCCAGGACGCAATAAATGCTCCCAGCGGCGCGCGGAATCCCCAGATATGCACCGATGACGCGGCCAGTGGGGAATTCTTCGAAAACGTTGTATGCAGAATGACGTAGCCGAACGAGATGCCGGAGAGCACGCCGCACAGGTAAATCGCCATGTGCGCCGGTGTCCAGAAGGTATCGCGGCCTATCGACGAGTGCCACGAAATATCCCACTGTCCGCCGATTGCTACCGATGTAATCGCCAGCACGGCGCACCAAATATACCAGGGAACAGCAGCGGCCCGAACGGAAGAAACCGTATCCGCGCGCGCCGCCGAGGCTAAGGACGCAGCAGAGCCTAAGGAAGTATGAGAAGCGGTGGACGCCATCGAGAACTCCAAGATTCGAAGATTTTACGGCTTTCCATATTTTATCCGCTTTTACGGACTACGAATAGCGCTGGTTTCCGGGCATCCTGTGGAAAGTAAAAGACAGAATAAGAAAATTTGTATCCAGAAAATGGAAAGTTGCTATAAGATAGCATTAATCCCCTTCCGCTTCTCGGTCTCTAAAGGCGGGTTGTTTCCCATCGTATGGGCCAAAAGATTGAACCAGTAAGTTCTCAAAGAAAACCAAACAGACTGTTAGCCGAAGAAAGGCGGCGTGAGATCGTCAGCGTCCTAGGCCGTCATGGCCGAATCACGGTAGAGGAAGTCGCCAAGCGCTTTGGCGTCTCCGCCGTTACCGCCCGCAGCGACCTCGATGCTCTCTCCGCCTCAGGCGCCCTGGTCCGTTCCCATGGCGGCGGCATTAAGCCTCTGCTTGCTACGCCCGAACATCCTCTGAAGGTTCGCGAGGGTATGCATCATGAAGAAAAAGTTCGGATCGCCAAGGCCGCGGTAGCGTTAATCCAGCCTCTACAGACAATTTGCCTGTGCAGCGGTTCCACCTCCGCCGAACTTGCTCTTCAGTTGCGTCAAAGTTGTCCGCCAAATATCACGGTCATCGCCTACACGCTGAACATAGCGCAAATTCTTGCCGATACGGCGAAGCTTTCCTTGATCATGCTGGGCGGTTTCCTGCGGCATCCTTCCACCGCCTTCGTCGGTCCGCACGCTGAGCATATGATCAGTTCTCTGCACGCCGACCATTGCTTCATGAGTACCGTCGGTCTGGATTCGCACATAGGGCTGACCACGCTCGACATCATGGAAGCTCAATTGAATTGCCGCATGATTGAGTCATCGGCGCAGGTGACGGTTCTCGCGGATTCCAGCAAGTTCGGCCATCGCAGTTTGTCTTTAATCCACGACTTGAGCGGAATTCACCGCGTCATCACGGACGACCGGGCACCTTCGCGCGACGTTGAAACTCTTCGCTCCAAAGGCATAGATGTAGTCGTAGCCTAGGATACGGATTACAGCGTTTTCATTAAAAAAATCTGCGTTTTCTTTGTTTTACTATTTTTTGGCCTTGACAAGCCACTAGTACAGACCCTAGAATCGGTCTACTCACAGCTATTCCACGAAGATCTGTGCTTAGGGGAAAAATATAGTGAAAATTTTAGGCAGACTTGTTTCTTGCATCGCTCTCTGTGCTCTTATGCTAGCCAGTGGAGCCTTCGCTTCTTTGGAAGCTCAACAGGTTACCGCTGCCATAACCGGCAAGGTAGTCGATCCGCAGGGTGCGGCCGTGGTGGGAGCCAAGGTCGTGGCGGTAGACAAGGATCGCGGCACCGAATGGCCCACCACCAGCAATGGCGACGGCGAATACAACTTGCCTCGCTTACCTATCGGCACCTATAACTTAAAAGTCACCGCCAATGGTTTTCAAACGGCGACACAATCGAACATAGTGTTGGATATGAACCAGACTGCACGTCTGGACATTTCCATGGTCGTCGGTAACGTTACCCAGACGATTGAAGTGACAAGCACAGCTCCGCTGCTGCAGACACAGTCAACCGAACTTGGCCAGGTGATCAACGCGGCGACAAACGTCGACCTACCGCTGGCGACGCGAAATTACGTTCAATTAACGCTGCTGGCGCCGGGCAGCATTCATCCAAATCCTTCCGGTTTCAAAAGCGGTTTGACCACCAGTTCCAGCTCGCGTCCCAACGTCAATGGCAATCGCGAACAATCGAACAACTTCATTCTCGATGGACTAGATAACAACCAGGTCTCCGATAACCTCGTGGGCTATGCACCTTCGGTGGATGCCATTCAGGAATTCAACGAGATTACTCTTACCGCTCCGGCTGAGTTCGGCAATTACATGGGCGGCATTGTTAGTGTAACGACGAAATCGGGCACCAACTCCATACACGGAAGCGCTTATGAGTTTTTCCGCAACGACAAGCTGAATGCCAATTCGTGGACGAACAATTTTGAAGGTGTCACGCGGCCTATTACGCGCTGGAACAACTTCGGCGGCACGATGGGCGCTCCCATCATTAAAGACAAGCTTTTCATCTTTGGCGACTATCAGGGTTCACGTCTGGATACGCCTCCCTCCGCCGCCACCACTACCGTCTACACAACGGCCGAACGGGCGGGCAACTTTTCACAGCTGCTGACTGCTGCCAATCCGGTGCAGCTTTACAATCCGTTTGCCCTGAGCGCCAATGGCACGCGCCAGCCGTTTTCGGGAAACATCATTCCGGCTTCTCTCATCAGCGCGGCCGCGGGTAAGATACTGAACTCTTCCTACTACCCGCAACCGACCAACGGCAACGTTCTGAACAACCTGACTTACTCAACCCAGTCCTACATCAATGGCGACCAGGGCGACGTCAAGGTCGATTGGAACATATCGGATAAGGATCGTTTCTTCGCGCGCTATTCGCAGAGCTATTACACAAATCCGACTGAACGAACCGACCAACTCCTCTACAACAGCTTCAATATTTATCCCACCCATACGGGTGTTCTGGATTGGACGCGCAGCGTTTCCCCCACCTTCGTGAACGAAGCCCGTTTTGGTGTGAACTATGTCTATATCAACAACGGTTCCTCATCCAACGGACTTAGCAATTTTGCACAGACCGTAGGTATTCCGAACGTGCAATCCAGCTTCCTGCCTGACATGAGCCTTTCGGGCGGCAACGTCTCCAGCTTCGGCACCAGCGACGTCTATCAGCTATTCGCGGACGCCGTCATTCACTACGAAGATACGATGATCTGGACCAAGGGCAACCACACGATGCACTTCGGTTTTCAAGGTTACCGCTATCGCGTCGATACCTTCTACTCCGGTAACAACGGCCGCGCGGGTGAGTTCAACTTTAATGGCCAGTACACTTCGTACGAGCCCGGCGCCAGCGGCGGCACCAAGTCCGGCGGCATCGCCACCGGTATCGCCGAAGCGGATTTCCTGCTGGGCCTTCCCAACGAAATTCTCGGCGGAGTCAACGGCGGCACATGGGGCCAGCGTTCCAACTCACTGGCAGCCTTCTACCAGGACGACTGGCGTGTCACGCCCAACCTCACTTTGAACCTTGGTCTGCGTTGGGAACTCCACACGCCCTGGGTTGAAGTCGACAACCGTCAAGCCAACTTCGGCCTCTACAGCGGAGCCGAAGAGTTTCCCAATCAAAACGGTGAAAACCGCGCCCTGTATAACCAATACAACGGCATCACGAACTTCCAGCCGCGCGTAGGTGTCGCCTGGACTCCGGGCGGCGGCAAGACCGTCATTCGCGCCGGTTACACACTTTCCAACTATCTGGAGGGAACCGGCACGAACCTGCGCCTCACCATCAATCCGCCGTTTGCTATCGAGCATGACAACCCTTACAACACGGGCGCGAACCTGACACTGCCAGGTTCCACTCTCGATCAGGGCTTCACCCCTTTTCTAAGCAACGCTGGCGATCAATATCACAACGTGACTTTGCGCGTCTGGGATCCCACAGACCGCCCGGCTGTCGCGAATCAGTGGAACATGACCTTGCAGCACCAGTTCACTCCTTCCACGACCGTCACGGCCGCTTATGTTGGACAGCGCAGCACGCACCTGATGGTAGCCATGCCCTACCTGCAAAAGATCCTGAACGCCAATGGCACAGTCTCGCCGGGCATCTTCCTGGCGGGTAATCCGACACTGCTCTCCGATATTGGCCAGATCTCAGGCACCAGTTCCCGTGGAAACCAGGATTACGATGCACTCCAGATGACCGCCAACCAGCGGATGAGCGCTGGCTTGCAGTTCCAGGCTTCCTACACCTACTCCAAGTGCATGACCAACTCCATCGGCTATTACGGCCAGAGTGGACAAGCGGCGACAACATCCGCTTATTGGCAAAATGCCTACAACTCGGTTGCTGAATGGGGTCCGTGCGACTACGACGCCGCTCACAACTTTGTCATGAATACTATCTACAGTCTGCCCTTCGGCCGCGGCCAGAAGTTCGGGCAGAATATGAACAAGGCGCTGGATGCCGTGGTCGGCGGCTGGAAGGCGAGCTATATACTTTCGCTGCATACCGGCTTCCCCATTACCATTACATCGTCTGACGTTTCGGGCACAAACGCTCGCAGCGCGCGTGCTAACTGCCTCGCTCCAGGCGATGTCCTGGGAGAGCAAAACGCACCGCAGGGCGGCTATCAATACTTCAGCCCGACTCCCTATTCGGCTGAGGTGAAGGGTACATTCGGTACTTGCGGCGTAGGCACCATTCGTGGTCCTGGTCTGGCTTCGCTAGATTTCGATCTGTCGAAGTCGTTCCACATCACCGAGAAGTCTTTCTTAGACCTGCGCGGCGAGTTCATCAACCTGACCAACACCGTGGTTTTGAACGCCCCGAGCCGCGGCATCGGCACCACGCTGGGCCTGCTGCAAGGATCGCAAGGCGCGCGCCAGGTGCAGCTTGCCTTGAAGTTCCACTTCTAACCAGGTCTTTTCGAAGCTTGGTATTTACAAACGCGGGGTTGGGGCATAAAGCTCAACCCCGCGTTTTTTTTGATCTGCGTTCAAACTAACTCCCCAACCCGCCCCGCACCAGTTTCTCTGCATGCAAAGCCCCCGCCGGCGTATCCTCATGCTTGAAAATCGCAAACGTCGGATAATTGTTCGACAGATACTGCTGGATGCGCCGCTCTATCGCCAGGATCTCGGCCTCATTGTAGTCTGGCTTTCTCAGCCGAAGATAGACAAAATCCGCCGTCATCACATGAGGCGTCTCCAGATTCTCATTCTCAGCCAGGCACAGCGCCACATTATTTCCGCGCAGAATGCCGTAAGTCTCCTCGCTGAACCAGGTCGCATTGCGGAACTCAAACGCCGTCTTCACGTTCTTCGGCATGCCCTTCAGAAACTCCGTCAACCGCCTATTGTCGGCCTTGAAAGTCGGCGCAAGTTGGAACAAAATCGGCCCGAGTTTCCCGGCCGCTTGCAACGGCGCCAGCGAATCCAGAAAGTAGCGCGTGAACTCTTCCGCTCCCGCCAGTTTCAGCGAGTGCGTGATCTTCATGTGCGCCTTTGGCAGGAACATGAATCCGTCCGGCGTCGCTTCAATCCACTTCTGAAACGTCGCCGCCGACGCAATACGCCGATAGGTGTAATTCACCTCAACCGCGTTCAAGCGCGTGCTGTAGTAGCCGAGAAACTTACCGCTGGCTAGTTTCTCAGGATAGAACTGGGGCTTCCACGACGGGTAAGCAAAACCGGAGGTGCCGGCATAAAGCTGACTTGGCAACGATTAGAGACCTGCAAACCAATCGTAACCCTCCTCGGCCCAGTAATCGCCCGGCCGCTGATCCGTGAACCGGATGGTGCCGATCCGCTTTATATTTTTGATGCCGTATTTTACGGGGATGGCCAGCCGCAACGGTGCCCCATGACTCAGTTCCAGCGGTTTGCCGTTCATCTCCCAGACCAGCAGCGTCTGTGGATGAAGCGCGCTCTTCCTATCCAGTCCGACGTAATATTCTTCGTCCGGCGTCGCCATGTACACATATGCCGGCACTTTCTTTCCGCTGGGAAAATACTTTTTTGTGAAATCCGAGAAACGAACTCCGCCCCAGTGCACAACCGTGCTCCAGCCTTCAATGCAGCAAAGCCGGGTCACCAGATCCACTTTGGGCAGGCTCTGTACATCGGCCATCTGCAGCGCGAAAGGAGCAACGCCGCCGCCCGCGTCCACATTCAGCTTCCAACCCTGGATGTTGTCGTCGTCCATCCCTTCGTGGCCGTTCGCTTTGGGCATGGTGGCCTGGTCTGCCGGGAAGGTTTTGATCAGATGATCGTCGCTGACATAGCGCGCTGCCAGATTGCCATTGAAATTCAGCACCTTACGCTGCGGCCACGGAACCTCGTCTTCCAGCGCCGACTTGGTGACCCAGCGGTAACCACCGACGCCCGCCAGAATGGCCGCGCCGCCTACCAGAAAGCCGCGCCTTGTCTTCGTCTTCAGCCGTTGCTGCGCTTCTTCTTCCGGCAGAGTAATGTAGCGCGTCTTATTCATGTTCTTCCACCAGTTCGTAGCCCATCACCATGCTCCGAAAGTTGTTCCAGCCGGCCTTCGCCACCTGCATGATGTGGATGACAAAGAACGCCAGATAGCCCATTGTCAGCAGGAAATGAAAAAAGCGAGCATTGGTATAGCCGCCAAAAGCCGCCGTCAGCCAGAAAAGTTGCGCCGGCTTATAAATCGCCAAGCCGGTCAGCAGAGATCCCACACCCATGAGCACGATGCCCGTGTAAGCAATCTGCTGCGCCGCGTTGTACTTATCCTGCGGGGGCAGTTCCTTGGTCAGATGCAGATCGAAGCGAACAACCTGAAAGGCGTCCTGAAACACATGTAGCGATCGCGGCACCAGCATGCGCCACTCGCCCGAGACAAGCGTATACGTCACATACAGCACGCCATTGATGATGAACAGCCACATAAAAAAGAAGTGCAGCGCCATCCCCTCAGCCAGCCGGAACGGAATGCCTAGAAGGTTAACGAACCATGTCGGAAAGATGTGAATGCTTCCGATGTAGTACGGCGAGTAAGCCCAGTAGATCAGGAGCCCGCTCCAAATCATTAGAAAGAGCAGTGGAAAATTGATCCAATGAAACCACCTGATCGCTACCAGGTGCTTCAAACGCAGTGTTTGCCTATCAGCCATGCTGTTCTCCATCCGGTTATTCGCGGCGCTCGCGCGAAAAGTTACCACTTCCCGTATCTAACCAAGTATCCTTGTTTTTCACAAGCCTATGTCGAATGAATCTCCATTGACCTTTCTTTGCCTCGCTAGTTACGCCAAAGGTCATCAGTTCCTGCAGCAGGCCAGGCGGCAAAACTGCAAGGTGCTGCTGCTGACCTCGGAAAGCCTCAAGTACTCGGGCGAGTGGCCCTCCGATATAGCCGACGACATATTCTACATGCCCGACACGCAGAAGGAATGGAACCTGTCCGACATGCTGGCTGGCGTTTGCCATCTCGCCCGTCACGCTCACTTCGACCGCATCATCGCCCTGGACGATTTCGACCTTGAAAAAGCCGCTCTGCTGCGTGAACACCTGCGTACGCCGGGCCTGGGCGAATCCGCTACCCGCTTCTTTCGTGACAAACTCGCCATGCGGATGAAGGCGCGCGAAAACGGTATACGTGTCCCGGCTTTCACCGGCACCGCCAACTACATCGCCATCACGCGCTTTCTTGAAAACACGCCCGCCCCCTGGGTCCTCAAGCCGCGCCTGCTGGCCGGCTCCATGGGCATCAAGAAGAGTAGCCACGCGCAAGAGATGTGGAATCACATCCACACTCTCGGCGACCAACAATCCTACTTTGTGCTGGAACGGTTTGTGCCAGGCGACATATTCCACGTCGATTCGATCTGGCAGGGCGGCAAAATGCTCTATGCCATATCCAGCGCCTATGGAACGCCTCCCCTTGAAGTCTCCTCCGGCGGCGGCATCTTCACCACCAGCACTGTTGAGCGCGACTCCGAAATCGACTTGGCCCTGCGCGAAATGAATCAGGAAGTGCTCACCGCTTTCAATCTGCGCGACGGCGTATCGCACACAGAATTCATCCGCGCGCATGAAGATGGCGCGCTCTACTTCCTGGAAACCTCCGCCCGAGTGGGAGGCGCCCACATCGCCGATCTCATTGAATCCGCCACCGGTATCAACATGTGGGCCGAATGGGCCAACGTCGAGGTCGCGGCCGCTCGCGCAACCGAGTACCAGCTTCCACCCATCCATAGTCAGGCGGCCGGTCTGCTCGTTTCGCTTGCCCGCCAGGAGTGGCCCGATACGTCGAGCTTTCATGAGCCAGAACTTGTCTGGCGCATGGACAAACGCCACCACGTCGGCTTCATCGTCCGGTCGCAGGAACACTCGCGTGTAGCCGAATTGCTGGCCACTTATGTTGACCGCGTCAGAAGCGAGTACCACGCCTCCGCCCCACCGCGCGAACGGCCCACCGAGTAGCGAGAAAGGATAGCATGGTTGAAATGGCGACTCAGCCCCTGGATCAATGCACGCTTGAGCAGTATCTGGAGATTGAAGACACGCTCGACTACCGGAGTGAATTTCACGACGGCGTCATTCTCCCGGTTGAAAGCGCAACGCCTACGCACGCACTTCTGGAAGCCGCAGTTATTGGCATTCTTAAAGGAAAATTCTCGAATTGCGCCGTCTACGGCCCCAGCTTGAACCTTTACATCGCTTCAGCGAACAAGGTCGTACACCCGGACGCAACCGTGCTCTGCGAACCCGCGAACTACCCGAAGCGAGACTGCATCGACAATCCGACAGTCGTAGTTGAGGTCATCTCTCCCTCAACCAAGGACTACAACCACGGGACGAAACGCGAAAACTACTTCAGTCTCTCCAGTCTTCAACACTATTTGCTTGTCAGCCAAACTGAAAAAACTGTCGGCCATTACCAGCGTTCTGGCTCCGGATTGATCTACGTAGAACACCGTTCGGACGCAATCTTTTCCCTCGGAAAGGTCGAAATTTCCGTCGGCGAAATCTACGCTGGCATTTTGTAAATCCTGCTCTCATCCACGCCCCTAACCAACCCCCACCTGCAAGTGCTAGGCTGAGGACGGATGCGTGCTTCTCGTCTTGTTGGTTTTACCGCGGGCGCCCTCGTTGGCGGCATGTCCGCCGCGGCCGCTTATGGCACTGTGGCCAAGTCTTCCCAAATGTTCGGACCTTCCGTCTACCGCGGGCCCGGCAATCGCAAGAGCATCGCTCTCACCTTCGACGACGGGCCCAGCGAGAGCACTCCGCAACTGCTGGAATACCTGGACGCTGAAGGCATAAAGGCTACCTTCTTTCAATGTGGCATGAACGTCCACCGCTTGCCTCATGTCGCCGGCGACGTCGCTGCCGCCGGACATGAGATCGGCAACCACACTTATTCCCACCCCAAGCTGACCTTCAAATCCCGCGACTTCATTGATCGCGAATTCACCGCTGCCCAGCAAATCATTCAGGATGAAACCGGCATCACCCCCATGCTCCTGCGCGCTCCCTATGGCTTTCGCTGGATGGGCATGAGCCAGGTGCAGGCTAAACTCTCGTTGCTCAGCGTAATGTGGACCGTCATCGGTTACGACTGGCGCTGGCCAGCCGGAAAAATCAGCGATTACGTCCTGCGCCGCTCCTCCGCCGGCGGCATCGTATGCCTTCATGATGGCCGCGGCGTGGAAGAAAAGCCCGACATCCTTGAAACCCTGAAAGCCGTCAAAGAAATCGTCCCCCGTCTGCGCGACCACGGCTATCGCTTTGAAACCGTCAGCGAAGTCCTCAGCGACTAACGGACAAACTCGACCAGCGCCAGCGTCTCCCCCGACAGCGTTATCGGCTTCTCGACGCCCTGGGTGAAAGCTGGAGCCAGCGCCGAAGCCTTCACTAATTCCTCGATCTGCGCCTTCGTTGGTAACGCGGGTGAACCCATCTTCTTCCAGTCTTCCAGCGGCGAACCGTTACCCGGCCCCAAAGTACGAATGCGAACTTTGCGCGCCTTCATATTCTTCGCCTGAATCGTAAACGTCTTGGGAGCCACCGTCTGCCCAGGCTCCGCATAGTTCCAGATCGCCATCACCACACGCCCATCCTTACTCTTAGTCACCAGCGCATCCTCCGATTCGCTCGGCACCCGCTCATCCCCCAATTCATGCAGCAGTTCAAACGCGCGGAACGCTGCCTTGGGTATATCGCGCTCGGCAATCAAACCATAGCCGCCATAGAACGGTGTCTTCACCACCCCCTGCTCCTCAAACACATCTGAAAAGCACCAGTAAGAGATCATGCTCGCCAAGCCGTCACTCTCGCGAAAATGGTTGGCCAGCCACGGACCCATGAAGGCGCTGTCCGTTACCTCCTGCTGGTTCATATAAGTCGCGTTGTACTCCGACCAGATAATCGGAGTGTTCGGGGCCGCCGAAGCCTTTACCTGGTCGAACACCTTCTTCTCCGCCCGCGCGACCATATCGCGCCGCGCGATTTTCTCATTCGTCCCGAACACATCCTGCGAAGTATCGTTGCCGTAAACATGCGTCGATACAAAATCGAACGGTACATGATTCGCGGTGCAGTGCGCAATGAAAGCATCCACCCAGGCGGCCTGCGCCGTAGCCGGACCTCCTACGCGAATCCCCGCATCCACGCTCTTCACTGCTCTGGCCGTCACATCGTAGAAATCGAAGTATGTCTGCTGCGCCGGCCGCCCATTCCAGAAGTCGATGTTCGGTTCATTCCAGACCTCGAAATACCATCGCTCGACCTCTTCCTTCCCATACCGCTCCACCAGGTGCTGCACGAACGCCTTTATCAATGCCGACCACTTCTCGTTACTGTTCGGCGGCGAAGGATAAGGCTTGTACCAGAAAGGATGCGGCGTGGGATTCAAGGCCAGCTTCTTCGGCATGAAACTGACCTCGACAAACGGCCGTATGTTGTTAGCCAGCAAGCCATCGTAGATCTGGTCCACGTACGAAAAGTTGTACGTGACCCGGCCGTTTTCGTCTTCGTTGTAGACGCCGTTCTCGTCATCCAGAATGGCGTGAAAGCGAATATATTGAAACCCGGTGATGTCGCGTACGGCGCGCAGATCTTTGCGGTAATCCTCGCGCATGCTCAGATTGGCGCGGCCGGAACCGAACATCTGCTCCCAGATATGCGGAAACGGGTGCGTTGGCGCCGCGCCATCCACCACAATCGTCTCGTCCTGCGCGAACAAGGGCACCGCCACCGCCAGCAGTAACAAAAAGCGAAAAAGTGGACGGAGGTAGTTTTTGTCTGATCCCGAATATTCCCGAGTATTCTGCATCGGATTTTAACTACCTCCGTCCACTTTTCCGGCGAACTGCAAAGCCGCTTCTCGAATAAGAATTCCCATCTTCGGATGACTCGGCTCCATCGCAGGCGTCAACCCACACGCCCGTAACGACTCGCTGCAAGTCGGTCCAATCGACGCCAGGAAGAGCCGACGGAGCGCCTTGACGGCAGCGTCCCGCTTCCCTTGTCTTTCGGCAAACTCCAGAAAATTCTCAATCTGGATGCCCGTCGTAAACACCGCCGCCTCAAACTTGCCCGCCAGCAACTGCGCCAGCGCCTGCGCCAGCGGTTCAGTATCCTGCGGCAGCGCCCAGTTATAAACAGGAACGCGCGAAACCGTTCGCCCCTGCGCTTCTAGACCCGTCAGTAATTCGTGGTTGCTGCGCCCATACTCTTGAACGGCCACGCGCCGCTCGGTCCTGTCCGCAACCGACGCCAGCAACTCCCGCCACGTATTCGGCTCAGGCACCAGCACAGCAATCGGAACCTGCCACTCACGCAGCACCGCACTCGGCTTCGGCCCGCGCGCCACAATGGCGACTTTCCTCAGAGCCTCAAGAAACCCGTCTGCCGCAGCACGCTCCTCCAAAGCATTTCGCAAAATCCGTGTGCCGACTCCGGTAAGGAAGATCACCATATCGAATTCGCCCGAACACAAGCGCTCGGCAAAGGCAAACGCTTCATGGTTTTCGCTTAGCGGAATTTCTACCAAGGCCGGCGCCACAAACGCATCGCCGCCCTGCAGCCGGATCAATTCCGCTATTTCCTTCGCCCGCCGGCTTTCAAATGCGAGGATCCGTCCCTGGCCAAAACTCATTTGCCCGCATATTAGCGCATCACAAACGCTGATACTATACGAAGAGTCAGCAATACTTCAGGGTAAGGTGGTTCCATTCATGAAGCTTGTATTTTTCGCGGCGGCTGTTCTAGCCTTTTGCTCTTCCTCCCTGACCGCACAAACGCCATCGCCGTCTCAGGATGAGCGTAAGCCCGATGTCTTCCTCGATAATCACCGTCCGCTGAATCCGAAAAAAGAAAAAGCACCCACCTCCCGGACCGTCTCGGGAACCGTGACCGACGATACCGGCCAGCCGTTGGAAGGCGCGCTTGTCACCCTGCTGGATGTGAAATCCAACGAACGCCGGACCTTCTTCACCAAGAAAGACGGCCGCTACATCTTTGAAGACCTGGCCTTTACCTCTGATTACGAAGTGGTTGCCAAGTGGAAAAAGCTGGTGAGTGAGACCCGCAAGCTCAGCCAGTACGACCATACCGCCAAAGTTGTTCGCTTATTGCAGGTAGGGACGCCGGAAGGCTACGCTGCTCCCGCTAACGCTGCCGCAGTCAAAAAAGACGATTCGAAAAAGAACTGATCCGCCCGCGCCTAACGGCTTCCGCCGCGCTTCGTCCAAGAGGACGACGATGTCGAAGATCCTTTTTCTCCTGACTTTTGCCGCCTTTTCGCTAAGTGCGCAAGATTCCCTCTCTCTTGTTGACGAAGCCAAGCGCATGTATACGCGTGTGGCCGACAACATCCTGCGAAGCGCCGAGGCCATGCCGGATGCGGACTATGCCTTCAGCCCCACCGCGGAAAGCCCCAACTTCTCCCACTTAGTGGATGAGGCCGTGTCTTCGCAAGCGGAAGCTTGTTCCGCGGTTGCCGGTCAGCAAATCCAGCCCCGTGGCGATCACGCCGTTTCAAAAACCGAGTTGATTGCCGCGCTTAGGCAATCTATCAATACATGCAGCACCGCTTATGCTTCGGTCAACAGCTTCAACGCCAGCCAGGAGTTAGGTTTTGCGGCTTCCCGGCACACCAAACTAGGCCTGTTATTCCTGAACGCCAGCCACAGCGACGAGATATATGGGCACATGGTGGTCTACCTGCGCCTGAAAGGCATCTTCCCGCCCTCTGAGCGCGCTCGCCTCCTCCCTGTCAGCTAAACGCTTTTCCCTCCGAACGCCAAAAAGGGGAGCTCCTCATGGGAGCTCCCCTTTTTTATTACTGAACTTCAGAACCGAACTCTACTCAAGCCTTCTTTTTTTTCGGCTTCTTGGTTTCTTTCTTGCGATCCATACCCTTCGCCATACGCGTTTCCGACCTCCCTCTCTACAGTACTATCCCGCCGTGGCGATCCATGCGCCAAACCTGCTGATTCCATAAAAAAGGGCCTTTGCTCTATGAATAACGGAATAAAATTACGGAATTGTTACATGATGGCCTTTTAGAATCAGCAGCTTGCCTGTTGGCACTTGAGATGCAACTGCTTGCTCCACCAGGGGTTCACCTTACCCCCTGCCTTTAAACCCTTAAACTATGATGAATATCCCGATATTGTTCCTTAGGAACATCCTCAAACCGAATCAATCATTCTTTCTAACGAAGGTCGCTCTGTTTGCGATGTTGTTAGTTTTAGCCCTTACTGGCCGCGTCAATGCGCAGTCCAATAGCGGCGATATTACAGGAACAATAACCGACTCTACGGGCGCTTCCGTTCCCGGGGCTACTGTTACTGCCCTGAACGAAGCCACTGGCGTCAAGACTACTGCTACTTCTAATGGCGAAGGAACCTACCACTTCACCAACCTGCCGATCGGCACCTACACGGTCACAGCCAACGCTACCGGTTTTACCGCAGCGGCACTCAAAGGCGTCCTCGTTGATCTCAATAAGATTGTGACCTCAAATCTGACGCTAGCTATAGGAACAGCCAGCACAACCGTGGAAGTTACAGCGGCGGGCGCCGGTATCGATACCACCACTGCCCAACTGCAATCGACATTCAGCACCACGCAAATTACCGATCTTCCCGTCGCCAGCACTGGCTCGGGCATTTACAACCTCACGCTATTGGGCGCAGGCGTTGCCTCCTCCGGTGGCGTCGGTCAGGGGTTTGGTCCTTCCGTTTCCGGCCAGCGTCCCGACGATAATGTCTTCACCATCGATGGCGTCAGCAATCAGAACCACTACAATCCGGCGCCCCTGGTGTACGTTTCCAACGAGGCGGTTGCCGAACTCTCTCTTTTGCAAAACCAGTTCGCACCGGAATTCGCCGGCGGATCGGGCGGAATCTTCAACACCATCGTTAAAACCGGAACCAACCAGATTCACGGCTCCATCTACGAATATCTGCAGAACCGCAACCTGAACGCGCTTGACCAACTGGATGTCGTTCAGGGCATCACCTCCCTGCCGCGCTACGACAATAACCGTCTGGGCGCCGATATCGGCGGAGCCATTATCAAGAACAAATTCTTTTACTTCGGCAACTTCGAATACAATCCCATCGGCCAGTCGGCCGGTGCAGGTTCCCCTATCACGGCTCCTACCGCGGCGGGTTACACCGCTCTCGGTACCATCGCCTCGAAACTCAGTGCCAACAACCTGAACACCTTTGAAAAATATGTCGGCACCGCTCCAACCAACAACGCTGGCACCTCCAGCGTGCTGGGCGTAACTGTTCCCATCGGCACCATCGCCGTCGTCAATCCTTCTTTTTCAAACAGCTACAACGCTGTGGTAGCGCTTGACTACATCCTCAGTGATAAAGATCAGCTGCGTGGCCGCTGGATCGACAACAAAACTTCATCTATCGCCACAGCGCAGATTCCCATTTTCAACGTGCCCGAGCCTAACGATAACTATTTCTATTCGTTGTCTGAATATCACAACATCTCGCCCACCATGCAGAACGAGTTCCGCTCTTCGTTCAGCCGCAACTTCAACCAGGAAGGCGTTCCTAACATCACCTTTCCCGGCCTCACCGTCTTCCCGGTCATCACTATCGATGAACTCGGCGGGGTCACCATGGGGCCCAGCGGTCCCAGCGGCTCCATCCAGAACCTGTCTCAGTTTCAGGACAATATGAGCATCATCAAGGGTAACCACACCATGAAATTCGGTTACCACTTTACCGATATCATCTCCACCAACTACTTCATCCAGCGTGTTCTGGGCAACTACGAATACTCAACCTTTCAGCAGTATCTGCTCGACCTGACGCCCGATGTTCTGGGTGAGCGCAGTGCGGGTCCGACCAGCGATCCCGTCGGTTTTCTGGAAAACAACGCCTTCTTCGGCGACGACTGGAAGATTCGCCCGAATCTGACCCTCAATCTCGGTCTGAACTACGAATATGTCACCATGCCGATCGCGTCGCGCTATCAGGTTTACAGCGATCCGGCTGACGTCCCTGGCGTCTTCAACGTTCCTAATCCGAAGTACAACAAGAACAACTGGGCTCCGCGTGTTGGTTTCGCCTATTCGCCCGGCAAAAACGGCGACTTGGTCGTTCGCGGCGGCTTTGCCATCGCTTATGACGAAAGCTATTCGAACCTCACTGCCAACGCCGCTCCGCCTTACTTCCAGCAGACAAACGACGTCAACCTGAACAGCAACGCCCCCAACTTCCTGGCGAACGGCGGACTGCCCGGCAGCCCGGTACCCCTACCCACTACCCAGTCCGGCGCCCTCGCCGCTTTGGGCTCTATCACCTACGGTGGCAAACGCCCCTATGGCATCACCTACAACCTGGGTGTCCAAAAGATCTTTGCCAAGAACTATACGTTTGAAGCCCGTTATGTCGGCACCAAGGGCGTTCATCTGTGGACGCAAACGCGCGAAAACATCTACCCGCTGGTTTCTTCCTCTAACTACATTCCGACGTACTTCTCCATGCCATCGCTGGCCACGCTTGCTTCCGAGCCCAAGACCTTGGGACAAGTGAAGTCTTATATCGTTCCCGGCGGCACTGCGGCCATTCCGTATAACAACCTGGCCGCTTACGGCTCAACAGGCAATCTGACCGGCTACAATCCGGAAGCGTATTCCAGCTATAACGGCCTCGCTCTCCAGTTGACCCGCCGCCTCTCTAATGGCCTCAGCCTCCTCGGTGCTTACACCTGGAGCCATTCTGAAGACGACGCCACCGCGACTAACTTCTCCACCTACCTGACGCCGCGCCGCGCTCAGGACTGGCAGAACCTCACGGCCGACTGGGCCTCGTCGGCGCTTGATCACCGCCAGCGTCTGACCATCACTCCGATTTACGAATGGCGCCCCTTCAAGAGCGGCAACTGGTTCATGAAGAACGTGGTCGGCAACTGGAACATTTCTGGTACCTACACCTATCAAAGTCCCGAATTGGCGACCGTCCAAAGCGGTCTGGATAGCAATCTGAATAACGATAGCGCCGGCGATCGTTCCATCATCAATCCCTCCGGAAATGCCAATGTCGGTAGCGGAGTTACCGGCTACAACGCCAAGGGGCAAGTGGCCACCAGCAGTTCCACCATCGTTGCTTACGTCGCCAACAACCCGAACGCCCGTTACGTGGTCGCTGGTTCCGGCGCACTCGCTAACGGCGGCCGCAACACGTTCCCACTAAAGCCAATCGATAATATTGACGCCGCGCTTTACAAGCACTTCAATATTCGCGAAGGCATCCGCTTCTCGTTGGGAGGCCAGTTCTACAACCTCTTCAACCACGCTCAATACACCGGCGGCTACTTGGATGACGTCGCTTCCAACAGCAGCACCTCCAGCCGCAACGACCTGATTCCGAGCAATGCTGACTTCGGTGCCTTCAATAAGTACTACAGCAGCAATCCACGCAGCATCCAGGTTACTGGTCGCATCGACTTCTAACCAACTCTGAACGCAACCCAAAGCCCGGAAACAGGAGAACTCCTGTCTCCGGGCTTTTTTCTATCGAAATTCTTAAATTGGAAGCCGCTTCCGCAATCGCTGCTCCGTTTACCTTTGACAGCGGACTAGCTTACGTGCTCTATTAGCTGAAATCAACTAGGCTTTCTCCACGGGAATTTACTTGCTTCCTCGTAGAAATTCGGGCGTAAAACTGCCCGAATTAACGGAAAAGTCCGCTGTGAATTGCGTATCCTCTTCTCGGAATCGCCTATCCCCACAATTCCTATAAACGAAAGGTTCTTTTCGATTTCTCCCGCAGGTTCAATGATTTAGCTCGTGGCATGTGAATTGCAAATCGGTTTCAACATCGTGCCGGGTAGAACCGGACGTCTAGAATGAATTTCCTAAATAGGAGCGAGCGAAATTGAAACTCTCTAGATTGCAAGACGGGTCAGCTTACAAACGAACTTTCAGTCTCATCATTGCCCTGTTCGCAAGCGTTTTCCTTCTCTGGTCCCAGGCTGAAACCGGCCAAGTGACAGGTTCGGTGACCGACCCCACGGGGGCCTCGGTCGCCAATGCCGACGTCACCGTTACGAACGTAGCCAACGGCGCCCAGCGCGTCACCAAATCGAATACCGATGGTGTTTATGCCGTCACCAATCTGATTCCCGGTGACTACAGCGTGAAAGTGACCTCAGCCGGATTCAGCAGCTACGAATCAAAGGTAAATATTTCGGTTGGTGCGAAAGTCGGCCTAAACGTGAAGCTGGAAGTAGGACAAGCCAGCACCGTTGTGGAAGTTACCGAAACGGCCGCAGCCGTGAAGGTCAACACCGAAACCCAAACCATCACTCAAACCTTATCCACCACCCAGCTGACTGAACTTCCCACCTCTAGCCGCAATCCGTACGCGCTGGTGGTTACTTCCGGCAACGTCAGCGAGGACGACCCCAGCGGCCGAGGCGTGGGTGTTGCCATGAACGGCCTGCGCTCGGCCGGTACGAACGTTCTGCTGGACGGCGTCGCCAACAATGACGAGTTCGGCGCGAGTGTCGGACAAGTCGTCCCGGTGGATTCGGTGCAGGAAGTTGGCATCACCACCAGCAACTTCACTGCCGAAATTGGCCGCGCCTCCGCCGGCGTCATTAACGTAACTACCAAATCCGGCACCAATGCCTTGCACGGCACCCTTTATGAGTTCAACCGCGTGTCGGATCTCGCTTCGAACTCCTTCCTTAACAACGCGAACGGCCTGCCGCAATCGAAGTTCACCCGCAATAACTTCGGATTCTCGATTGGGGGACCGGTGATCAAGAATAAGCTGTTCTTCTTCAACAACACCGAGTGGACCCGGGTCCGCAGCATAGCCAACAACGTGGTGTGGGTCATCGATCCGGCCTACATCGCAGCTTCCTCGTCCGCTGCGCAGACCGTCTATTCGCAATACGGCAAATTGAACGCTGGTACTACCACTTTGGGTACCTACAGCCGCAACCAGTTAATTGCTCAGGGTAACGACCCGTGTGCCGCTGCCTCAGCCACCGGGGGTTGCGCGCGTTATAACCCCAATGCTCCGATGTTCGATCAGATATCGTACAACTCGCCTGCGGCTGTCGGCGGCGGCAATGGTCCTGGCTCTCCACAAAACACCTACAACACGGTCAGCCGCGTGGACTACAATTTGAACGATAAAACTCAAGCCTACGTCCGCTATGCTCTGTATAGCGAACTGGACCTGCCCGGCTCAGTGGTCAACAGTCCCTACGCTGGTTTCAACACCGGCCAGACAACTTTCGACAACAGTTTGCTGGTCGGCGTCACTCATAGCTTTTCCGACCACTTTATTTCTCAGACGAAGCTCGACTTCAATCGCTTCAACACCGATCAGCCGCTATCTTCGGCCGGCGTTGTTCCAACCTATTTCCTTGGCAGCGCCGATGTCGCAACGCAGCTCGGGAACTATGACGTTGTCATGCCGGGCTATGGCCCCACCTCGCCGGGCAATGCGCTTCCCTTTGGCGGGCCTCAGAACTTTGGCCAGCTTTATGAAGACCTCAGTTTCATAGTTGGCAAACATGAGATCCGGTGGGGCGGTTCCCAAACCTACATTCGGGACAACCGCACCTTCGGCGCCTATGAAGAGTCCGATAACATCCTGGGAAAGAACATTGGACAGGGTTTGGATAACTTGGCCGCGGGCCAGGAATATGAGTTTGCCGGTGCGATTAATCCGCAGGGAAAATACCCGTGCATAAACGGTGTCCAAACCCCCGCCTGCACCGTCACTTTACCGGTTGGCCCCCCTACTTTCGAACGCAGTAACCGTTACGAGGAAACCGGCCTGTATCTGCAGGATTCGTGGAAGATTAGCAAGCGTCTGACAGTGAACTATGGCGTCCGCTGGGAGTACTTTGGCACACAGCATAACGTGAATGCGGAACTAGATTCCAACTTCTATCTGCCTGAGTCGGTGGGTCCGCAAAGTCCCTTGTTCCCGCAGGCGGTTGCCAACGGATTTGTCTCTCCTACGCCACAAAGTCCCTACAAGGCTCTTTGGTACGCCAGCCCACACAACTTTGCTCCTCGCCTCGGCGTCGCCTGGGATGTATTTGGTGACGGCAAAACCTCCCTTCGTGGAGGCTACGGCATCGGCTACGAACGAAACTTCGGCAACGTGACTTACAACGTCCTGTTCAATCCCCCGAACTACGCTGTGGTCGAACTAATCCAGGGAACCAGCGGCTTCAATACCATTCCCCTCAGCACCACTAATTTCGGTATCCTGTCTGGATCCAGCGGTTCCACCGCGCTGCCTCCTTCCGAACTCCGCTGGGTGCAGCCGAACATTCCCCAAGCCTACGCGCAACTGATGAGCGCCTCGCTGGAACATCAATTCGGCAGCAATATGCACTTGGAGCTCGATTACTCCGGATCGATTGGCGAAAACCAATACGATATTTCTTACGCCAATTTCCCCGGCACCGCCAACTACTACCTCAACGTCCCGTGCACGCCCGGAGACTGCAACGCTACTTTGAATAACCAATATGCGGGCATCAATCTGCGCGGCGCGGGTGGCCACTCCACTTACAATTCCGGTAATATCCGTTACGACATCCAGGACGTGGGCCATATGGGCCTGACCTTGCGGGCCAATTATACTTACAGCCACACCATCGATGATTTGAGCGACACCTTCAGTTCGTCGGCAAACCAATTCAACCTCGGCTACACCGACTTTCAAAATCCTTCGATTGATAAAGGCAGTTCCAACTTCGACAACCGGCATCGGGTGGCCATCGCGGCTATCTGGGCAGTTCCCTTCGCCAAGCACACCAAAGGAATCGTTAAATCGGTTTTGGACGGCTGGGAATTTGCGCCCATTTTTACCGCCCGAACCGGCGCGCCCTACACCATCTACGACATCACCAACGACAACTACATTTACACTCGTGTAGTGTTGGATCAAAACATGCCGGCGGCCACTCGCGTCGCCTCAGGCACCGATCAGTACACCATCTACAATTTCGCCAACATCAACACAGGTGTCTATATCAACCCGAAGACCGGCGATTCCGACTTCGGTCCGTTCCCTTCCAACATGACCGGCCGCAATGCCTTCAAAACGCCTGGGACATGGGATATCGATCTGGGCATTTACAAAAACGTGAAGTTTACAGAATCGAAGTACCTGCAACTGCGGCTGGAAGCCTATAACGCCGACAACCATGCCAACTTCTCGGTGAATACCGGCTCAGCCTACATTATCGATGGATCGGGCAGCACAATAACCGGGCAATATAGCGGCTATCGCAACGTGCAATTAGGAGCCAAGTTCATCTTCTAAGGCACCATTAACAGTCATCGAACACACATTCGGCAAGCGGGGCGACTTTAGAGGTCGCCCCTTTTTCTTACCCCAATTCTAGGAAAGATCCTAGGTTCTTCTATGAAGATCAGAATAATTTTGCTCTGGCTCAAGACACAGCCTAATGGAATCAACAGCTTAGCGATGGCATTATAACTGCACTAGGGCGCACCACTGCTACCCATTTTGTAACCATTCCAACAACCACGATGAATACTCTAAGAATGTTCCCGAAAGCTATCGTAAATCTTACTTTCTGCACCGTGCTGCTCGTCTTCTTAGGCAGCTTCCGCCTGACCGCTCAATCTAATACTGCTGGTGACATCGTTGGAACCATCACCGATCCCCAGGGTGCCGTCGTATCTGGTGCAAGAGTCGAAGCGGCCAGTGCCGCCACCGGCCTGCATCAAACTACTTTGACCTCTAACAACGGGACGTTTCGCATCCCGCTCCTCCCGCCCGGCGAATACAAAGTCACCATCACCGCTCCCGGCTTCCAGACCGTTGAAACTATAGCCACCGTAGTTATCGGAGGCACCGCCGAAACCGACATCAAACTCCCGGTTAAGACCCAATCCACCCAGGTCGAAGTCGTTTCCGAAGCCGCCACCGTCCAAACCGAGAACGGCGACATTCAATCCGTCTTCAACACCAAAGCCATTCAAAATCTGCCGAATCCAGGCGGCGACATCACCTTTTACGCTCAACTCGCGCCAGGCGCAGTGATGAATACCAATGGCGGCTATGGGAACTTTTCCGTGTTCGGCCTTCCCGGCACCTCGAATTTATTCACTCTCAATGGCCAGAACGACAACGATCCCTTCCTGAATCTGAACAACAGCGGCGCCACCAATTTGCTGCTGGGCGCCAACGAATTATCCGAAGTGTCTGTCACTACCAATGGCTATTCAGCCCAATATGGCCAGCTGGCTGGGGCAAGCGTCAACTACGTCACCAAGGCCGGCACCAATACCTTCCATGGCAATGCCAAGTACTATTGGGACGGCCGCGTGATGAACGCTAACGACTTCTTCAACAATGCCAACGGAGTTCCCCGCCAGTTCGTCAACGCCAACCAGTGGGCCACTTCCGTCGGCGGACCCATCATCAAGGACAAGACGTTCTTTTTTGTGAACTACGAAGGTCTGCGTGTCGTGCTGCCCACTTCGACATCGGTCGTTCGCCTGCCAAGTCAGGCATTTGAAAGCGCGACGCTCGCCAACCTGGTCGCCACCGGTGAAGGCGGAGAGGTGCCTTTTTATAATCAACTTTTCAAGGCCTACAATTCAGCCAACGGCTACAGCCGGGCTCAACCCGTGCCTTATGCATCCGGCGACGTCAACGGCCCTGGCTGCGGCGATTTAACCATCCTGCCTGCCGGTCAGCCTTGCGCCATTCAATATTCCGCTGCGCCTAATGCCTTCGCGCATGAATATCAGGTAGCTGTCCGCATCGATCAGACCATCGGAAACAACGACCGCCTGTTCGGCCGCTATCAGACCGACCAGGGTGTCCAGCCCACCTACACCGACGCTGTGAACACCACACAAAGCGCCACCTCTATTCAGCCTGAGTATCAGGGCCAGTTGAACTGGACCCACATCTTCGGCCCCAGTGCTACCAACCAGATGGTCGGCTCGGCGCTGTATTACAACGCGCCTTTCGGGGCGGCCAATCCAGCGGCTGCGAATGCGATTCTGCCTTACTTCGCTGCTACCAACGACGGATCGTTCGCCAACTTGAACACCATCGATACCTTCACGCCGCAAGGACGTGAAGTGATGCAGTTCCAGGTAGTAGACGATTTCTCCCTCACCAAAGGCATCCAGACAATCAAGATCGGCATGAATTATCACCGCGATCTGGTCAACGATTACGACTTCGGCCAGAACACCGGCGGCGAACTCGATTTCGGTTCCATTGACGACATGTACAACGGAGTGCTCGGTCAGTATGGAGGCTTTGCTCAGAACTTCCCAGCCAAACTCTCGCAGGACATCCGCACCTATCAGCTCGGCATGTATGTAGAGGACGACCTCAGGGTTACTTCCAAGCTCAAGGTGAATCTCTCGTTGAGGGTTGATCACAACTCCAATCCCATCTGCAAAACGAATTGCTTCGCCTCGTCCAACCTGCCCTTCAACGACCTGACGCACAACGAAAACGTTCCTTATGACGCCGTCATCAAGACCGGGCTTCATGAGGCTTACCCGGCAACTGACACTTTCATATGGGAGCCGCGCATCGGCTTCGCCTATTCACCATTTGGAACCGGNNGATCAGTTTGCTGAAAATATCCCGCAATACAACAGCATCGCTCTACAAGGGCAGGCCGGCTACAACAACACCCCCGTCGCTTCAGGTGTTCCAGGCAGCGTATTCAGCATCGCCAGCGCCGCCAATGCTGCACTCAACTCGGCTTTTGCTTCCGGCGGGACGCTGGCTTCCATCTCGGCTTCCAATCCGCTGTTCAGCGTGCCCAACCTCTTTACGTCGGACAAATCTATTCGTCAGCCGCGCTACTACGAATGGAACCTTGAAGTGCAGCACCAGTTGCCCTGGAGCGTTCTGCTCAGCGCCAACTATGTCGGTAACCGCGGCGTGCATGAGGCTATCGAAAACAGCGGGCTGAATGGCTTTTGCTCAGCGTGTGCCCCCAACTTCACCGCTTACTCGTCCAACCCCATCGATCCTCGCTTCAACCTGGTCACGCAGATTCAAAGCTCCGGTGAATCGCGCTATAACGGACTCGTTCTCTCTGCCCGCAAAACGCTGAGTGAGCATATTCAGTTCAACTTCAACTACACCTACAGCCACTCGCTCGACGACGTTTCTAATGGCGGCATTCTTGGCTTCAACGGCAACACGCTGTCGCCGGTGGATCCGTTCAATATCCGTGCCTACAACTACGGCAGCTCCGACTACGACGTGCGCCACTACATCAGCGCCAGCTATGTTCTTGACGATGTTGTTCGCGGCGCCGGCTTCCACAAAGGACCCAACTCTGTATTCGGCGGCTGGACAATCTCCGGCACTATCTTCCACCGCACCGGTTTCCCCTTCTCGGTGACCGACAGCTCAACCAATCTAGCGGGCGACGGCGGCGCTGTTTTCGCTTACTCCACGACGAAAGGCAGGCCAAGCTGCGGCGCTTCCGCCGTTTATACCAGCAACACGCCCTGCCTCACGGCCAGCGACTTCGCTACGGTGATCGATCCCAACAGCGGTCTTCAGTTAGGCTTCGGCAACCAGAGCCGCAACCAATACCGTGGACCCGGCTACTTCAACACCGACCTAAACGTCCTGAAGGCTTTCACCATACGGGAAAATGCCAAGCTGAGATTGGGTTTACAGTTCTTCAATCTGTTCAATCATCCCAACTTCGCCCCTCCGGTCAGCAACATAGAAAATCCGGAATTCGGCATGGTGACCAGCACCGTCAACGTACCGACGTCCATTCTGGGCTCGTTCCTGGGTGGCGACGCTTCGCCTCGCCTTATCCAGTTACACGGCGAATTCGTCTTCTAATCGAATTGCCTGGAGGCCGCACTCGTAAGAGCTGCGGCCTTAACATTCAGTTATGCGCCGGTTTCTGCCCGCTTGCTGCCTGCTCTTTGCGTTGCACGCGCAACAAGGCCCAACCTTTTCCTCCTCCAGCCGCTTAGTCATCGTCAACGCCGTCGTGCTGGGTAAAAACAACACCCCCATCACCGGCCTGACCAAAGACGATTTCCAGCTCTTCGACAACGGCCAGCCCCAGCACATTGCGCTCTTCTCCGAGCCTGTAACTTCCGCCAAACCTTCAGCCAACCCCAATACCGCGGCCGCAGAACTGCCGCCAAACGTCTTTTCGAATCGTATCCCGCCCGCAGTTAAAGCGCAGCCGAATGCCACCGTCATCCTGCTGGACGCACTTAACACGGATATTCAAGACCAAAGCTTCGCCCGCGATCAGGTGGTCCGCTTCCTCCGCCAGATTCAGCCTGGAGACCACATCGGTATCTACGCATTGGGCACCGGGTTGCGTGTCATTCATGACTTCACTACCGATTCCTCCGATCTGCTCGCCGCGTTGAACAAATACGGTGTGAAAACCCTTTCCTCATCTCCCGGCGAAACCGGAGCAACCACCGTAGTAACCCCCACTCCCTCAGGCCTGCCGAACAGTTCCAACAACGCTCAGAATCCCGCCTCCGACCCAATCAACCTCAAGGGCTTATTCAGCCTCCAAGGCAGCACCGCCGAGCAGGATTTCTTCCTCAAAAACCGCATCGACTCCACGCTAAAAGCGTTGACGTTCATTGCCGAACACCTGGCGGTATTCCCCGGCCGTAAGAGTCTCATCTGGGTCAGCGGCGGTTTCCCTCTCTCCGTCGGCTACGGCGGACCCGACGGCTTTTCCGCCGAGAACAAAGACCGCTCCATCCACGCCGACGCCTTCAGACGGGCCATGCAAATTGTGAACTCGGCCAACATCGCCATCTATCCGGTGGA
>PLRJ01000129.1 GCA_003163855.1 Bryobacterales bacterium | reverse complement strand
GACAAGCGTTATAGCCGCGAGCATTTGTGGGAATTTGACGGCGGCGTGAAGGTGCCGGCATCCAGTTCGTGGCATGTGGTGCCGAAACCTTATTCGAACCCCGCCAATGTGGACCCCGAGGAAGCGCTGGTGGTGGCCCTTGCCAGTTGCCACATGCTGTCGTTTCTCTTTGTAGCCGCGCGCGATGGCGTGGTGGTGGACGAATATCGGGACGAAGCGGTAGGCAAAATGTCGAAGGACGAGCGCGGCAGGCAGTGGGTTTCGGAGGTGACGCTGCATCCGAGGGTAGTGTTTTCGGGTGCCAAGCGGCCAGATTCGGCGATGGTTGTGAAGATGCATCATGAGGCCCATGAAGAGTGCTACATCGCGAATTCGGTGAAGACGGATGTACGCATTGAAGGAAGCTTTCGGGTAGGTGGACACTCTGAGGCGGCAGCGGCGGTTTAGCTACGGAAGGTGAGCTTTTCGTCTTCGAAGCGGGTTTCTTTGCCGTTCTCGCAAAGAAACGCAACGAGCGCGACGACGGCCTGGGCGGCGAAGAGAATCATCCAGAAGTTATGCATGCCCTGGTAAGGGCAGGTCTGTGGCCGCGCTAAGTTGTTGACTTAATTGCGTACCGTGTCGGCTCCGCGTTCCATTTCGGAGGGATGGTTCATGCCGGGATTCATTTCGGCCATTCGGGCAAATTGGGTATACTTAGGGCTGTGATTCCGCACACGGCGCTATCGTCTAACGGTTAGGACAGAGCCCTCTCAAGGCTTAAATAGGGGTTCGATTCCCCTTAGCGCTACCATTTTCTTCTACCTGCCGTTCGGCAACCTTTGCATCGGCCTTAACGTCTTAGCTCCGAAATGGATATTCATTCGGCTGCTCCGCTCCGGCGTTCGTTCGTGAAATTATTGACGGTTCCGTTTCTGGTGGGCGGCCCGTTGAAGCTTGCCTTGGGCGCGGAACACTTCTGGGATAGTGAAAGTCCTTCGGCTTGGACGCCGGAGCAGATACAGGAACTTACTACCAAGTCACCGTGGGCAAAGGCCGTAACGGCCGAATTGAAGAGTAACGGATCGAATATGTCACCTGCTGGGGCAAGCCGTGGCGGCGGTGGACGATCGGGCCGTGGCGGCGGCGGGCGGCAATCGAGCGGAGGCGACTCGTCGGTTTCCATGCCGAAATTTCAAGGCATCGTGCGCTGGGTAAGCGCCAAGCCGATGCTGGAAGCATTGAAATTGAAGCTGCCGGAATCTCTGAAGGGCCACTACGTCATCTCGGTGTTCGGGTTGCCCATTACCGCGGGCGAGACCGATCCGGATAACAAGGATCCGTTTGCCGCTTTGAAGGCAGATACAACGCTGATGTTGAAGAAATCGGAATCGGCGCAGCCGGAGATTGCCTATCAGGACCCTGCGGACACCTCCAGCATGTATTTCGGCTTTTTGCCATCGATGCTGAATGTGGAGTCAGCCAAAGTGGCGAGCTTTTCAATGACTTCGGGACCATTCGCGGTCAAGACGAAATTCAATCTTGAAGAGATGAAATACCACGGCGAACTTTCTGTCTAGAGAGCAAAGGGCGCGGAACGCACCGCCAGGGAGGAAGGAACTAGCCAGTCCCTTTGGAGGGGCACTGGACACTGCGGCCGTCTGGCGCATTGTCCTTAGCTTTGCTTCCTAATCCGCGCGTAGTGTATGGCATCGAGGACCGGCGGAGTTATGCCGAGCGATCGGAGGAAGCCGGAAACTTGACCACGGTGATGAGTGGAATGATTGACGACGTGTAGAACTATCTCTGTGAGCGTGTCATTTTGACTGACGCCGCGCATGTCCTGGTAAGAAACCAGCCGATCGCAGTCGTTATCCGAGATCGAGTCAGCCCATAAATGCCAGGAAGCACGCAGAACAGGCCAGTTCTCCAAGAGCCAGGAAAAGTCGTCGCTACTGCCAGAAAAACTTTGGCTGCGCCCTTCGATGCGGGCTAGCCAATTCCGTTCCGAGCGAAACATGTGTATCAACGTGCCGCTTACAGACTTGTCAGCGGTCTGAAAGTCGTGCTCGAGCTGCTCCGTCGATAGTGCCGCCGCAGCTTCCAGAATGCGCGACGTTGCCCAACTGGTGTAGTGGATCTGGTATCGAAGAAGATTGGCAGGCGAAGCCATAAAGCAAGTATACGGCGGCGGCGCACAGCAGTTTTACCAGCTTGTGGGAACTGTTTTGAAACGTCCAACTAGTGAGGCTGACTGTTTACAAGTCAGAAGAAACAAATGAAAAAGACCCTGGGTTGGATCAGCGTGGCTGGCACGCTGTCAGTTATTTTATTGGGTTCCGAGTTGATCGCACAAGACAGCGCTCCGGGATCCCCCGTATCGGTGGTTGTCACAGTAGAACCTAAACGTGGAAAAGAGATCCCGAGTCTGGAGGCCTCTGACATCAGTGTCAAGGAAGGTAAAGAAAATCGGCCGGTCACCAGTCTTACACCTTTGAACAGCCAAGCTGGTCAACTGCTGCTGATGATTGACGATTCGGCGCGCGGCACCTTCGACACCGAGTTGCCCACTTTGAAAGCGTTTGTAAACTCACTCCCTGCGGAGATGGAAGTGGGCGTCGACTACATGCGCAACGGGACGAACCAGATGACATGCGCTTTCACAAAAGACCATGCCGAGGCGGCTAACTCGATACGCGTGGCGGTGGGACCCGGTGGCGCGGACGTGAGTCCGTATGATTCACTGACTCAGGCAGTGAAGCAGTGGCCCATAAAGCCGGATGTCATACGGCGCGAGGTGGTTATGATCAGCAGCGGCGTAGAAGGTTTGGGCGGCGGCTTTGCTCCTGACAACCCATACGTTGACGCCGGAATTTCTTCTGCATTAAAGGCGGGGATTGTTGTTTATACGATTTACAGCCCGAGCGTAGGTCATGCAGGTCATAGTTTCTGGAGGGCGACGTGGGGACAGAATTTCTTGTCTCAACTCTCGGATGAAACAGGCGGTGAGTCCTACATCATAGGATTTGGTTCACCAGTGGACTTCGGACCATTCTTAAAAGCCATCGTCCAGCGGCAGAAAGAGCAATATGTTTTGACATTCGCCGCAAAGCCGGAGAACAAGGCTGGTTTACAGTACGTCAAGATCGCGGTGAAGGAGAAGGACGCCAGTCTGGCTGCGCCTGATCGCGTGTTCGTCCGGGCCAGTATGTAAAGTACCATGAACATGATCTTTCATAATGGCTCGGAGAAGATTTTTCGTTCTTGAAGTACGCCGCGGAAAGGCCGAGTTAACCGGCGAGGATGCGGAGCACCTGGTTAGGGTGCTCCGTGCGGAAGTGGGACAGGTTTATGAGCTTTCCGATAACCATGATGTTTATCTTGCGCGCGTGACTGTGGCGCGCAAGTCAGTGGTGGAGTTCGAGGTTATCGAGGAGTTGCCCTCCGAAGCCGAGTTAGTGAAAGTTTCACTGGTCGCCGCGCTCTTCAAGTTCGACCGGTTCGAAGTGATGGTTGAGAAAGCAACCGAACTTGGTGTCTGCGAAGTGGTTCCGGTTGAGGCCGTTCGCACGGAGCGCGGACTGGCCCACGCTGCGGTAAAGCGGCGCGCGCGCTGGCAAAGGATTGCGGTGGAAGCCAGCCAGCAGTCGAGGCGCGTGACGCTGCCCGAGATTCAGCCGGTCAGGCGCTTTGCAGATGGCCTGCTTAGTGCCGCGGAGCTGAAGCTTTTGCTGGATGAAGACAGGCAGGCGGCGCCTATCTTAAACGTCTTACCTAAGGTAGTTGTCGGGAGTGTGGCATTGCTGGTAGGTCCGGAGGGTGGATGGACCGACGACGAGCGCTCGCAGGCGCTGGTGAGCGGCTGGCTGGGCTGCTCATTAGGAAAGACAGTTTTGCGCGCGGAAACGGCGGCTCTCGCTGGTTTAGCCGTGATAAGAGCGTGGGCCTCAGTTGGTTGAGCCGATCAGGACTCCGTATGGCGCGATGGTCAGTTTCTGAGTCAGCGGCGAAGATGAGGGGGCATATTGGATCAGGTGGAAAGCCGGCCAAACACCTTCAATAACCCCCCTCATGCCAGTGATCGTCACTGCTTCTTCTGTGGGGCTGGTGTTTAGAATCACTAACCCAAGCTTGTCGCCGGACTTCCTGGCGAATGCGAAGACATGCGGATTGGCGGAATCAAGCGGCACATAGGAACCATCTCGGAACGCGGGATTATCGTGCCTCAGCTTAAGAAGCTTGGCGTACCAGGAGTAAATGGAATCCGGTTTCGCTTCTTCGCTTGCGACATTGTAAGTTGGGAAATCTGCTTCCACTGGCAGCCAGGGCGATCCTGTGGTGAAGCCGGCATTGACGCCTGTGTTCCACTGCATAGGTGTGCGTTCGCCATCGCGTTCATCGGCGACGGGGCGCTTGGGACCCAGGGGAAAATCTCTTAGACGTGATTGCGACATCGTTCCCATGCCAATCTCCTCGCCGTAATAAAGCAAGATGCAGCCACGCTCGGTAAGCGTCAGAGCGGAAGTCAGTTTGGCAATCTGATCGTTGTGGGTGCCGTCTCCGAAAACGCTCCATTGCCTCTCATGATCGTGACTGCTGAAGAATAGGACAGGCGGCTGGCCGTCTAGCTGCAATTCCGCGGCATCCACTTGCTTCTTGAACTCGGAGGCATCCAGTTTATGCAGATTTCCGAAGAGAAAGTCCATAGGAAGCTGAATCTCGTCATGATGTTCGCCATAGACTTTTGCCAGGTCCTGAATGGTGGCAGTGGACGATTCACCTAACAGGACCGGATTGCCTGGGTAGCCATCAAGGATCTTGCGCATCTCGCGCAGTACTTGATGATTCTCGGGGCGTCCCGAGTTGTACGGCATCAACGCCGCGGGGCCGCCTTTCGCCGGCGGATGAGGATCGTCGGGAAAGGCAGGATCTTCAAACAAGTACGGCGTTGCGTCCAGGCGGAAGCCGCTGGCCCCGTGATTGAGCCAGAACCGCACCACATCGAACATGGCTTTTCGCAAATCCCGATTGGCCCAGTTCACATCCGGCTGCTGCGGCAGGAAGATGTGGTAGTACCATTGCTCCGTCTTTGGGTCCCAAGTCCACGTGTAGCCTCCGAAGATCGAGGTCCAGTGAGTGGGAGGCTGGGTCGGTCCGCCGCCGCTCCGCCATATATACCAGTCACGTTTGGGATTCGTAAGGGAGGAACGAGATTCCTTGAACCATGGGTGCTGATCCGAGGTGTGATTCAAGACGAAATCGACCAGAATGCGAATGTTGCGCTTCCGGGCCTCCGAAACCAGCCGATCCCAATCCTGCATGGTTCCATACTCAGGCGCTACACTCTCGTAATCTGAGATGTCATAGCCGAAATCAGCATTCGGAGAAGGGAAAAAGGGAGTGATCCAAATAGCGTCGATACCAAGGTTCTTCAGGTAATCGAGGCGCTGGGTGATGCCGTTTAAGTCACCGATTCCGTCGCCGTTGGAATCCTGGAAGCTTCGAGGATAAATCTCGTAGATCACGGCGTTGTCATACCATTTTGTGCGGGAGTTTTGAGCCGGGGAAAGCTTGCAGAGGATCAGGATCAGCGGCAGGAGCAAAAGTGCGGGCTTCACTCTGACATGCTACTACCGGGGAGCTTGGCGATAGCGTGATTCTATGAACCTGACGACTCTGCCTCGAAAGGCAGCACAGTTTATTGGCAGCTTGCTGCTGATTTTTGTTTTCTATACGTTGCTGCGGCAGGCCGGCCTGCACAATTGGACCGCGCATGACGCGGAGGGGCTGGCTGTGCTGATTCAGTTGGTCGGCGACATCTATGCGGTGCTACTGGCGTTCATGATCTTCGTTATCTGGACTCAATTTACTGAGGTGGAGAATTGCGTCGTTCATGAAGCTGATTCGCTGCGCGAACTGCTTCGTTTCAGCGCATTCTTGAATGACGATTCACGTGCGGCAATTCGGAAAGCGATCTTCGCTTATTCACAGAAGGTTCTAAATTACGAGTGGCCGGAGTTGGGTGAAGGGCGCAGGGACAACCAGACGGCCGAGGCTTTTACGCGTTTGCAGACAGCAGTTGTCGCGGCGGCTCCTAAAACTGAAGTTGAGGCGTCGCTGCGCGATCATTTGCTTGAGACACTGCGAACCGCCTCGCGGGCACGGGACGAGCGCGTGGCCAAGAGTCTGACCCGGATGCCGCCCACGCTCTCAGGTTTGGTGAAGCTGATTGCCGCGGTCCTGCTGGTGCTGATTTTCGTTTATCCGTTTAATCAGGCGCTTGCGGGATTGGTGTGCGTGTGCGTCGCCGCGCTAGTGCTGACGGCGGCAAATTTCGTGATGACGGATACCGACAATCCGCTAAGAGGCGTCTGGAATGTGAAGGCCGATCCGTTTAGCGAATTGCCGCATTAAGCCGCCGCCGGCGGGGCCGTTGGCACCGGCGCGGATAAGCGGCGCAGGATTCTGATCTGGCTGCGGCGTAGACGCCTTTTTCTGTTCACTTTGTCGGCACGCGCGCGATCGCCACTACGAAAAGACATACAAGCTCCGAATTCATCGGCACTGCGGGCCAGCACCTTTAAGTATGAGGGTAGAATTCGGGCACCGGTCTTAAGTAGCGGCGCTCGGACGGCTCAGAAGGATTACATGAGCCAATCTGAGTATAGCGTTGTTCAGCAATCGGCGCGCGCCGGCGCCATCCATTCCTACTGGGCCATGTCGATCTTGAACTGTGCGCGTTCGCGCGATTCCCATCTATTTGCGCTCGAATAGTCCGGCCGCTCCGGACTACTCGATTCCCCATATCGTCAACGCGTTGTCGCTAGGAACGTAGACCCGGCCATTGGCAACCACCGGAACCACATTGGCATTGCTGGTGACGGTCCAGGCACCGGTATCCACCAGTTGCAGTTCGCGCAACTCGCCGGATGCCGCGGGTGTAGCCCATGAGCCAATCCTTGGTGTGAAGAAGTTTGGTGTAGACGACGCCATAGTCCAATTGGTGCCGTCACCCGTCCACCACTGCGCATAGTAATTGAATTGCCACACCGCTCCGTTCGTCCCGATGAAGAGCCTCACCGCAAAAGCGCCATTTGTCGGTTTGCCGTTCAGCAGCACATTGTTCTCACCCGGATTGCGCGAGATGTTACCAAAAGACCAAACGTTGCCGGCGCTATCGGTCAGCGACCCACCAGTGCTGGCGGAGATGGTATCTCCAATCCACGATTTTAGTAACAACGATGGTGGACCCGACTGCTCAGTCCAGTTCATACCGTCTCCGGTGAACCATTGGCCGTAATAGTTGTAGTGCCAGGCTTTCCCGTTAGTGTCGATGACGACTTTCAGCGCGAATGCGATGGTTGGTACTCCGTTGACCAGGACGCTGTACTCGCCTGGGTTACGCGTATTGGGGCCGAAGCTCCAAACGTTGCCGGTGATGTCGGTAACCGCGCCACCGCTGGCGGGCGTTATGGTTGTGCCGGTTAACGATGCGGGCCGCGCTTTGGGGGCCGCACTCAATTGTGTAAAGCTGGATCCGCTCGGCACCCACCATTGGTTAAAAGCGTTCAACTGATAGGCGTTGCCATCGTTGCCGATCACCAACTTCACCGCGTAAGCGCCCGGGACGACGGTGCCATTCAGAACGACACTGTGCTCGCCCGCAGTCCGAGTCGCGCTGCCGAACGACCAGATGTTGCCCGCCTTATCCACTACCGCGCCACCACCCGGTTGAGCACTGCCCGTCCAACCGGCGCCGGCGGTGCCGTCCAGCGCCTGAAGAAAGATACGTCCGTTTTGCGCGCGCGATACCGACCAGATGACGGCACTATTCGGCTGGGTACCGTTCGCGCTGACCGAAGACATGAATCCCGGATCCCAGTTGCCGGGGGACGGTAAGGACACGCCCGTTGCTTCCGATGTGAGATTGCCGGACTGGGAGCCTGGCAGGAACCATGTTTGAACATTGACGCCGCCGTTGGATACGATGCGCGGGGCGCCATCCGAGCCCACGAAGTAATCGGGACCGCACCAGCAACCACCCGTCGTCACGAATGGCGGCACGTCCTGGCTGGTTGTGGACAACTTGCCAAGATTGTTGCGGTTCAGCAGAAACAGCCGGCCGTCCTTGCCGTGCGCAACTGCGAATTGGTTGCCATTGGGCTGATCGGGCACCACCATAACCCCCGAGGAGCCGCGCTCCATCTCCGCCAGATCGAGTGCCTTGAAGTTCAGCGGCGTGAAATAGTCCTCCACGCTGGCGAGAGTGGAGGACACTTTCACTACACTGTCTGGAAAATTGGCTACAGTGCTGCCGTCCGAGTTGCCAGTCTGGACATACACGTTCCCGGCGGAATCGGCCGATAGGGCAAAGCCCGACTGCCAGATTGACGAATTGAAATCGATGGTGTAGCCGCCCGCCACGCCGCTCAAGCCTGCGCCAACTTGCGCATTGGTTGCGCTGTCCATCAGCGCCGCCGAGGGCAGCGGACTCAGGCTCGCCGCGGTCCAGCCGACGATCCAGCCGCGCGAAATGTTCGTATCGACATCGCAGAAGCTGCCGAACCCGGCGTACAGATTGCCGCCCGAGAGCAGCAGTCCCGGACGCTGCCGCTGGTAGGCCGCCACTAAAGCAACCTGCGTTTTGCCATCACTCAGCGTGCTCTCGGCAGACACAGGCGTCGCCGCTACATTATCCGAGAGATCCAGCAAATTGATCTTGTGAACGAAGTATACGGGCGCGTTCGACACTAAGTTGAAGCTGATGAAATACATCACTTTATTAGCCGGGTCGATGACTGGAGTGGAGCTGATGCCTACGGTAGAGCCGTTGTTGCCGCAGTTCAACGGCAGACTCGACTGCGGCACCGGCGTGCCGAAATTGCGCTGCTTTAAAATCGCTCCCGTTACCCCGTCAATGGCGAACACATCGTTATTGGATGTGGCTATGTAGACCACGTCGTGTGGATAGGTGGTGGCATAGCCCCAGGAAGACCAAGTGGAAGCCGAGATAACGAGTGCCTGGGCATCGACATGTCCGTTGAAGTTAACGGTATTGAGCTTGGTAAAAGCGGACGAGCCCACTTGGGAAGGAGTGAGAACGGATTCCTGCGTATTCACCCCTGTTCGCTGAGCATTATAATGATAGGTCGTAACGTCGAACGCCGGGATTGGGGGCGCTGGAACACCTGTCCCAGCGGGCAGATCCGGCCCCGTCGTGCCCACAGGGCGCCACTGCTGCGATTCGTTGATAAGGAGCTGGGTGCCATAATCGAAGCCACCGGTATTGAGCACCTGGGCGGTATCGGTGAACGTGTAGGCAACCCCGTTCAACGTTAGATGGATGGCGGGCGTGACCGCCGTTGGCGCCGAACCGGTCGGTGTATCGCTGGTGTCGAAGTTGCTGAAGCACAGGGTTCCACCATCATCGTTTGCTATGCAGGGCGCAGTACCGTAAGGACTGGAGAGGCTGGGCCCGTCTAGCGCCGCGTTCTGCGCGATGATCACCCGCCACCCCGGCTGAATGGTTACAGGAAGGTAGCTGTCCCACAGCTGGAACGTAGTCCCACTCGCAAAACCCGATACTGTCACTCCCTTGGAAAGGGTGACTGGGGTGGTTCCGCTGTTGTAGAGAAGGATGGCTCCTCCGTCCCATGCGTACCCTGGATAGGTCCCCAGAGTGATCGTGTTGGGGCTTCCCACCCAGGGATCAGGGAAATAGATCGGGATACGTTCGTTCTCGGCGTAGCCGACATAGACTTGAACAGGTGGAGTCGTAGTTTGGGAAAAAATCGGCATCGCGGCACACACGACCGCTGCCGCCAGCAGACCCATTCGGCTGCGAGTGTGATGAAGGCTAAGTGGGAAGCGTAAATTAATCATTGCGAAGTGAACTTATTTTCTGCATCTCAACTGGCGGCGCGAATGCCGCAGCCACACGAACAATTCGTTCGTGACGCGACGGTCGAGTGCGGCAAGCTTGAGTTTCGGAAATATTCAAGCCGAGTATAGCGGTGAGTTGGCTCGTCGAACAATACGTTACTTTGTCGAATAGTAACGGGTATTAGCGGACGATGAGTCGCTGGGCAACAACGGCGGCCCTAGAGGGGAAGTCGGACGCACTAGACTGTCAGTACTTACCATACCGTTTACTGACTCTAGTTCTTGCCAAAGCGTCTGCCGAGTTGCGACCCTTGGCATTTGTCTCCGATCTGAATGAAATCACCAACTCTGCTCGTCCGTAACGCAAGCGTATTCCTCGCATTGGCTATAGGTCTGCTGACTGCTCAGCAAATGGCCGCCGCTACCCAAGCCATTTTCTATGTGTCGCCCGCCGGCAACGATGCTAATGCAGGAAGCATTTCCGCGCCCTTCCTGACCATCGGCGCGGCGCAAACCGCCGTGCGGGCGCTGGCGCCCAGCATGACCGGAGACATCATTGTCTATCTCCGCGGAGGCACTTATCCGCTTGCCGCCCCTTTGGCCTTCGGCCCAGCCGACTCAGGCACCAATGGCTTCCACGTTTTCTATCAGGCTTATAACAACGAGGTGCCGGTAATCAGCGGCGGCGTGCCGGTGAAAGGCTGGACGCTAGTTTCCGGGAACGTTTACAGCGCGCCCTTAAGCCGAACCACCAAGCTGCGCAGCCTGTTCGTGAATGGCGTGCGCGCTTTTATGACCAAGTCGCCCCAACCGATTCAGGGATCTGGCAACGCCGGAACATTCACCGTTCAAGGAACCGAGCCATGGGTGCTTGGCGGCGCCAGCGGAGTCTTGCCCGATGACGTCCAATTCAGTCCCACTGCCATCGGATTCTATCCGAGCACCAATCCCGGCGATCTGGAACTGGTTCAGAATTACACGTTTAACTCAACCATCGTCTCCGTCCGAGGCGTCCAGGTGACCAGTAGCTATTACGTCGATCTGCAACTCCAGCAGCCCTACGGCGCGTTGGCCGCTTCCATGCAATTCACCACCGGCCTGAACCCGGGCGGCGCTTTCCAGGTGCAGAATGCCTACGAACTGCTCAATTCTCCCGGCCAATTCTATTTCAACCGCGTCACCGGTACGCTCTATTACTACTCGCGTGGCGAGAATATGGCTACCGCCCAAGTGATCGCTCCCACAACCGAGGGCCTCATCACCATCCACGGCGCCTCCAATACCAATCGTGTCAGCAACCTCGAATTCATTGGCCTCACCTTCGCCTACGATCACTGGCAGATGTACAACGTGGCCGGCTCCACGGGCATGGGCGCAACGCAGAGTGTGGCAGGGCAGGTGCGGTATGCGGGCAGCCAGGGCTGGTATGGAGTTCAGTGGAACGATACGCAGACGCCACAGGCTAGTATCGATGTGCAGAACGCCAACGGGATTGTGTTTCAAGGCGACGCGTTTCAACACCTCTCCAGCGGCACCGCCGTCGGCTTCACCGACGACGTCATCAATTCCTCCGTTACCGGAAATTCCTTTGTGGATTTGGCCGGCAACGCAGTCAACGTCGGCAACCAGCAGAACGCCTATCCCAACGTAAGCGTTTTGTACCCGCCCAGCTTGTGGGGCGTTTGCACCAACGACACCGTGCAAGACAATTACGTTCGCTTACCGAACCAAATGTACTATCAGTTCGAGGGCATCTCGGCGGCTTATGTGAATGGTCTTGAGTTGCTTCATAACGATATCTCCAACACCGGCTACGGCGCCATCACCCTGGGCTGGGGCTGGGGCACGACAAACAACTCAACGTCACCGGGCAACAACCGGGTAGACTACAACCGCATCAATGCTTCGAACCAAATCTTAAACGCCGACGGCGGATCGATTTATAACCTTGGAGCGGAGCCGAACAGTTCCATCTCCTATAACTACATCTCCAACGGCCTCACTGCTCTGTACACAGACGCTGGATCGGAATACCTGGACATCACCTATAACGTGATTGCAAATCAAGGCTGGCTGTATATACCGAACACCACCGCGGAGACAAATTTATTCGTCGATAACAACTACACCAACACGAACATTTTTATCAATAATTCCGTTCCCAGCGCCAACAATACGGTTTCCAACACTCACCTCGAAACCACCTTCGACCCGAATGCCCAAGCCATCATCGCGAATTCCGGTCTGGAGCCGCAATATCGATATTTGCAAAATGCTCCGGTAGTGAGCGGACTTACTGCCAACATCTCAAATGGCCAAGCAGTTTTGAATTGGCAATCCAGCGGCATCGCCACCAGTTTCAATATCTATCGCGCAACCAGCCCCGGAGCTGAAGGCACTACTCCCTATCAGCCAGGCGTCAGCGGAAGCACCTTCATAGACACTTCTATTGCCTCCGGCGTCACTTACTACTACAAGGTCACCGCCGTGGGTCTCGCGGGAGAGACTGCTCCTTCGAATGAAGCGGTGGGGACCTCCGCCGTTTCTTTCAACCTTTCCGTCGCTCCCAGTGCTTTGACAGTCGAGGCCGGTGGCAGCAGTTCCAGCCAAATAGCTGTCGCTTCGATAAATGGCTTTGCCGCCTCGGTCTCCCTGACGGCAAGCGGATTACCATCGGGCGTAACGGCCAACTTGACCGCAAATAACTCCGGCTGCACACTGACTCTAACGGCTACTTCCAGCGCTGCACTCGGCGCCTACACCATTACTCTGACAGGAACGGGCGGCTCACCGGCAATCACCATATCCCTCAACGTGCCACTGACTGTCACGCCGTCATACAACGCCTCGGCCATTTACAGCAATGGGGTCGCCGTGCCAGCCAGCGGCGGCTTCGATGGCTCGGGCGATGCCTATTCGGCGGACTTGCTCGGCACCAGCGTCACCTGGAACGGCATCGTGTTTCCGCTTGGACCGGCCAATGCTCCGAACGCCGTGGCAAATGCCACCGTCCCACTGCCCGCCGGCAAATACAGCGTGTTGAGCCTTTTGGGCGCCGCCAGCTACGGTAGTCAAAGCGGCACGCTCGTGGTGACCTATAGTGATGGCACCACAACTTCCTTCACCCAGACCTTCAGTGACTGGACGCAAACCAACCCGATAGTCACTCAGCCCGGCGAGTCGCTCGCCCTCGCCATGAACTACTTCAACACCGGCAGCAAATCTACCTATAATCCTGGTTTCAGCTACAACTTGTATGGCTACAGCTTTGCACTCAATCCGGCCAAGACACTGCAATCGATCACGCTGCCGAATAACTCCTTGATCAAGGTGCTCTCCATCGTTCCGCTCGCGGCCACATCCGTGAACCTGTCTTCCGCCTATAGTGTGTATGCCGCCTTTACCAATGGAACCCAGGTCTCCAATGGCGGTTTTGATGGAACCGGCCACTCCTACTCGGCGAACTCACTCGGAACAAGCATCACCTGGAATGCCATTAACTTTCCCCTTGGACCGGCCAACGCGCCCGACGCCGCTGCCGTCACAACTATTGCCCTGCCTGCTGGCAACTTCAACACCATTAGCTTGCTAGGCGCCTCCAGCAGCGGCAACACCGCAGGCACCCTTTTTGTAACCTATGCCGACGGCACGACATCCTCTTTTAACCAAACCTTCAGTCAGTGGACGCAAGCAACTCCGTTTACCAACCAGCCCGGCGAGTCGATCGCCTTGGCCACCGGGGTGTTTAATGTCGGCACCTCCACCGATGCTCCCAGCGCATTCGCCGCAGACGTCTATGGCTACAGTTTCCCGTTGAACGCTGGCAAGACCGTGGCCTCCGTGACTCTCCCCGCCAATTCGGCCATCAAGGTGTTCTCTATAAACCTTCTGGGGGCCGCCTCGGTGGCTGCCACCACACCGCCCACTCCGCAGTCGCAAACAATCACGTTCAATCCCATCCCCGCCCAGGTTGTAGGTGGCACTTTGACAGTCAGCGCCACCGCCAGTTCGGGCCTGCCGGTCGCGTTCTCCGTGGTGCCCAACGGCAATTGCAGCGTTTCAGGCAGCGTAGTGACCTTTCTTAACGTGGGGAATTGCGGCGTGGTCGCCAGCCAGGCGGGCAACAGCAGCTATGCCGCCGCTCCGGCAGTCGGACAGATTATAGTAGTCAACAATCCGCAACCGCAGACCATCAGCTTCGCCGCTCCTGCCAACCAGGCACCCGGCACAACCGAGACATTGAGCGCCACCGCCAGTTCTGGCCTGAGCGTTAGCTTCGCTTCCACCACTAGCGCTATCTGCACCGTCTCGGGCTCAACGGCATCGTTGCTCGCCGCCGGCACTTGCACCATCGTCGCTTCGCAGGCTGGCAACAACGTTTATGGAGCCGCCACACCGGTAACGCGAAGCTTCACGGTTACCAGTGCGGCGTCGGTAACCGCCACTGTCGCTCCCGCTACTTTGGCGAACGGAAACTACAACGCTTTCTCCGTGTCTCTTTCGGGATTCAGCGCCGCACCAACCACGTTAGGACTAAGCGGCGTGTCGTGCGTCAATATTCCCGGCTGCACTGTCAATCTTGGCGGTAGCAGCGGACTCCTCAACTTTGAATTCGGATTCGTCACCAGCACCACCGCCTCGTTAGATGTCTACGTGAGCAACACAATATTGCCGGGTACTTATGCAATCCCGATTACTCTCGGCACCACCACAATCGGCACATTCAACTTGACCGTACCGGGCGCGGCGGCATTCACGATCTCAACCAACAGTTCATTCACATTAGCGCGCGGAACGGGTGGTACGTTGCCGGTCACCATCACTCCTGCCAGCGGCTTTAGTGGCTCGGTCTCGCTTTCCCTCACCGGATTACCCACTGGTGCGAGCGACACATTCTTGACCAACAGCGCAACTAGTTCAACCTTGGTCATTTATGTGCCGGGAACCGTTACCGCCGGCACTTACACGCTGACCATCAACGGCTCGTCCGCGAGTGCCAGCGCCTCGACAACCGTTCAGTTCGTCGTCCAATAAAAAGGTTTTCCAAAACCTCCGCCGGACAAGGCGGAATGGGCCGCATCGATCAGAGACCGGTCTTAAGCCAGACGCGGCACAATGGCCGCATGCACAGGCTTGTTGCCTACGTTGAGCATCGTGAAAAGAGCGCTCCCATTCTTATACGCACCGGCCGTCCACGCGGTACGTATCGCCGGGATATGGATCACGGCCATGTCGCCTGAACTTTGGCTCAGGATGAGGGCGTACTGGCTGTCTGGAGTGGTGGTCAGGAACGTGGGCATACCACCCACTTCCACCAGCGCGAGTTGCTTGCGGGTGAAGATGTTTATTACCGAGACAGACGGACCCGCATCGGAGGCGACAAACAGGTAAGCGGGCGCTGCCGAGCAGGCCATAGGGCCCGGAGCATGGCCCGCCAGCAGAGTCTGGTCGACTTCAAGCGTATCGAAGGGGAAAACGACCGCCACGCCGTCCATGCCCGCGCCCGAGACAAACAACTGGCCGCGATCGGCGTTGAAGCAGAGATTTTCCGGCTGCATCGCCAGCGGAAGTTCCGCCACCACCTGCAGGGTCGGGACGTCCAGAGCGATGATGGATTTGCCCTCCAAGTTGGCGACGAGAAGCAGTTTCCCATCCGCTCGGAAGCTGATGACGCCCAGCGAATGAGGTAGCTGCGCGTGGGTGAAGTTCCCACTTTCGAGCCGTAGCAGAGAAACGTCACCCTGGGAACTCGCCACTGCAACGTAGCCATTTTGCGATAAATCCATCGCGCTGGGTGCAAAGGCCAGCTTGTGGCGCGCGACCACGCGCAAGGTGGCGGCGTCAGCCAGGATCAGTTCGCGCGAGGGCTCGGAAATGGCCGCCAGGAATTCGCCGCTCGACCCCACGCGAATTTCATTCACTTTTTCGGCGAGTCGTTGCGAGCCAGACAGCGAAAGGCTAACGTCGATCACGTGAATGCTTCCACTGTCCGGCGTCAGGACGTAGGCGGAATGACGTCCGCGCTTTGCCGCAACTACAGCAGTAGGGGCCGATCGCAGAGCGATCGTTTTGGCCAGGCGAAAGGCAGTAAGGTCGACGGCAGAAACAGACCGATCGCCCTGGTTGGCGACCAGGGCGTAGCCGAAATACCCGGTTCCTTTGTTGCGGTTACAACCGGAAAAAGCCAGCGCGGCGGAGGCGGTAAACAGGTGTCGGCGGGTGAAGGAGGGGCTCATTTAGTCTGCCTTGGCGGCGATTCGATAAAGGTGAGAAAAATCGGAAACATCTGAAACTATTAGCTTTAGTCGCGTCGTAGCTTAAGCTGTACCCCTATGCTACCCTCGGAGTTTATTCGCATCGTTAACATAGCCGCATCTACATGAATTTTAGGTCAGTATTCAGTCTTATTTCGTCCGATTTAGCCATTGATCTTGGAACGGCGAACACATTGGTATTCGCCAAAGGAAAAGGCATTGTCGTTAACGAACCGTCAATCGTGGCCATCAACAAGAATACTGGAGAAATTGAAGCGGTAGGAAAAGAAGCTAAGGAAATGGTCGGGCGCACGCCCGGCAACATCGTCGCTATCCGGCCGATGAAAGACGGCGTCATCGCCGATTTCAAGGTGACCGAGCGTATGCTGAACTACTTCATTCTAAAGGCGCACGGCCGTAAAATGCTGGTCCATCCACGCATCGTGATCGGCGTTCCCAGCGAGATTACCCAGGTGGAAAAGCGCGCCGTTAGCGAGTCGGCCTACCGCGCCAAAGCGAGCGAAGTGCACCTTGTGGAACAGGCGATGGTGGCGGCCATCGGCGCGGGACTGCCCATTACCGAGCCTTCGGGCAACATGGTGGTGGACATCGGCGGCGGCACCACCGATGTCGCGGTGATTTCTCTTTCGGGCATTGTGTACTCGCGCTCGGTGCGAGTGGCGGGTAACGAGATGGACGACGCCATCATGAATTACCTGAAGCGCAAGTACAACCTGTTGATTGGCGAGCGCACAGCCGAGCAGATAAAAATCACCATCGGCTCAGCCTATCCTCTGGACCGCCCGCTGACGATGGAGATTAAAGGACGCAACCTGATTGAGGGCGTGCCCAAGACCGTCACCATTGAGGACAGCGAGATTCGCGAAGCTCTATCCGAGTGTATCTCCACCATTCTCAATGCCATCCGCGTAGCGCTGGAACGTACGCCGCCTGAGTTGAGCGCCGACATCAGCGACCGCGGAATTGTTTTGACCGGGGGCGGCGCCTTGATTAAGAATTTAGACAGGCGCATTCGCGAGGAGACGGGTTTGCCGGTTTCCATTGCGGAAGATCCGCTGGCATCCGTCGTGCTTGGCACCGGCAAGATGTTGACCGACTTCAAACTATTAAGAAGGATCGCGATTGAGTAGTTTGTATGGAAACGATACTTACCCGCTATCGCAACCTGACGGTTCTGTTGATAGTTGTGGTGGCCCAACTGCTGTTTCTCGCTTATCAGGTAAGAACCAATAGCGACGATCGTTTAATCCGCGTCTGGGCGGTCAGCGCCGTAACGCCTATGGCGGGCATAGTGGAAGCCGTAAGGCACAACACCACCGGTTTCCTGCACGACTACTTCATTCTGCTGGACGTGCGCGAACAAAACCGCAAGCTGAAGGCCGAGAACGATAAACTGCGGATGGATAACATCTACTACCGCAACCAGATTGCGACAGCCGAGCATGCGCGCGTGCTGACGTTGTTTCAGGAACAGACGCCATCGAAGACGGTGGCGGCGCGCGTGATTGGCAACAGTACGGTAGCAACCGCCAAGGCGGTTTTCATCGATAGAGGATCCACCAGCGGCGTGCAAAAGGGTATGGCAGTGGTAACCCCCGACGGCATTGTCGGCAAAGTAGTGGCGGTCTATCCGCTGGTAGCGCAGGTTCTGCTCGTGACGGATGCCACGTTTAAAGTGGGCGTTGAGTCGCAGAAGAATCATATTCATGGCGTGCTCGATTGCGGCAGCGGCCACTGCGTTGTCGAGCAGATTCAGGCGGAAGACAAGCTGGATATGGGCGAGTGGTTTTACACGTCCGGCGAAGACCGTGTTTTTCCACGCGGCTTTCCGGTGGGCACCGTTACATCCCTCGGCCTGGGCCAAGGCATGCGTGACGTCAAGATAGCCCTCACCGGTGCTCCGGGAGGAGCGGAAGAGGTGCTGGTAGTGCTGGATGGCGTACATCAGGAGATACCCGCCGGACCTTCGCCGAGTGAGAACACAACATCCAAGAGCCTGCCGCCGCCGCCCGATGAAAAGGCGAACCAGGGGAGCTCCGCTGAACAAGTGCAGACCGAAGCGGACAAGATTGTCCAGAAATATGAAGCCGTCGGCAAGGACGAGGGTCACGTCTACGGCGCGATTGGTTCAAACGTGCCGAACTTCAACGTGAAGCCAGTTCCACCACCGGCGCCTGCCGCAGCCCCCGCCGCCGCCGTCACGACGGTTCTGGGCGCGCCTTCAAAGGCGGCAGCGAAGCCTGCCCCCGCTAACCCTGAAGTGGAACTTCCTTTAGGCGCACCAAGGCGCAAAGCGCCCACCACCACAGAACAGGCACCACCGCCGCGGCAATGAACGAGAGTAGCGATCAGCTTTTAGGCCGGCGCACAAGGTCGTCCAGTTGGTTCGGGCGCTTTCAGGTTGTTGGGCTGCTGATACTCACCCTGCTGGCCATCATTTCCAAGTTCTATCTGCCGCGTTGGATTCCAAGCGTCGAATGGCTCGAACTTCCGCTGCTATTGACCGTCTATTTCGGCCTGGTATTCCCAAACCAGATAGCCGCGCTCACCTTCGGAGCTTTCGTCGGCATTGCGGAGGATTCGCTAGCGCCCGAAAACCTGCCCATCGGCATGTACGGCATCACCAAAACGCTGGTAGGTTATTTTGCCGCCTCGGTCAGCATGCGCTTCAACGTAGAGAATCCGGTGATCCGGCTGATTCTATGTTTTTTCTTTTACGTCTTCCATGCCTTTCTTTATTGGGTGATGCGGCGCGCGCTGCTGGGACAGTTGGTGCCTTTCGATCCGCAGGAAACTTTGATTCACGGCGGCTTCAATGCGGCGGTCGCGCTGCCGCTATATATGTTTCTCGACAAAATGAATTTATCGTCGCGGCATAATTAGCGTTCGTGAAAAATCGTCTTGGGAAAACGAGGGTGTAAAACAAAATGTG
>PLRJ01000163.1 GCA_003163855.1 Bryobacterales bacterium | reverse complement strand
TGGGCCATGATGTAGGCCAGCGCGCGAATCAGCACTCCGAAGTTTCCGTGGAACGCACGGACGCGGCCGATAGATTGCGGCAGGTCATAATTCCAGCGCCACTGGTCGCCCTCTTTTTTCAAGCGCGGGCCCGGAAGAAACGGCGTCAGAACTTTCGCTACGGCCACAGCACCGGCTCCAGGACCACCGCCGCCATGCGGGGTAGAAAATGTTTTATGCAGATTGAGGTGCATGACGTCGATGCCGAAGTCNNGCGTTCATGTTCGCGCCATCCATGTAAACCATGGCGCCTTTGTCATGGAGCATGGCGCAAATTTTCTGAATGTTCTCTTCGAACACGCCAACCGTATTGGGGTTGGTAATCATCATGCCTGCGGTGTTTTCATCCAGCGCTTTTTCGAGCGACGATAGTTCCACCATGCCGCGATCGTTCGATTTGATGTTTTCGACCGAGTAGCCCACCATCATCGCGGTAGCCGGATTCGTGCCATGGGCAGAATCGGGAACCAGAATCTTTTTGCGCGGATTGCCCCGCGATTCCAGCAGCGCGCGAATCATCAGAATGCCGGTAAACTCGCCATGCGCGCCCGCCGCTGGTTGCAGCGTGACCGCGTCCATGCCGGTGATCTCAGCCAGCGCGGCTTCCAGTTGCGCGATAACTTCCATACAGCCCTGCGAGGCAGAATCGGGCTGATAGGGATGCGCCCAGGCCAACCCCTCGGTACGCGCGACAAGTTCGTTCACGCGCGGGTTGTATTTCATGGTGCAGGAGCCAAGCGGATACAAACCAAGATCGATGGCGTAGTTCCAGGTCGAAAGACGAGTGAAATGCCGCAGCGCTTCGAACTCGCTTACTTCCGGGAAGTCTTCAATGTCTTCGCGCACGTGGCCCTTGCCCAGCGCCTGTTCGGCGTCAACCGGCGGAACATCCAGCGGTGGCAACTGGTAACCGCGCTTGCCGCTGGAGCTTTGCTCAAACAGCAGCGGTTCATTCTGGACGATGTGTCGGGAAATTTTCTTGTTCATCGTTAATGCCTTCCGAAGGCCGCGGCTACCGTGTCCATCTCTTCGCGCTTATTCATCTCAGTGGCGCACAGCAGCATGCTTCCGCTGAGTTCCGGATAAAACCTCCCAAGCGGCAGACCGCCAACAATCTTCTTCTGAAGCAAGTCATTATTGATCTGGTCGGGCGACTTCCCGTTGGTGCTCACCACGAACTCATTGAAAAACGGTCCATTAAAGGTGAGCGGGAGTTTCGCCGCCAGGTAATGGGCTTTGGCAAGGTTCTGCTCAGCCAGTTCGCGCAGGCCTTCCTTGCCGTAGACGGTCATGAAAACCGTCGCCATCAGCGCCAGCAAAGCTTGATTGGTGCAGATGTTGGAAGTGGCTTTTTCGCGGCGAATATGCTGCTCGCGCGTAGCCAGCGTCAGGCAGAATGCCCGATGGCCATTGGCGTCTAGCGTTTCACCAACCAACCGGCCGGGGATTTGCCGGATGTATTGCTCGCGCGTGGCGATGATGCCTACATAAGGTCCGCCGTAGCTGGGTGAGATGGCGAAGCTTTGGAGTTCGCCTACGACGATATCCGCTTCCCGCGGCGGTTCCATCAGGCCGAGCGCCACAGCTTCGGTAAAGACGACGACAAGCAGCGCGCCTTTGCCGCGGACGATGGGCGCAATCTCTTTCACTTGTTCGATGAGACCGAAGAAGTTAGGCGTTTGCAGAATCACCGCCGCGACTGTGCCGTCAAGCTGTGCACGCAAGTTGTCGATGTCAACCAGCCCGTCTTTCGTGTACGCAATCTCTTCAACGGGAATGCCCTGATGCTTGGTGTACGTAGCCAGCACCTGGCGGTATTCAGGATGAACTGTCTTCGCTATCAGAACCTTGTCGCGCCTGGTGACGCGCACGGCCATCATGGCCGCTTCCGGAACGGCCGACGAACCATCGTACATGGACGCATTCGCAACTTCCATGCCGGTCAACTGACAGACCATCGTTTGAAATTCGAAAATGCTGGTTAAGGTGCCCTGAGAAATTTCGGCCTGATAGGGAGTATAGGAGGTTAGAAATTCACCACGCGAAACAATCGTGTCCACCAGCACGGGGCGAAAGTGGCGATAGACGCCAGCGCCCAGAAAACTGGGATAGTCGCTGAGGGTATTGGCCGCCAGCCGCTTGAAATGGTCAACAATTTCGTACTCGCTCTTGCCATCTTCAATGGCGAGTTGACGCTTGAAGCGCACGTCCTCCGGCAGGTAGGAGACAAGTTCTTCATCGCTGCGCAGACCGATGGTGGTGAGCATCTCGCGACGCTCAGAATCTGACTTAGGTAAATATCGCAATCTATTCGGAGCCTACGTAAGTTTGATAGTCGGCAGCGGTCATAAGATCGTTAATTTCTGCCGGAACCGAGAGTTTCAACTTCACCAGCCACGCGTCGCCATGCGGATCTTCATTCAGTTTTTCGGGACTGGTGGCCAGCAACGTATTGCTTTCAATGACCTCGCCGGAGACCGGGGCATAAATGTCGGAGACGGCTTTGACTGATTCGACCGAGCCTAAGGTCTGCCCCTTCGTCAGCGTGACGCCGGCTTTGGGCAGGTCGACGAATACGATGTCGCCAAGCTCACTCTGTGCGTGATAAGTGATGCCGATAGTGCCTTGGTCGCCGTCGGCGCTCACCCACTCATGCTCCTTGGTGTATTTCAGATTTGCTGGATAAGTCATGCTTTGGGCCTCTTATAGAAGGGTGTCGGTACGGTGACCGCGGCAACAGGGGCGTTGCGAATTTGAATTTGAATGGGCAGGCCGGGTTCGGCTTTGTCGATGGGCAGAAAACATAAGCCGATGTTCTTATTAAGCGTGGGCGAAGGACCGCCGCTGGTAACCCAACCGGCCGCCGCGCCATCTACCCAGACCTCATAACCATCGCGGCCGATGCCGCGCTCGGTCATTTCAAAGCCGACCAGCTTGCGCGTAAGACCTTGCGACAACGATTTTTCAAGCGCGGCGCGGCCAACGAAATCGCCCCTGTCGAACTTGACGATCCAGGCGAGATCGGCTTCCAGCGGATTGATAGACGCCGTCAGCTCATGCCCATACAGCGCCATCTTTGCTTCCAGCCGCAGCGTGTTGCGCGCGCCAAGGCCGGCAGGTTTCACGCCGAACTCCGCTCCCGCGTCCAGCAGTTCCCGCCACAGGCGCGCGGCTTGATCAGGCGCAATGTAAATTTCAAAGCCATCTTCTCCCGTGTAACCCGTATGCGCGATGCGGGCTTGCGTGCCGCTGACTTCGCCGTCGGCAAACCAATAGTATTTGATGGCGCCGAGATCGGTCTTGGTCAGCTTTTGCAGGGTAGCGCGAGCTTTGGGGCCCTGGATGGCGATCTGGGCAAAGCGCGGACTGGCGAAATCAACTTCGGCGTCGAAGTTGTTGTTCTTTTTGATGTGCTCAAAATCTTTTTCCTGGTTCGAGGCGTTGACGCACAGAAACCATTCCGTGTCGCTTACCTTATGAACCAGAATGTCGTCCACAATACCGCCGTGCTCGTACAGCAGCGCGGAGTAGTGGGCTTGACCCACTTTCAGGTTAGCGGCCTTGTTGGTAGAGACATATTCGACCAGCTTGGCGGATTCGGGGCCGCGAATAATAATTTCGCCCATGTGGCTGACATCGAACAAGCCGACACCAGTGCGCACGGCGTTATGTTCCTCAACAATGCCGGAATATTGGACGGGCATGTTCCAGCCGCCAAAATCAACCATCTTTGCCCGCGACGCGACGTGCGTGTCGAAGAGCGGTGTGCGCAGCAGGTCTGAGGTCGGGGTCATTTTTTAGGCAAAACTTCAGCGTAGCATTGGTTCAAACGTACCCATGCGAAAGACGTTGATGGGTTGCGGAGCATCCTGGCCGGTAATTTTCATCTCGCCGGCCACGTTCTCATAAAGCGTGGCGTATTCAATCTGCCGCGTGGCAAGGGAGACCCAGATGTCGCCCCAATAATCGCTTCGCGCTTTCATGTTCATGCCAGCGTTGCTGATCTCGAGCGGATTGAAGAAGGCCTGATACTGAATCAGCGCACAGTCCTGACCATTCCTCTTCGAGTTTCCGAGCCAGGTAAGTGTGACGTTGTGATTATTGAAAGTTCCTACCGATTGCATCTTCAAACTTTGGTCCGCCGCAACTTTATAAGGCTTGTTCAACTCGAGATGATCGAAATAGTTCTGGCCGAAATCTTCAATCATGCCGGTATCCCAAATCAGGTTGCGCTCAAACACCGCAGAAGGCGGAAAGACTTTAAAGAAATCGGGCTTCATGGTGCCGGCCAAGTCGTCGCGATAGCGGAACCCTTCCATGAAGTCGCGGCGCTGATCGGTACCGAACGGTGCACTGGCGCCATCCGCTTCGGCCTGCATCACGTTTTTCCAGCTCACCTGCCGGTCGCCAAGTCCACGCGTGTACTCGCCGGTCAAACGCTGGCGTTGAACGATTTCACCAATGCGATTAGCCGTGTTGTAGACCACGGTGAAGCGGTAGGTTCGGGGGCCGCTTTCTTTAAGGGGCGCGGAGGGCGGCAGCTTCCAGGTTTGGGCAAGCAAGCTGGCAGCACCAAACAAGATTCCGCAGGAAAGTAACGGACGTCGCATGCCGAGATTCTGTCACAACTGACCCCGCACTTCTCCCAGCATCCCAATATCCCGCCTTCTAGCGCGGGCAATTCTCAATCACTGTCTGCTTCGACTACGATAAAGTGTTCCGCAGCAATGTATGCGTTTGAGCCCACGTGCCAACTGTTGTTTCTTAGCTTTTCTTTCCTGTTTCATTTGCCTTAGCACGCCGCTTTCAGCGCAGCGAGTGCCAGAGCGCCTGGACGAGAGCCAGACGTTCGCACTCAAGGGAAACACGCGTCCCGCAGTCGAGCGAGGCTTGGTCCATGAGGAAGGACCTATGCGCGCTTCCCGTAGGATGCCCCGCATGTCACTGCACCTCAGCATGACGCAGGCGCAGCAATCGGATCTGGCGCAATTGCTGATCGCGCAGCAGGACAGACGCTCGCCGCAATATCACAAGTTCCTGACACCCGAACAGTATGCGGCCCGCTTTGGGCCAACACCGGCAGACCTCGCGCCCATCGTAGCGTGGCTCGAAGAAAAAGGGTTCAGCGAGGTTCGTGTCGCTCGTAGCGGCATGTGGATCAACTTCTCAGGCACCGCAGGGCAGGCCGAATCGGCCTTTCACCTCTCTATGCGCAACTACTCCTGGCATGGGCAAACGTACTTCGCCAACGCGGCCGATCCGCAATTGCCCAAAGGCTTGGCTGGAGTCGTCCAGAGCATCGGCGGCTTGAATAACTTCGCCATGAAGCCCCAAACCAAGCCAGTACATCCGCAATTTACATCTGCATCTGGCGCGAACTACCTTGCTCCTGACGACTGGGCGACCATCTACGATCTTCAGCCTCTCTACGGCGCGGGTCTCGATGGCAGTTCCGTGACCATTGCTGTCGTTGGCCAGAGCGATGTCCAACTCAGCGATCTGCGGGCGTTTCGGACAGCCGCCGGATTGCCCGCGAAAGACCCCACCGTGGTTGTTCCTCCTGGCTCAGTGGATCCGGGCTTTCAGAATCAACAAGGCGACGAGGGAGAGTCCGACCTTGACCTGGAATGGGCTGGCGGAATCGCGCGCAACGCCAACATTCTGTTTGTCACCGCCAGCGCCACGCAAGGCAACGGGGTTTTCGATTCCATCGCCTACGTAGTCGACAACAATGCCGCGCCCATCATGACCATTTCGTATGGAGACTGCGAAGCGGATGCGCCGGCGGGTTTCATCACGTCGGAAGAGGCGATCTTCCAGCAGGCAAGCGCGGAAGGAATCACGGTTCTGGTAGCATCCGGCGACGCAGGCGCGACGGCGTGCGATCAGGATGTCATGGAACAGGCGGCCACCCAAGGCCTGGCCGTTTCCTACCCTGCTTCCTCTCAGTACGTAACCGCGGTCGGCGGCACAAGGCTTGAGTCTTACCTCGGCAACTATTGGGGAACGACAAACAACAGCTTCGGCGGTTCGGCCTTGTCGTACATTCCTGAGCAGGTCTGGAACGACGGTTTTCAGTCGGCAAGCGGCGGAGGCGCCAGCAGTGTGCTTCCGAAGCCAAGCTGGCAAACCGGTGCGGGCGTTCCGGCCGACAATGCTCGTGATGTACCGGACCTAGCCTTTGCGGCCTCACCGAACAACAATGGCTATCTCATTTGCAGCGTTGGTTGGTGCACCAACGGTTTTTTAAATGCGAACCATTATCTTCAGATCATTGGCGGAACGTCTGCATCTACGCCATCGTTTGCCGGTTTGCTGGCGTTAGTTGTCCAGAAGAACGGCAACAACCGGCTGGGAAATATCAACACCAACCTCTACTCTCTGGCGCAAATTTCCCCCAATGCGTTTCACGACATCACCCAAGGTAGTAACAAACAGAACTGTCAAGCAGGCACCCCGGATTGCACAGGCAACACATACATCGGATATGCCGCGGGACCGGGCTACGACCAGGCAAGCGGGCTCGGTTCGGTGGATGCATTCAACTTCGCGCAACAATGGTTCGGCGATTTCAGCCTTTCTCCCAGCACTAACTCGCTAACCATTCAGCCGGGAAGTTCTGCCACAGCCACAGTGTCGGTAGTGCCGCAGAACAATTTCCAAGGACAGGTGACCGTCAGTTGTTCTGTGGCAGGCAGCTTGATTGATGTGACGTGTTCAGTGCCCAGCGGTTCGGTGAGCGCAGGCGGCAGCACAACCGTGACCATCACGGCTGCCGCTACCGCTAAAACGCCCTGGTGGAAGCGGCGGATATCGTTGCCGCCGGTGAACCGGAATTGGATGCTGCTGGTGCTGGCGATTCTTGTTCTCACAGCAGCGCTTTACGCCACGCGCCATCGGCCTCTTTACCAGTCCTCTTTATACGCTTTCGCCTGCGCCTCCCTATTGGTCATTGGCGTTGGTTCGCTCAGTTGCGGCGGCACAGGTTCCACGTCTACAATCTCTGCTCCAACAGTGCCGGCACTGTCGTTAACCTGCAATTTGCCCAATGCAATTTATGGAACTGCCTATACCGGGAGTTGTACCGCCAGCGGTGGAACCGCTCCCTATACCTATAAGGGCGCTGTTCCCCCGGGTCTAACTCTTAACACCTCAACCGGGGCCATCACCGGCTCCGAGAGTTATGCTCTTGAGACGTACCAGTTCACCATGGGTGTCACTGATAGTGGGACTCCGCCGCAAACCGCTACAGTGGCGGCGGCACTTACGGTTGTTGCACCCACCTTGAGCATTTCCTGTCAGTTGCCGCCAGCTTCTGTCGGCAACCAATATACGGGCTCTTGCATGGGTACCGGCGGGATCGGCTCCTTATCGTACCGCCTTACCTCTGGCGCTCTGCCATTTGGTCTGTCTCTATCCTCGGGAACCGGAGTCATTTCGGGAACGCCCATGTTCGCGAGTACCGTGAGCTTCGTGGTTTCGGTATATGATTCGACCTCGGATAACCAGTCTGCAGCCTTCGCTGTCAATAACTTCGCCGTAACCGCCAGCCCGCTGACGATGTCTTGCAGTTTGCCATCCGGTACAACCGGAAGCTACTACACCGGCGGCTGCTCCACCACCGGCGGCTCGCCTCCAGCCAGCTTCTCTATCAGCGCGGGGGCCTTGCCTTTAGGCCTGTCGATTGGCGCTGCTGGGGCTTTTGGCGGCTTACCAGCCACGCCTGGGACATCGTCATTCACGGTGAGGGCCGCCGATAGTGGCTCACCTCCACAGGTTATTCAGCTGAACCAGAGCATTACCGTCGCTGCGGGGCAACTAACCCTCACTTGTAATTTGGGGCCGGCATCCGTTAACAAGCCGTATGCCAACTCCGGCAGATGCACGGGTAACTTTGGGAACCCGCCATATACCTATTCCATAGCCAGCGGCGCGCTGCCAGCCGGTCTGACGCTCAACAGTTCCACCGGCGTCGTGTCGGGAACGCCGACCGTAGCTGGCACCAGTTCGTTCGTTTTCAAAGTCACGGATAGCAGCAGCCCAGCCGCGACCGCCACCCTTACCGAGTCGGCTTTCGTGGTTCAGGCGATACAGCCATTTACGCTAACTTGTCCGGCGCTGACAGGTTATCTGGACTTTCAATTTACGGGTGGTTGTGTCTCCAGTGGTGGCAACGCTCCAGTTACCGCTTCGGTCATCGCCGGGACTCTGCCGCCGGGTTTGTCACTCGCTGTTTACTTTGCTTCCTCGACCTCCGGGAACGCGGTGGTCAACTTCATCGGCGCTCCAACAGCCATGGGCACCTCCACCGCCACGCTGCAAGTGACCGACGGCAGCGTACCCGCTCTAACTGCCACGGCTCAAGCTACAATCACCATCGGTCCCCGCGTTCCGGAAAGTGGCCTGGTGACTATAACCGCGGTAAGCGGCGGAATTACCAACACCACGACAATCTCTGTGTCTGTGCCGTGAGAGGCGGAACTCAGGCATTACTACAAACCGTCAGCGGCCGCATCAGCAAGTTCTTCCAGGTACTCGTCTCGAAAGTGCATTTTGGCAAGCGTCAGAGCAGCCACAAAATCTATATCTTTCTGTCTAGCCGCCAAGTGCAAGAGGTTGTTGAGTAAGTCTGATAGCGTCTGTTGATCGCACTCAGTCCTGTGTGCGACCGCGTAACAGGTAACGACGTCCTTTGCCCACTGGGCGCGCATTGCATTGTCCACTTCGACTACTGGAAAAACGGGTCTGAATTTCACTCCCGCATTTTAGCCGGCTCTCAAGCAGCCAGAACCTTTCTAACGCTCTCTGACATCTCTCGCGCAACCAGGTCCGCATTCGCCGACATCGGTACCGCGGTCAACCAAAGATGCACAGCGCGCGTGCCCGCAGAAAAACTGGCCTTGTGCACCAACCGCTCTCCCGCTTTTAAGTCCTGCCATGTTTCGGCGGTACAAGGATAAACCAGACAAGCAATAACATTCGGCGTCTGCGCCAGATTTGCATAAGCAAGAACCTGGAAAAGATCATTCCGGTGACGCTCGCGCAATTCTTCCTCTACCTGTGACCAGGAATGTCGGCTTAACTCTTCCCAATGGCGTTTATACTTGGCGTCGACAATGAGCGTGGTGGATTCCCACTCCAGCCAGATATCAGGCTTCAGCGATTTCTGCGAGCCAAGATAAGACGGCTGCCATTCTATAGGTCGCGTAGTCTGGCTCTGGCGCCCGGTCTTAATTTGTGCTCCCGTGCTGCGCGCAACGGATGCGAACACCGTCTCCACCCACGCTTCGAAAAACTCATCCATGGACATCCGCCACGGCAGTCCTTGCAAATCGCTCAAACCCGCCAGTCCGCGTTCTTCCACGGTCCACTCAATAGCCTGTAAGCCGTCCACGAAGTTGTTACTGCGCATGGGACGCCGCATCCACGTCTGCAGCAGGTTCGGAGTCGGCACGTATACCGGAGCCAATTGAACTTTAATCAGCAAGCGTTGCGCAAGTTCGATCAGTTGCCAGACAAAAGCGCCATTTTCTTTTTGAGTTTCAAGCGAGCGAAGGTGACGCTCGACGGTGTAGCGGATAGCGCCCTTTATGAGGCGGTCCTCTTCCAATTCCGGGTAAGTGCAAGGGAGCGACAAGAACCTGCCCGCGGGCAGCGAGCGACGAGCGTACTGTCCCCAATCGATGCGGCCCCGTGGCGAACTCCGGTCTTCATTAACCAATTCGAATTTGCGAGTAAGGGAATTCAATAAAGCGGAAAGGCGGACCAGAATTATCGACGAAAGCACCCATGGCGGAACCCGGCGCTCCGATCGGTGAAGCAGAGGCAGTTTTAACAGTGATGGTGTAATGCGCCAGCCCATCTCGCCCAACATCGGCCCAAGACCTGGCCAAGGAAATCGGGGCTGGATGACGAGGCCGTAGTCGTACTTAGCAGTTGAGGGCGAGACCAGCGGAATAGCCCCCACTGCGCTGCCTGAACTGATAATGAGTTCGACGTCATTTCCATCGTAGGTGCGATCTAAGCGCACGTCGAGTAGCGTGGTCAATGGCCGATTTAAGTTGATGAATTGCTCGACCAGAGTTCCAGCTTTCCCAGTAGAGTAACGATCCTTGGGCAGTTCAAAGAACCTGGTCGCCGATCGGCGGACGCTCGAATGATCCTGCAACTCCAGGCAGATCTCGCTCGCGGGCGCGACACGTGGCAGCGAATAACGGCGCGGAGGCATTAGAGAGCCGCAATTCTTTGCAGATAGGCGCGGATGGGCTCCGCAAACCCGCCAACGTAGCCTTGCGCCAGATATTCTTCAAGCAAAGGAACTAGATTGACCTGCAGATTTTCCTTCGCATGAGCTTCGTTATCCTCCAGAAAGTAAGAGTGCCCCGGCATTAGCGCGAAGGCATCGTCCGGCGCATGTTCAACGAAAATACTGACCAGTTCTCTAAACTGATCCTTCATCGTCTGGCATGCCAACTCCTCTACAACGCTGAACTGCGGCATGAGGGTGAGGAATGCGAAGCGCCGTCGCACCGCCACGTCAACAATGGCTATGCTGCGGTCGGAACTGTTCATGGTTCCCAGGATGTGAAGGTTCTGCGGCAACTGCAGATCGCGATGAAAGGGTTCGCCGAAATCGTACGGAAGACTAATCCGCCGATCCGGGTCAGTTGGTTCCAAGAGGTAAATAGCTTCGCCCAGAATCTTACTCAGATCGGCACGGTTGACTTCGTCGATGTGCAACAGGTAATTGCGGGATGGATCGCGCTGCGCCTGAGCAGCAGCTTCCATAAGCTGGCCGGGTACGGGCTTGAAGCGAAGTCCCAAAGCTTCATGCGAATCGACAGGCGCCAGGCCGCCAATGAAAGTTTCGTAAGTGGTATTCGGGTGGAACTGGATGGTACGGCCACGGTCCTTGTAGGCTTCGCTCAAAATCTGCCGAGCGATTCTTGTCTTGCCGGTTCCAGGAGGTCCCTGAATGATCACAAAGCGTCGGCGCTGGAGTAAATCCTCCACTTGTTTCTGCTCGATCGGCGGCAGCAGATACTTAAACCACGAGGCCTGCACCGATTCCGCAGACTTTTTATGTCCCGCTACAGGCTGAAACCCTCGTTCCTCGAAAAGAAGATCAAGAAAAGCGGTCAGGGCGGCTTCGGTTGCCCGTGGATCGTCGGTGGGACAAAAGGCTGCATAGATGACTTTGCCATAGCGCTCGAAAATGCTCTCGTAAGCGCCCCAGTGGTTGGTGATTTCGCGGGGAATATCAACGTCGATCCGAGTTGGATCGTGCTTGGCCCAGGCGACCATGCTGCCCTTCCCATAGGCGTCATTCAACCAGGCACAAATGGTTCGAGTCTTTCGCGCATGCCCCGGACGTCCGAGTACGGCCGCATCATCGGCCAAGCCTTGCGTGCCCACAACCAATCCGATCAGGCATGGCCCATCTTGAATCGGGAAAATAACAAAAGATAACCCTCCGTAAGCGCCGGAGTCAGGGTTATTAAAAGAGATGTAAGCGGCGAAGGGTACACCAGGAGGAGCCATCTCCGGCGCCCGAAGCTTGATCGCCTTCTCGGCACCCTTCTTATAACGTTCGCCGAATAAATCCTCGAAGGCAGTTTTATTGGCTTTAGCCCAATCGGCTATCGGCGTCGTGCCGTGTATTATTTCGAGGAGACGCGAAAAGCTCATCGACAACCAGGCTACTCTCTTTCGAGTGCACCCCTCAAATGGGCAGTTCCTCTTCGCTTACATCGCCACAACGCGCGGTGGCTCAGTCCTTCCGTTCGGCAAGCATCGCGTGCCGTAGAATATCGTTGATGCGAGTGAAGTGCCCGTCGCCTTAAGCCTCCAGCCAAGCGAGGACTTCGTTGTCTATGCAGACGGACACCTGGGTTTTGATCGGCTGATAGAACTTGCCAACAACGGCTTTCTCCCACATCTCCGGTGAGAGCGTCGGTGCATCCGGGTCGGTGTCGAGACGCCGCTCCCGCTCGTACAGATCCTAAAGGTCTTTGGTGATCTTAATTTCCGATGTGCGCGGCATAGGCCACTAGTTCTTCTTCGCTTCCGAATCTTCCGGAAACACCGAATACCCAACCGGCGCCGGATACAAACTCTTCAACAACAACAACCGCTTCCGCAAATACCTGCTCGGCAACTGCCGCGGCCCCGTCTCCACATCAATGTCGCAGCAAATCCCATGCAAATACAACGTCAACGTATCAATGAACGACTGCCGAATATACTCAGCCAACGCCGGTCCCTCGCGGCTGCTATCCTTCTGCCGCCGCAGCAGGTTCTGTTTCGCCTTCCAGCTTTCATCATCCACTTCGCCATGCACGCGATTCTGCAGCTCTTCGCGCAGCAGCCCCTTATACGCCTCGGCCGCTTCCGCCGCCCACTTATCCGCAATCAGCGAAGCCAAACGGCGATACAAGCGGTAATGATACTCGGCAACGTCCTGCTCTTTCAGAGCAAACACCAGCACGGTCTCGTTTTCAAACGCCACTTCGCTGGTCCACGACTGCTTGCCCTGCGCCGGCCGCTCGCCCACCACAAAGTCAGATGACTTCTCAGCCTTCACAGTGATGGCCGCCTTCTTCTTGCCGGTGGAGGGCGGCTTGGGCAACGCTTTCACAGCGCGCTTTTCGCTCGACCTTTCCAGGTAAGGAACCAGCAGGATGGAGATGCGAGGCAGCATAGCGGCAATGGCCTGCGGAAGCGCAGCCACAGGTTCTTCCAGATACTCCTTCAGCACTTCTTCGCTCATAGGCAGCGAAGCGCAGAAGTATCCGAAGGTATTGCTAAGGGGGATGACTTCAGCCCGGAAGCGCTCGGCAAATTGACCCACGCTGACCCTGGGGAAGTTCGCTTGCGCGACGTTCGCGGGACTGGGATCACGTTGACTGGGCATTTGGTTAATTCGACCTCGATTTTAGCAGAGCGTCAGGGGGGTGCCGGATCATCGCAGGACCTTCTCAAGCCGTTTTCGCTGTTACACTTGAGTCATTCAAGGTGCGGATTCTTGTCTCCGCCGGCGAAGCGTCCGGTGATCTTTATGCGGCCGGCGTAGTGAAATGCCTGCGCGCGAGTCTGCCCGATGCGGAGTTTTATGGCTGCGCCGGAGCCAGGTTGCAAGCGCTTGGTGTCAATCCCGTTATCGATGCCGCGAACCTTTCGGTAGTCGGCTTGGCCGAGGTGGTGGCGCATCTGCCGCGCATCTATGGCGAGTATCGCAGGCTGATTCACTACATCAAACAGCATCCGCCCGATGCCGCACTCTTGACCGACAATCCGGATTTTCATCTGAGGCTGGCGAAACATTTAAAACGTATGAACGTGCC
>PLRJ01000126.1 GCA_003163855.1 Bryobacterales bacterium | reverse complement strand
ATCTTGCGATACAGATTGCTGCGCTCCAGGCCCAGCAACTCCGACGCGCGCGTAACGTTGCCGCCCGTCTCTTCCAGCTTGCGCAAAATGTATTCGCGTTCAGCCGCTTCCTTCACTTCATGCAGGCTGCTGAACCCTTCTGATTTTGCATTGCTATGGCGGCGTGCATTGTCGAAACCAAGATGCCTGGCTTCGATGCGCCGCTGCGGATGCAGAATAACCAGCCGCTCCATCAGGTTGCGCAATTCGCGTACGTTACCCGGCCACGAATAAAGCATCAAAGCCTCCAACGCATCGTCGCTCAGCTCTTTAGGCTTGCGGCCATAAGCCACCGAAAACTCATGCAGAAAGTGATTCGCCAGTTGCGGAACATCCTGCGCCCGATCCCGCAGCGGCGGCACTGTGAACGGAATCACGTTCAACCTATAAAACAAATCCTCGCGAAAGTTGCCCCGCTCGATCTCTTTCTCCAGGTTCTTGTTGGTCGCCGCAATCACCCGTGCGTCCACCTGGATCGAGTGCGGCGCCCCCACTGGCTCAAATCGATGCTCATCCAACGCCCGCAGCAGTTTGGCCTGAGTCTTCAGGCTCATGTCGCCCACTTCATCCAGGAAGAACGTTCCGCCATGCGCCTTCTGCAGTTTGCCGATCTTATAATCCACGGCGCCCTCGTTCGTAATGCGGCGGTGACCGAAGAGCTCAATCTCAATCTGATCTTCTGGAATCGCCGCGCAGTTCACCTCTACAAACGGACCGTTCGCGCGCTGGCTGGCCTGGTGGATGGCACGGGCGACCAATTCTTTTCCCGCTCCGCTTTCGCCGTAAATCAGCACCCGTCCATTGGTCCCCGCCATCAGCTTCAACTGCTGCCGCAAGGCTTTCACCGCCACGCTGTCACCGATAATCTCCGGACAGTCAGTATCCTCGCGCAGCCGCTCCAACTCCAGGTCCGTACGCCGCTTCTGCACCGCGTTCTTCAGCGCAACGCTCACCTTTTCAATGGTCAACGGCTTTTCTACAAAGTCGAAAGCGCCCAGCTTGGTCGCCTTCACGGCGGTTTCAATATTGCCGTGACCGGAAATCATGATCACCGCCGGTCGCGTACCGGCTGGCAGTTCCTGGATATGAGAAAGCGTCGTAAGGCCATCGATGCCGGGCAGCCAGATATCCAACAAAAGCGCCTCGTACGATTCGCGGCTTAGCGCCTCCAAACACGCTTCGCCGGAACTGACGGCTGTGCAATCGTAATTCTCGTCGCCAAGAACGCCGCTAAGTGATTGCCGAATGTTGGCCTCATCGTCTACGATGAGGATCTTTGGTCCGCGCATGAATGTCTAAGAAGTGCCTAGACCTTTAGAGTAGCGGCTGTCGCTGCCGGCGCTTCCAAAACGCTGCCCGCAGGTTCACCTGCCGAAACGGCGTTCAGTTCCACAATGAAGCGCGCGCCGCGCGGCTGGTTGTCTTCCACCCGCACCCGGCCGTGATGGTCGGTGACAATATGGCTCACAATTGCCAGGCCCAGTCCCGTACCGCGGCCCTTGGTGGAAAAGTAGGGCAGAAAAAGCTTTTCTTTGTCTGCCGCCGAAACTCCGCTGCCCGTATCCGTGACCCGCAGTTCCACCGTATCGATGGTCGGCTGGGAAGTGCTGATTATCAACTGGCGCACAGGCGAATCGGTCATCGCTTCGGCGGCATTGTCTATCAGGTTGACGATTACCCGCTTCATCTGTTCGCGGTCCGCCAGCACCGCCGGAATAGTAGGGTCAAGCGAAACCTTAAAATCAATTCCTTCCAGGCGTCCTGAGAACACCGAGCGCGCGCTCTCCACAATCTCATTCAAATCGGCCGGCGCCGGATCCGCCCTTGGAAAGCGTGAGAACTGTGTGAACTCATCCACCAGCGTCTTCACTGTTTGTACTTCCTGCTGAATTGTCTGGGTGCATTCTTCCAGAATGGCGCGCCCCGCTGGCTCCAAAGGCAGCCGCAAAAGTTGCCGTGCAATCCGGTCCGCGCACAGCGAAATCGGCGTCAGCGGGTTCTTAATTTCATGCGCGATGCGGCGTGCCACCTCCTGCCAAGCGTCGGATTTCTGAGCCCTCAGCAAATCGCTCGCGTCTTCTATCACCATCACGAAGCCGCGTGTTTCGGCCAGCGACGCTGCAGTAACAGCCAGGTGCAGGAACGAACTCGGCCGCTGAATATTCAACTGGCACGCCGCCGCCCCGGTGCGCCGCGCCCGCTTCAACATATAGCGGATGTCGGCCAGGTCTTCGCCCGAGAAAAGATCGCTCAACCGCCGCGCCGCCGTCACCGCTTCCTCCGAGAAAATTCCCGCCAGCGCCCGGTTCACCCGCTCTATCCGTTCGTCTGCGGAGAGCGATATCACGCCAGTTGGAATGCTTTCCAGAATTGCCTCGGTGAAACGGCGCCGGTTCTCCAGTTCGCGCGAGTTACCTTCCAATTCGCTGGTCATCTCGTTAAACGCCCGCACCAGCGTCGCCATTTCGTCGATGGCGCTCACGCGCACACGGTACGACAAATTCCCCTGCCTTACTTCCTGCGCTGCGCCCAGCAGCGCGGAAATTGGCACGCTAATCTGCCGGGAAAGTATCTGTGCCGACCAGGATGCAAAGAACAGCACGAACAAGGTCAGCACGCAGATCAGCATGAAGTACGTATCGTGATAAAACTTCTTGCGCCCCGCCAACTGTTTCTGCGTGTCAATAAACTGCTTGATGCTCGCCTCGCGCGCAGGCAAATCGTTGCCGAAAAATGCTACCAGCGAAAGCTGGCTCATTGCGCCGTCGGCACCTGTGACGCTCGCACTGGCTCGCAGCGAAGCAACGGAACTATTATCCTGGAAGCGCTGGTAAAGCAGCATCGGCACGCCTCCATGAGGTGGCGTTAAGATTACCTGCCGTATGTCGCGGGATTCACAGATCGCTCGAAATGCCTTGCTATCGATGTGTCCGGAGGTAGCAGCCTCGCGCGTCTGCGGCAACAGGCTTAGCCAGTTAGCTTCCGCGTCCACACGCGACTGCGCCTCCTTCCGGTACGAGCGGTCTAACTCCTGCAGATTCACCTCCAAGTTGCGGGTCGGCAGCGTGAACCATTTGTCGAGCGTCCGGTTAAGGACTGTGTAGTTAAAAAGGGCGGAAAAAAGGGCTGGAGCCAGCGTCAACGCCAGCGCGCCAAACAAAAGCTTCGACCGGATCCGCGAACCTTCCCGGTTACGTTGCCGGTCGATGTAGAGCTTTACACCAGCTCGGAATAGCATGAAGGCCAATGTGACGGCCAGCAGGAAAATCAGGGTCGAAACGCCCCAAAGAACGGTGGTTTCATGGGGATCGGAAGGGCCGAACGAGAAGCTGAACGAACCCTGCCACACCATGAGGGCGAGCAGTACGAGGAAAGTGGAGGCTGCGGCAACGAAAACGAAGGGGCGTTGCACAGATTTTATGTTAGCCCACCAAGGCCTCTAAGTTGCGGAAAGTGAAGAATGCGACGGCTTAATTCACTACTTCACGCGCTCGCCAATCCGGCTTTGCGTGCGAAACTCATATTGTTGAATTTGTAATGCCAGTTGCCCTTTAATATGACGCATCACACGCCCTCGGGCGACTAAATTCAGCAGGCACTTCTCATTCAGTTGAGCCGGCCAACTGATGGAAACTTCCAGCCGCGTGCCAATCGGCAAATCATGATCGGATGTAAATAAAACCCCCGAACTGCTGATATTCATGGTCTTACCCAAGCCGGTCATTATTTCCGCCCGCTGATTTAGCGTTTTATAGCGAAGTTCTCGTTCAATCGGAAATCGGCTTGAACGACGCCTCTCCGATCCGGTACTTGGCTCCGAAATCATGGTTGAGATCAATGCGCTTTCGGACACGATTTATAAAAC
>PLRJ01000029.1 GCA_003163855.1 Bryobacterales bacterium | reverse complement strand
CTGGGAAGCCTGGAGAATCGGTTCGGCTATTTACGTTATGCCGGGTACGTGGTGAAGCTGAAGCTGGCGCTCCCACCGGCACGGCTGGATCGTTGTGTAGCGTTTGTTCCGCGCACTGGTGTAGCGCCAGTGCAGTTACCGATGCCGGACTTAGAAACCATTTTGGCCAAAGAAGCGGCTGAGAAACAAGCAGCTGCGGCGAAGGCGGCGGCAACGCCCTGGCAGCCGGGAGCGACGGCCAGCAACTAAACAATGCTCACCATCAAAGCCATGGCCGGCGGCGAGACCTACGCTGCTAATCATTTGAGCAATAACGACTACTACGCCGTGGGGGAGACCATAACAGGCCAGTGGATGGGGCGCGGCGCCCAACTGCTGGGTCTGGAGGGCGCGGTAACGCCTCAGCAATTCGAGGCGATTCGCGTGAGCAACGATCCCCGAACTGGAGAATTTTTGCGGCAGCGTCACAGCGCGGATCGAGTTCGGGAAGTGGATGGCCGAACGGAGACCGCGAGCGCACGCAACCTCTACGACTTCACAGTTTCCGCTCCGAAGGCTGTTTCAGTGCAGGCGCTCGAAGATCCTCGCCTCATCGGCGCGCATAAGATCGCAGTCGCAGAGATGGCGGCAGAGATGGAACGCTCGGCTGGCGCCGCAGTTCGAAAGAACGACGGCCGCGGCACCAGAAGCACGTCGAACATGGTGATAGCGGCTTATGACCATGACTCAAGCCGCCAACTCGATCCCCAGCTTCACACACATCTGGTCGCGGGCAATTTGACCTATGACGGCGTGGAAGCAAGATGGAAGGCGCTTAACGCGTTCGACATCTACCAACGGCGAGAATATCTTACCGAGGTTTATCGTAACGCCCTGGCGCGGGAAGTGACCAGGTTGGGCTATCGGATCGAGGATCACTCCAAGCAAGGCAAAGACAATGGCTTCGGCATTTCCGGCATCCAGGACGCCACGCTGGAAAAGTACAGCCAAAGGAGCGCACAACGCGACGAGGCCATTTCCAAATTCTTGAACCTTAACGGGCGAATGCCCTCTGATAACGAAATCGCCCGCCTGGTTCGGGAGACTCGAGAGAGAAAGCTCACCGAAATCAGCACAGCCGAAGTAAAGGCGCGCCAGTTCGCCCGCATGGATGCTGGTGAAGCGGAGACATTGAAGTCATTGCGTCAGACTGCAATGGAGCGTGGCTCGCTCCGCGAGCACACTCTGGCGGCACCCTCCCTCTCTTATGCCCGTGAACATCTGTTCGAGCGGGTATCGGTTGCGAAGGATTACGAATTAAAGACAGAAGCTCTGCGGCATGGTCGTGGGCGCGTGGAATTATCCGATGTGAAAGCCGCTTTGCTAGCAGAAATTGCCAGCGGCGCTATGCTGACTGCGCGCGGGGAAGTGGCGACAAAGGAAAGCTTGGACCGCGAACAGTGGATGGTGGCGACCATCAACGAGGGGGTGGACAAGCATCAGGCGCTCGGGCGGGAACGGACCTTCGTTCCGTCTGAACGGCTCCGGCCAGAGCAAAGGATAGCGGTGCAGGCCATTCTCGATAGCCGGGATTTTGCCTTCAACTTCAACGGCGCGGCAGGCGCTGGGAAAACGGCCACTTTGCAGGAAGTACATCGCGGGCTCACAGAAGCGCGGCGCAGCGTTGTCGCGGTTGGGCCCTCGACGACGGCGGTGAATGAGTTGCAGAANNCGCGCGGCTGCTAGTCGATCCGCAGAAGCAGCAAGAACTCGCCGGCCAGGTGCTCATCATTGATGAAGCAGGCATGGTCTCCAGCAAAGATATGGCGGACCTGGTTCGCTTGGCCAAGGTCAAAGGTGCCCGAATTCTCTATAGCGGAGATACGGCGCAGATCAAAAGCGTTTCCGAAGGGGACGCCCTCCGCGTTATCGAGCGCGAATCGAACATCAACACCGTTTCGCTTCGACAAGTACAGCGGCAGACCAATGGGGAATATAAAGCTGCCATGGAAGCGCTTCGGGCAAATCCGGCTGAAGGTTACAACCGGCTGCAAGCCATGGGGGCAATTCGTGAAGTGGATTGGCGTTTGCGCGGCCAGGAAGTCGGGCGGGCGTACCATGAGGCGGCCCTCGTTCCCAGCCGGAAGGGGCTTACCCGATCAGTGCTGGTGGTCGCGAAAACCCATGACGAGATTAGCATCATCACTCATGCCATTCGCTCGGACCGCAAACGTGCTGGAGAAATCGTGGATGGTGAAAAGTTCGTCAAGCACTCGCCTTTGAACTGGACCGAAGCGCAACGGAAGCAGATGCAGAAGTACCAGCCCGGCCAAGTGCTTGGCTTCCACAAAGCAGTGAAGGGCGTCTTGAAGAACGAAGCCGTGGAAGTGGTGAGTGCCGATGAGCGCGACGTTACCGCCCGAAAATCGAACGGCGAAACCATCACCATCACCCGCAAACAAGTGAAAGCCTTCGGCGTCTTCGAAAAGAAGGAACTCGAAGTTTCCGCCGGCGACAAGCTGCTATTGCAAGCGAACTGGCGGGAGAAAAGTTTCACGGCCACGAATGGTGAGCTGGTGACCGTGGCTGAGGTCAAGCCCGGCGCGATCAAGTTGGATGACGGGCGGCAACTTCCAGCCGAGTATCGACAATTCACCCACGGCTACGCTGTGACCGTCAATTACAGCCAGGCGAAGACGGTTGATTTCGTGGTTGTCCTGAACGACGGTATGGCAAGTGACAAAGCCTACGTCGCCAATACGCGCGGCCGCGAAGGCCTGACGATCATCACCAGCGACGTGATAGCGCTGCAGGAGTCCATGGGGGTGTCGGGCGATCGCCAGTCCGCGACGGAATTGGCGCGGCGGGCGGAGAAAGCGCAACCCGCATTCCCGACAACCCCCGCAGACCTGGCCCAGCTCTACAAGGAGCAAACTTTTTCCAGAAAGCCGGCTCAACAAGAGCAATTCATTCAACAGGAGAGATCACATGTCTACGAACACCATGACGGAATCAGTTTTGGCCTCTGAAGATTGGGTATTAGTCGAAGAAGGCCATCGGGCTGGATCGCTCATCGTGCAGTTGCGGCGGAGCGTTCACGTCCTGTCATGGCTTCATTTCGTCTATGCCGAGGGGAACAGTTCCAAGGTCAGCCTCGACTTTGGAGACCATACGCTGACCATCACTGGCCATGGCTTGTCTGCACTCCTTGAGGCGGTTGCCCAGCATCGGGTCATCCGCCTGATTCAACCAATGCAGAACCAGGCAAAGTTCAACGTCCGGGAGAGTGGCTCGCAGGTTGGCCGTCCCGTCATTACCCAGATCTTGGTCGACGATGACGATCAGATAGAGGCCTACCAGTAAAGCAGCGGTCCGCCATACCCCATCGCAAGGGCCCAAAAGCAAGGGTGAACAAAAGGGTAACGGAAGGGTAAAAAATGGCTAACAAATGGGTAACAGGAGGTGAACAAACGAGGCTGTTTTTCAGGACGGAATCAAGTCTAAGCCGAAGGCTTAGCTATGGTGTCCGCGCTCTTACTTACTTCGGTAGTCCACTACGCCCCTATTGTCATATCCCGCCCGGTTGCAACTCGATGCCACTTTCGGGTTGTTCGCTATGAAGCCGGAACTGCAAAGAGTCTACGAAGACATTCCGGCTGACCCGCCGCGATCACGTCTGGAGCCTTACCGAGAACTGATTCTGCGCTGGCGGAGGCAACGCAGAACGTACCGGCGCATTCGAACACTGCTGGCAGATCAGTTTTCGATTAGCGTCTCGACCACCACCTTGTTCAAGTTCGTGAAAGGCCGATCTAGACCTCGGAAAGCAGAGCCTGAACTTGCCGCCGATGAAATTAAAGCCGTGATCGCTCCGTTTGCGGTTCAACCACCAGTCCCAATTCCGCAAACGGCTGGATTACCCGGCCACTCCAAAACGAGCGACGACCCTTACGCTGAAGTCCGCGAACGGATGCGGAAGCACAAAGCAGAACCGACGCTGAGCAAACCCGCGAAAATCTTTGAAATTCCTGACGACGAGGGCGACGAAATCAAACCTCTTCGAATGCTGCCAACCCAACCCGCAAAGGAGAAATAAGCAATGTCCGCACAAGCAATTCCCATTCATGAGACGAAACGCCGGCTGGTCCTGACTCAGGGCGGGAAAGGAGGCACTGGCAAAACGACGTTGTTGACCGCGCTGGTCGATTGGTATGACGAGCATGAGTATCCATATACCTTGATGGATCTGGATACGGAAGCTAGCAAATCGCGAGGGAGCCTGATCCATTACTTTCCCGGCAAAGCGGCCAAGATCGATATCAACCAGCCAGAAGGCCTCGATAATCTGCTGAACGTTCTGCAAGACGGGCCGCCGGTTGTGGTGGCCGATATGGGCGCTGGTGCCGGTCAAGTTGCCTACAAGTGGTTCGATGACATGTACGAAGGGGCACGTGAGTTGGGCGTTACGTTTACAGCTATCGGGCTTGTTACGCCCGACCCGGCCAGCGTGGACAGTGTGATCAAGTGGGCCAATGCGTTGCAGGATCGAACCGATTACCTCATTGTCAAAAACGCGGTAAACAACCCGTCGAGTTTTGACGCATGGGATCGGGCCGAACTAGCCGAACAGTTCCGTAGAACACTACGCCCACAAGTCATCGAAATGGAATATCACATGCCAAGTGTTGAATTTACTGCACGCAACCACGGGGTTACGATTGGGCGCGTGGCCGCTCGCCAGCACAACGTTCCAGAGCTAAACCAGTTCACGCATGTCATCCGGGCGCAGGCGTACCGCCGCCATATGTACGCTGAATTCGACCGCGTGAAGGACCTGTTACTGCCTTGAACGCCCTGACTGCATCTGCAAATAACAGTCTCGAAGCACTGGCCGGGCGTCTCACCGAAGCCCAAGACCGCGAAGCCTATGCTGCCCTGTTGTCCTATCTGAACTCATTACCAGCCGGGGATGAGCTCCGGCGCTTAGCGGAGTTGATGGGCCTGGTGTCGTTATTGGGGCAGCGGGTGCCGTCGGCACTTGCCGACGCCATGACTGAGATGCGCGAACTCACCACAGCCGCACGCGATTATCACATAAAGGTGGATGAACGCCTAGCTCATCTTCCCGGAGAAATCGCAGCCGGCGTCAACGTGGCGGCCATCGCGAGAGACATGGCCAAAGCGTTCCGCCAGCAGCTGGCCACCACGGGTCTCGAGAACAGCGCGGCGCTACTCCGGGCTTCGGCTGGTGACATCAATGCCGTCTCGGCTCAGCTTTCCGCCGCCATAAAGCCGGTGA
>PLRJ01000212.1:16955-17095 GCA_003163855.1 Bryobacterales bacterium | reverse complement strand
TATGACAGCGATCAGGGGCGCGACTTCTCGGCGGCGATTACCGCCATTATGTGCGGGCAGTCTTATTTGACCAGCGCACGCGTGGCACAGGCGGTTGGGCCTTGCCCAGGCTATCCGGAGAATGAAGAATCGTTCCTGGA
>PLRJ01000212.1:0-16932 GCA_003163855.1 Bryobacterales bacterium | reverse complement strand
ATGATGGATTGCGACACGACCGGTATTGAACCGGACCTGGCGCTAGTGAAGTACAAGAAGCTGGTTGGCGGCGGCGTCATCAAGATTGTCAACAATACGGTTCCACAGGCGCTGATCAAGCTTGGCTATACGCCGGAGCAGACCGAGAAGATTGTGGCGCACATCGATTCCACCGGGACCATTGAAGGCGCACCAAACCTGAAGCCGGAACATCTGGCGGTGTTCGATTGCAGCTTCCGTCCACAGAACGGCGTGCGCTTCATTCATCACATGGGCCATATCCGCATGATGGCGGCAGTGCAGCCGTTTATCTCAGGTGCGATTTCTAAGACCATCAATATGCCGGAAGAATCCACGGTGGAAGACATCATGGATGCTTATATCGAAAGCTGGAAGTTTGGATTGAAGGCGGTTGCGATTTATCGCGACGGTTCCAAGCGTGTCCAACCATTGAGTTCCGGTAATGGCAAGAACGATAAGAAGACAGTCGCGGCCGTTGCCGTGGTGCAGACCGTGGAGAAGGTGGTTTACCGGCCGATTCGGCATAAGCTGCCCGATGAACGAGCATCCATCACGCACAAGTTTTCGATTGGCGGACATGAAGGCTACATCACGGTAGGCATGTATGAGGACGGCACACCGGGCGAAGTCTTCATCTCGATGGCCAAGGAAGGGTCCACCATCTCGGGCTTGATGGACACGCTGGCGACTTCCATCAGTTACGGTTTGCAATATGGCGTGCCGCTGAAGTTCTTTGTGGATAAGTTCAGCCACGTTCGGTTTGAGCCGAGCGGCTGGACCGGAAATGCGCAGGTGCCGTATGCGAAGTCGATTATCGATTATATTTTCCGCTGGCTCGGAGCACGCTTCCTGGGGATTACCGAAGCATCGGAAGCGGGGGAAGCGTTGAAGCTGCGACCGACGGAAGTACAGCCGCAGCAGGCGTTACCGTTTGAGGCGAATGTGGTGAGCGATGCGCCTATGTGTTCGGAGTGCGGCAGCATGATGACGCGGAATGGATCGTGCTACAAGTGCGAGAACTGCGGCGGGACTAGCGGCTGTAGTTAACGTTTGAGGTTGGTGTTTGGAAGGCCCTTGACCGAGGTTTGGTTGAGGGCCTTTTTGGTATTGGTGGGACTGGGGTAAGTCACAGAAATGAAACTGGCGCTTCGTGCTGTTTTATCAGCCCTAGTCGGAGTTGGCGTCTATTCGCTTCTTCACCGGATTCCACTGAATTGGCTTTCGTTACTTCCGCAGTGGCTTTTTATCACGATTTCCGTGATGACCTCTATTGTCGCGTTTCTCGGAGTAGTCTTTGATTGGGTCAAGAAGCCGCTGGAGACAATGAAGCTCTGGCAAGAGACTGCAAAGCTGCGACGTGAGGCGGAGAGGGACAAAAAGACCGAAGAGGAAAAGAAACGCTCCGTGCGCCTAGCCACTCCCGAGGAAATCCGAAAATACGGCGCATCGTACGTGGAGCGGGCTATCGACAGGCAATACCGTCAGGAAAAAGACTCGGACTATCTAACTTCCAAGCCTTTCATCACCGACTCGCATGAAAAGCGAAAATCTTAGATCAAAGTGAGACGAACAGACGAACTCACCTCTGGGTAGTGGCTTTGGTGGCGGCATTTTCAAGAGCCGGCATAACTAGTTCTTTCGCCGAGCCGCTTTCTTCGTCCAGCGACGCCACTATGCGGCCAGTCCGTTTTGCTTTTACAGCCCATTGAAAAAGCGTTAGGGCATTGTTGAAAAGTTCTTTGCGCGTCGCTATGTTCGTCTCGCGCATCAACTCGTCAAGTTCTTTAACCTGCTCTTCAGGTAGGTCTAATTGAATTCTGATCATTTGTTCTAATTCGCTACGAATGAACCCTTAAACAAAGGCTCTCGGAGCCTTATCCGCTCACTTAAGGGCTCTCAAGGGCTGCGGGTTTCATTTTCACGGTCACCTTTATGAGGTTTTCATCTAGGCGCATTTCTGCAAGGCGCGACACGAAAGGTTTAGGGTTAAGAACCTCTTTCTCCTTTGGAGAAGTCAGGTTCTGCGATTTATAAGAGGGTGTAATTTTAAACATATTGTGGATGTTCCACCCCTGCCACGATTAAGTTATTGCTCTATTTTGCACCTAACCAGTCAGGGTAAAGTTGCTATCTCGATTGCTTTGCATTTTGTCCTTTTCCGCAGCGCCGGTATTGCGCCACATGGAATGAGTATAGAATGAGTAAAAAAAGGAAGTCAATTGGGATGGGTCATTTTTTTGATCTTCCGTGGTTGAATTTAGGGGAGTATCGGGCACTTCCTGAAGACAGAGGCCAAAGTGGAAATCCCTTACGACGAAGAATTCACGCGAGACTGGGATTGGTATGCCGCCGACTCGAAAGGATTGATCGGGCACTTTACAAGTGCAGGATTTCGTCAATTGCCAAGCTCCATCAGGGCGGACCTGGAAGCGACTGAGGCTTGTTTAGAGTACTTCGAGAGGGGCGCCAAACTCCGATGCGGCTACACCGTCAGTGAAGATTTGGAATCTCATGTTGGAACTTTTCCCAATCCGGATAAGCGTGAGCGTTATCTGCGTTCCTTTATTCAAATGGCCAGCAAAGGCTTATACTCGTTCGATACCAAGCCACTCTGGACCGGGCCCGGATTTTATTTGCTAGTCGCTCGGCCCGACTTGCCGCTAAGACTCGACACTCTACCGTTATCGATCGCTGAGATTGTACGAAAGACCAGGTACCCATTGTCATTCGAGAATGCGCTGCGTATAGAAGAGTCTGAGACACATCAATGGTCAGACATGATTTCTTAGCAGTATTTGCGTGTTGTCGTTCAGGTGGTCTATAACTTCACCGCGTGTTAGCACCAGAAGCGCACGGCATTTATTGGGGAGATAACATCTTTACCATCGGATCTCGCCCCGGGTCAATGGAACTCTTCCCAGCCGTCTGCTTCCCACGCGAGCGATTCGTCATCGCCTGAGAACTCGTTGTCAGTTGGTGCGGCAACTATGTAAGCCGACGCATCCGTGCCTTGGGGAGATGCGATCCAACGGAGCAGTCTCATCCGCTCGCTGTCCGGCAGAGACGCCACGAGTGGCATTATGTCGTCTGCTGTTAACAACCTCGCCATGATTCGAATTCTATCAAGCGCTCACTTACCTAGCGGCAGCCACGGCCGAATACCCTCCACCTTCAACTTTACCCGGTAAATAGAACTGCTCGCCGCAATATAAAGGCTCTTGCCATCCTCATCCCCCCAAGCCAGATTGCCCGCTCTCTCCGGCACAATGATGGTGCCGATATGCTTCAACTCAGGTGAGAAAATCCATATCCCGCCGGGGCCGGTGCTGTAGAGGTTGCCCAGCCTGTCCACCTTCATACCATCCGGACCGCCTATGCGCGGATCGGAGGTGGCGTCGTAAATCAGTTTGCCGTTAATTAATTTACCGTCCGCCACTTCATACCGCATCCAGATTTTCTTCTTCAAATCGGACGAGTTCACATAGAGATATTTTTCATCCGGCGAAAAAGCGAGACCGTTGGGCCGTGTGATGTCGCTCACCAGCAGGCGCAAATCCTGATTAGCAGGCGGGGCGCCAGGAGCATGGTTCAAGGCGTTCGCCAGGCGGAAAACTCCGTTGAACTTTAGCTCCTTCATAGGGTCGTCGTCGCTTTGCGTGGCTAGGCCGTAGGGCGGATCGGTGAAATACAAAGAGCCATCTTTGCTGTAAACCAAGTCATTGGGACTGTTGAAGCGCTTGCCTTCGTAGCGGTCGGCGAGTACGGTCACTTTGCCCTTCGGATCGAGGGTCTCCAGGCGGTAGACATTCCGGCGGGCATGCCCCGCGACAGTCAGACGGCCGCGCGCGTCCAGTGTCATGCCGTTTGACCCCGGCTCTTTCCCGCCAAAAGGCTTCGCGTCGGTCCAGCCGCTGGGCCGTAGAAAGAGTTCCGGAGCGCTGCCTGGCTTTAGTTTGTAGATGGAGTTGCTGGGGATCTCGGCGTACATGAGAAAGCCGGTGTGTATCCAGACGGGGCCTTCGGTCCAGGTGTAGCCGGTCGCCATCTTTTCCATGTGAGGATCTGCGGGGACCAGTTGATCCACTTCTTTGCTGAGGCGTTCTACTTTTGCTTCCGGACCGTTTGCTGAGATTGCCATAGTAGTGATAATTCCGGCCAAAGCCGACGCAACGAAAACGCGATTCATTTTCACTGCGCGATTGTATAACAAGCTTCCGCGGCCAAGCAGGCTGGCACGCCTTGGCGATAGCTTGGATAGCGCAGAACTAGACCGAGGGTCTTACGATAAGCCGAGCCATCCACGCGGCGGCCCGCAGCAGGTGGTATTGACGGTGCGACCGGTACGGGCAGGTTGAGCAATTGAGCGGTCAGTACTACCACGTCCATTGAGGGACACGGTTCTGTATCGGCGACGGGGAAGGCGCCGGTGATGGTGCCGCAGAGTCCGGCTATCAGGTGGTCGGCCAGGTCGTCTACGTGAATGCGGCTTATGATGCGGCCACCGTCGGCCGGAACTTGAAAAGTGCCATGCTTCACGGAATAATGGACGCCGCGTTCGGGGCCGTAGATAGCAGCAGGACGCAGGATCAGAGTGGACCAGTCGCCAGCGGCAAGCAGGCTTTCCGTTTGAACTCGCAGGCTGTCCTTTGGAGTATTGGGCGCAACTGGTGTGCGTTCATCCACAATTTCAGCCGGGCCATAAACCCCGGTTGTTGAAATGTAGACCATGCGCGCGGGGCGTACCGGGCGCAGGGCTTCAAGAAGTTTAACGGTGTAATCGGGCGGCGGGATGGAGTGCAGAACAGTCATGCCGGCAGAAATGTGACGGGAGAGGCTGATGGGGTCCGATGCATCGAGGTCGACGCATTCACAGCCTCGCAGCGTCGAAAGTCTGCGATTGGTGCAGACTACGCGCGCACCGGTCGCGGCAAGCCTTTGCGCAACCCGGCGCGCCGTATAACCACATCCGAGAACCAGATACTCCAATGTTTGATGGTAGCGGAAGGGAAGTCTTTATACTGACGGTTGTTGCCAACCAATCATTTTTATCCCTACCTTCTATCGCTGCCTGAGCGGGTCATCCGATCGCTCAGCGCGCTGTCTGGAGGGTTGCTGCAGGAGATTGGACACGTCGCTCTACCCGCCGGCGTACGCCGCAGCACGCTTTACAGCGTGATGGTTGAAGTTACGCTGCGCTTCATGATTGAAGAGGTGGGTCAGGTGGAAGGAGTCTACCCGACGGAAGGGCGACTGGCAGAGAAGTTCCTGCTGCGGCGAACGGCGAGCCACGGGATTGATCTGCTGGGTCTCCTAACGCTGCATGCTTCACCAATATGGGTGCTGGCGGCGCTGGCCGATGCCACGGGCAGCGGACGAAGGTTGATTCTGGAACTCTCGTCAGCACTGAAGGAAGAGGGACTGCTGGATTCTGGCACGAATTTCGAAACCGTTGATCAAGTTCTGGGAGGCCTCGAACGCACCAGCCAGCACCTTACGGCAGCGTTGAATCTTCCGCCGATGGATGTACCAAATCTGCGCCGCGAGTGGGAGCAACTGAAGCGTGAACTGGTGACGATTCCGCCGTCAAAAATTCCTGCCATCGAACGAATCGAGCGGCTCTGGGCGGAGATCAAGGAATCGGCTAAGAATCAGAAGCAGTCGGTATTCATGGTGTCATCACTGCTTGCCATTTCCACCACCGCGCACGTTCCAGCTGCAATGCTGTGGCTGTCAAAAGCCGCTCACTCGAGTGTACGGAGAACGGGTAGGGTGCTGGGCGATGCCATTCTGACGCACTACTCGGATGCGTTGAGTGAAATGGCGAAAACAGGTTTTCTGGCTTACTGGAGGCGGGAGTTCCGGCCTTATTTAGAAGGAGCCGCTAAGCAGTTTTCCCCCGGGCACGGTTCACTGACGGAGCGCTGGCTTAATCGAGAAAAGCGGTGACGGTTGAAATGCCGTCAGGCAGAGCAGAGTAAGTCAACTCATAACGAGGTACATCCGAGAGCCAGCGCAGAAAGCTGCCGATGGAGTGTTCTGTATGTTCGACCCAGAAGCCTGACTGCTGAAGTTTGAGAAAGGATTCGAAGGCGGAGAGAGGCTCCAAGGCGACTGCGGCCCCTGGCTGATAATTCACGAAAATTAGCGCCACCGGCGGCGCTGCGGGTGAATATCCATTGAGGTTGGAAGGCCGGAAACGTTCTCCTTCGCGCATGGCAAGAGCGAACGGCATGCCAGCGACATGAAAGTCGGGGGTGAGGCAGGCAGAATCGTCGGAATAGCAGAGCAGGCCCTCTTGCATCAGGGCGTGGCAGAGTGTGGATTTGCCCGAAAGTGACGCGCCGGCTAGGATGACGCAGGCGTCGGGAGTTCCCACCGCGCCGGCGTGGAGAATAGCCCGAAAATCACGGTTGGGAATGGCTAATCGGGCTAATTCCTGCAGCAGAACAGCACGTGAAGCGGTGATGAGCGGCTCTTTTGCGAAATGAACTCCGTTTTTGAGTAGGGACACGCCGTCAACTTCCTCATAAAGGGAGAAGGTGTAATGAGGTTCGGCGTCGGAACCTTCGAGTGCCGCAAGCCGCGGCGATATTTCATCCGCCAGAGCCTGCGAGGAAAGGTTCAGACGGAAGCGGACGTTTTGGATTTCGTAAGTGGCGGAGAAAAACAGCGCATCGGTCGGCTCGCGAATCGGGCTCGGTGAAATCTGCACGGCCAATGAAACGAATTCGAAGAAGCTTTCATATGCCGCACTCGTGTCTTGTTGGGCTTGACTCAGCGGTATTTGAAATTGATTGCTGAGAGACTTCGCTGCTGAGGATGCTGAGTTCGAAGAAACGAAATGCTGCCACAGAAACTTGGCGGTGGGATTTAATCCAAACAGGACTTCAATTCCGGGGCGCGCCAGAACCAGCGCGTCCTCCAAGGCAAACTGCCAGACAGACGAACTAGCGGTGTTTGACGGGGCCAGATCCGGTGGCGGCTGCGGCTTTTTTGCTAAACGCAAGGACGGTAAAGGGTGCGGCATAAGCCGAGAATTTGCCAAGCTTGCGGAGCGCTTCGCGGCGGTCAGCGTCTTGAGCTTTCTCTACAGGCTTTTGATGGTTCTGGTCGTTATCCATGTACTCTTCAGTATAACGGCTCCCGATAACTAGCGTTTGCGGCGGCGGAAAACGGCCATCGCAAAACCGCCAAGCGCAAAAGCGGCTGGAATGGTTTGTGCGGGCTCGGGTGTGAGCGTGGCCGATGGTGAAGATGTGGATGTGCCGTTTAAAACTCCGGCGTCGAACTGGTATGTAAAGTTGTACTCATAAGCCAGGACGTCGCCAGTTAGACCTGTAAGGGCCTGCGATGCCGACGGATCGTAGGTTCCATTGGTGTAGGGCCCAAACAGGGGTAAACCTAGACCATCAACAAAAAGCTGGCCAAAAGCTTCGACATTCGCAGGCACAACAAGCGGGATATTTTCGGTGTAGGTTCCGTCGAATGTTCCTGGACTATCGTCGAAAATACTTTGGTAGAAGTTGAGGCTGATTACATCGGTCGCGATGCTGGGGCCTGAGCCAATATAGGTGACGGTTGGATCAACCACGATCTGGGACCCGGCGGCCCCATAACTGGCAGAGTACGCCACCGATATTCCATACTGGTCCCCATTCACGAATGTCAAGGTGTATGGGATCGTCCCCGCTATAGTCTGCCCCGTGCTGATTGTGGTGGGTGACGAACAACTGCTGGCGGTGACGCAAGCTCCATTAATAGAAACCGCAGCTGATTGTGCAGTGAAGGGAACGGCGAAAACGATTGCCAAAGAAAGTATGGCGGCTTTCAATGAACTTAGAGCAGGTGCGGGATTCAAACTGACCTCATTGTGCAAAGGAGTTCTTCGAGTTTTTCGATGGTAACAGAAAAGACGAGTTCGGCTAAGGCCTAATCGTACTAAGAACATCGCGGTTATCAGCCGTACTCCAGCCGGTGCATTCGACCACCGGGAGGCGGGGGTATTTCGGAAAGATTGGATCGGTTTTCGACAAACTACAGCGGACGAATTGAGATTGCCGGTCGGAAGTAACGATCTGCTTGTGCACGCACGTGGCGCAAAGACCGATTGAGTCGTCCGTCATACAGTTTTCGAGCTGTAATGCTTGAAGCACAGCCGGGCTGTGACAAAAAGTAATACACAGCCACCCGCAAGTTTTGTCTCAAACCAGAAGACCGACCGGATGTCGGGTGTTGGCAAGAAAGAGAACACAATCGCAATAGCCGAGACCAGAAAGCCGCAGATGGCCGGGACTCGTTGGCCGAACTTCCAGGCGGCCGCGAAGATGTAAAGAAACGGGACAAAGAGGGAAACGACCGTCAAGTCAACCGAGAACTGGTACGCTCCCCGAAACGTTTCGCCGGCTTGGCTGATGATGAGCAAGAAGGCGGAACTTATGCCGAGGAATAGGATGGACACCGACGGAGTACCAAACCGCGGATGGAGTTTGGCGAAGGCCGGTGGCAGCAGATTGCCTATGCCCATGACGAAGGGAAGACGGGCGCAGGCTCCGACGTAAGTGCCGAGCTGACCGCCAGCGCTGAGCAGGATACAGATGGCGATGGAAAGCGGGACCCAGTTCCAGCCGGTGATGACGGCGGCCTGGCGTGCGGCTTGCGCGAGGCCGATAACAGGGCTGACGTCGTCAGGCTTTTGCAGGATGAGGATAGATGTGGTTGCTGAGATGTAGAAAAGTACGATAGCGGCGGCACTCACCCAGGTTGCGGTGATAAGGCTGCGACGCGGTTGGCGAATTTCGCCTGAAAGGATAGGGCTGAGTTCCAACCCGGTCATGCCCATGGCGAGCTGCGACCAGAAGTTGAGCTTGTCCAGATCCCAGCGGGGCATAAGCGCGAAGTGCGTGGCCGAACCTTTTGCAGCGAAAGCGCCAGCGGCAGCAATGATCATGATTCCTGCGATCAGAAAAACGCCGATGCCTCCGAAGTTATCAACCCATTTGGCGACGTTTAGGCCGACATAGTTCACTGCAGTGATGACAGAAAGCAGAACCAGCGCGCAGGGGAGCACATAGTAAGGATTCTCGGCGAGAGCGCCGAGACGAGTGCTGAAGGCATAGCTGATCATGCCGACGAGCGCGATGAGCACGCCGGGAATCCAGAAAAGATTGTTGAGGTAGTAGAACCAGCCGCAGGCGAAACCGTGCCATTCGCCGAAAGCTTCGCGCGTCCATATATAGAGTCCGCCTTGCTGCGGGAAGAGCTTAGAAAGGTGCGCCACCACTAAGGCGCAGGGCACGAGAAAGAGTACCGCAGCCAGAATCCAGAGCACCAGCGTGCCGGGACCTACATGCGCGGCCACACTTATCCAACGCGTGCTGATGACAGCAGCCATGTTGAACAGGATGAGGTCGCGCAGGTTCAACTCCTTGCGCAGAACGGGAACTTCAGTCATCAGACGCGGAAATAGTCCGGGCGCCAGTTGGTGATGGCAGCCTTGATGTCTTTAGGCGCGAGGTTCTCGGAGATGGCTTTTTCGGCCAGAGGAGGCAGTTCGAAATCCCCGGCGAAGCGCAACGCAATGAGTTGCTTTTCAGTAAGCGTGGGAATCATGCCGCGTTTGGCATCGGGGAGGAGCATGGCCAGGCGCAGGCGTTCTTCCAGACGAATCACGCGGTCTTGTACCTTGAGCGCGTAGACGCGAATCAGGAACACCGCAAGCAAGGCGCCGATAGAGACGACAATCAACCAGCCTGAAAATAGACTCGGATGCCGCCAGCAATGAATAATCGCCACAATGACGTTGGCCAGGAACAGGGGCGCTAGCACGAAATGGAACGGCGGGTCGAACTTGGCGTGATTTTTGAAATTCTGCGGAGGGTTAGTGGGCATACAGGTATTCTCTATTATGTTGTGGCTGTCTGCTTATGTCTGATGTTTCCGCTTACGATCCGATCGCGAGCATGTACCATGCGCTGTGGTTTGACTGGTATCTGCCGTCGGCGATGCCGGCGCTCGAGCGATTATTTTTTAGCCGGGTGCCGATGGGTGCGCGCGTACTGGATGTGTGCTGCGGATCGGGCCACGTAACAAAAGAGTTGGTGCGGCGCGGTTACACCGTCGCGGGCGTGGATAATTCCGTAGAATTGATAACGCTGGCGAGGCAGCATCTTCCCAGTGCGCGGTTCTATCTTCAGGATGTGCGCAACCTGGATCTGCCGGAGCGGTACGAGGCAGCGCTTTCCACTTTCGATTCGCTGAACCATATACTGACACTGGCGGAGCTGCGAACGGCATTTCACGCGATACACACTCAGCTGCAGGCGGGCGGGATTTTTGTGTTCGACATGAACCTGCCGGAAGCGTACGCAATTGATTTGAAGCAGTGGTCAGTGGATATTCACGACAACAGCGTCGGCCTAGTGAGAGGTGAATACGACGTGGCGCATGGGCGAGCGCGGACGGAGTTGGTGTGGTTCGCGCGGAGCACAGGCGATTGCTGGCTGCGAAAGCACAGCATTGTCCAGCAGCAGTGTTACACGCTAGCCGAGATTTTGGCTTCGGTGCAGGCAGCCGGGTTTAAGCAGATTCACGCGGCTCCGGCGGAGAGCCTCGGAGTCAGGACAGAGTTGGGATATGGGCGGGTTTTTGTCTCGGCGATAGCCTAGGCGTGCGGAAAGACACGAACGTCGATGCCTTCGGCCGCGCGTATGAGCTTGTCCAAGTCGCTTCCAAAGGCACGCTCGTACCAACTGTCACGGCCTTTGTGGCCGACGAAAATCTGAGTGATTCCGCGCTGGCGGGCAAAGTGTAGAACGGCGTCGGCGATGTCTACACCATCCAGTTCAACGATCTCGGATTCTTTCTTTCTGGCGAGTTCCAGGCCTCTCTCAACATTCGCGCGCTGTTCGTGGTTCCACTCGGGACGGTTGAAGTGCGCGGTGATGAGTTCGCCGTGGAAGCGGTCGCGATTGCGGGCACCGCTCTCAATCATGTTAGTGTAATTTGCTTTAGGCGAGAGCACTACTAGAATGCGCTCCTGGGTGCCCCACGACTGCTGAATGCCGTGCCTCAGAAGATAGCGTTCAAGCTGTTCGTCGACGACATCGGCGGCGAGCAAAAGAGCTACTTCACGCAACTCGGAAAGCTGATGCTGGGTCAGCTTGCGGGTTGTCTTGCCGTTCGATCCGCTGGTGATCATGCAGGTTTCCGGCGGTGCATCGACAACCACAATTTCGTCGGCTTTATTTAAGAACGCGAGGGGAATGGTTTCGGTGACGACCTTGCCTGTGATGCCGCTGACGCGCTCCTGTTTTTCCTGGATGTGCTGCAGATTGACAGAGGTGATGACGGAGATGCCTGCTTTCAGCAGTTCGTCCACATCCTGCCAGCGCCTTTCATGTTTGGAGCCGGGCGGATTATCGTAAGCGAGGCCATCAACCAGGCAGACCTTAGGAGCGCGCCTCAGAATGGTTTCCATGTCCATGACGGTCATTCCACCTACTGTTTTCAGCGGAATGATTTCGAGCGTCGAGACAGTGTTGTAGACATCGGGCGTGATGGTCGGCTGCATGGCTCCGACGACGACATCCTGGCCGCGGTCGCGGCGGCGTCGTCCTTCATCCAACATGCGAAAACTTTTGCCGACGCCGGAGGCGTAGCCGAGGAAGATTTTTAAGCGGCCAGTAGACTGATGCTCTTCTTCAGACTCCAGTTGTTCCAGCAGTTGCTCGGGCGTGGGCCTTTTATCGTTAAGGGTAGGCACGCTTCTATTATGTCGCTACTTGGGGAAAAAGTGGTCCAGTTGCAAGTTAAGTTTCAGTACGTTCACGTGCGCTTCGCCTAAGAAGCCGAGGCCGCGGCCGTCGGTGCCGGAAGCGATCAACTTTTCAATCTGGGCCGGACTGGCGCCGCGCGCCTGAGCTACGCGGGCGGCCTGAGCTTGGGCGTTGGCGATGGTGATATCGGGATCGAGGCCGCTGGCGGAGGCGGTGATGGCGTCGGCCGGGATGGGGCCGGAATAGGCCGGGTTTTCTTTGCGGAACTGATCGGCAGAGACCTTCATGCGATCCATCAGTTTTTGACTGGTCGGTCCATAGTTGGAGCCGGAAGAAGCAGTCGCGTCATAGCCATCGTTGCCGGCGGCGGAAGGGCGCGGATGAAAGTATTCAGGTTTCGCGAAGTTCTGGCCCAGGAGCGAAGAACCTATAACCTGGCCGTTTTTGACGACCAGACTTCCGTCGGCTTGATTCCTGAAGAGCACCTGGCAAAGACCGGTAACCACACCCGGGTACAGCAGGCCGGTAACGATGGTGAGCAGGAGGGTTAAGCGAAACGCGGGTGAAAGTTGTTTTAGCATTGTGTTCTTAATTCCTTAGGCGAGGTGCAGCATGACCAGCAACTGATCGATGATCCAGATGCCGGGGAAAGGCACCAGAATGCCGCCGACACCATAAATCAGAATGTTGCGGCGCAGCAGAGCGCCGGCGCCTACCGGCCGGTATTTGACACCGCGCAGGGCGAGAGGAACCAGGGCGATGATGATGAGCGCGTTAAAGATGACGGCAGACAGCACGGCCGATTGGGGCGTGTGCAGGTGCATGATGTTGAAGCGGTTCAAGACGGGATAAGTGGTCATGAACATGGCCGGGATGATGGCGAAGTATTTGGCGACGTCGTTGGCAATGGAGAAGGTGGTTAGTGCGCCGCGCGTGATGAGCAGTTGCTTGCCGATGGCCACGACTTCGATGAGCTTGGTTGGATTGCTATCGAGGTCAACCATGTTGCCGGCTTCTTTGGCGGCCATGGTTCCGGTATTCATGGCGAGGCCAACGTCGGCTTGGGCCAATGCTGGAGCGTCGTTGGTGCCATCACCAGTCATGGCGACCAGGCGTCCTTCAGCCTGTTCGCGTTTGATGTAGGAGAGCTTGTCGGCAGGGGTTGCCTGCGCGAGGAAATCGTCAACACCGGCTTCGGAGGCTATGGCGGCTGCGGTGAGCGGATTGTCTCCGGTGATCATGACGGAACGGATGCCCATGGCGCGCAATTGACCAATGCGCTCCTTCATGCCGCCTTTCACGATGTCTTTGAGATAGACAACACCCAGAGCGCGGGGTCCGTCGGCAACGGCCAAGGGCGTCCCGCCTTTGCGCGAAATGCCGTCGGAGATTTCCTCATACGAGGTGGGCAGCGTGCCGCCGAGCTCCTTTACAAAGTTCGCGATGGAACTGCTGGCGCCTTTGCGCAACATGCGGCCATCCATATCGACGCCGCTCATGCGGGTGTAGGCGGAGAACGGAATGAAGTTAGCTTCGTGCTCGCCTACTTCGCGGCCGCGCAGACCGTATTTTTCTTTCGCCAGCACTACGATGGAACGGCCCTCGGGCGTTTCGTCGGCGAGACTCGAGAGTTGCGCCGCGTCGGCCAGTTCGGCTTCGGTGACTCCAGGAAAGGCGAAAAACTCCACAGCCTGGCGGTTACCCAGGGTAATGGTGCCGGTTTTATCCAGCAACAACGTGTTTATATCGCCGGAGGCTTCTACCGCTTTGCCGCTCATGGCCAGGACGTTGTGCTGCATGACGCGGTCCATGCCGGCAATGCCGATAGCGGAGAGCAGGCCGCCGATGGTTGTGGGAATGAGACAGACCAGCAGCGAGACGAGAACGGCCATGGTGGGCACGCGGCCAACGCCGGAAGAATTGACGGCGTACATGGCGAAAGGCTGCAGGGTAGCGACGGCTAAAAGAAAAATCAACGTCAGACCCGCAATCAGGATGTTTAACGCGATTTCGTTTGGCGTCTTCTGACGTTCAGCGCCTTCCACCAGCGCGATCATCTTGTCGAGAAACGTTTCGCCAGGGTTGGATGTGATGCGGATCTTCACCTGGTCGGACAAGACTTTGGTGCCGCCAGTGACAGCGCTGCGGTCGCCGCCCGATTCGCGAATGACCGGTGCGCTCTCGCCCGTGATGACGGATTCATCCACCGTGGCAATGCCGTCGATGACTTCGCCATCGCCGGGGATCAGATCGCCTGTTTCGGCCATTACGGTATCGCCGGAACGCAGCTTAGACGCCGGAACGACTTCTATCTTCCCGTTGGGCAGGAGGCGCTTGGCCATGGAATCGCCCTTGGTTTTACGCAGCGAGTCGGCTTGTGCCTTGCCGCGGGCTTCGGCCATGGCTTCGGCGAAGTTGGCAAACAGGACGGTAAACCAAAGCCAGATAGAGATCTGCACCTGGAACGAGATGTCGCCGGCGTGCGTGTAAAGGTCGCGCAAAAGAAAGAGCGTGGTTAGAGCGGCGCCCACCTCGACCACGAAGATGACGGGGTTCTTGGCCAGCGTCATCGGGTTCAACTTAAGGAAACAATCGCGCAGGGCGCGCTGAACAATTTCCGGATCGAAGAGCGGACGCGACCGGTTCAGCTTGGAAGGCAGCAGCGAGGTGGAGGGCGCCGGCTCCGGGAAGTTGGTCACGGGTGGTGGTGTTTCGAGTGTACTGGGCATTTTAGCTCCAAACGGGGAACAGCAGCATGGAAAAGAGTTTGCCGTCGATCATCAGATAGTGTTCAACAATCGGGCCGAGGGCCAAGGCGGGGAAGAACGTCAGTGCTCCGACCAGAATGATGGTTCCAACCAACAGACCGACAAAGAGAGGTCCGTGGGTGGGAAGGGTGCCGCTGGTGGACGGAATTTTCTTCTTACGGGCCAGATTACCGGCGGCGGCGAGCAGCGGAATGAGGAAGAGAAAGCGGCCGATCAACATGGCCAGCCCCATGGTGAGGTTGTAAAAAGGCGTATTAGTGTTGATGCCGGCAAACGCGCTGCCGTTATTGCCGGTGGCGCTGGAGTAAGCGTACAAGCCCTCGCTGAAGCCATGCGGGCCGCTGTTGTTGTAGTTGGTGATGGGCGGGCCGCTGGGGTTCCAATAGCTCTGCGCGACCGGTTGGCCTTTGGCGTCTTTGGCGGGCGCTGGGAACTGTACCACGGTTGAGATGGCGGAGAAGACCAGAATGCTGAAGGCGGTGGCGATGAGCGCGATCATGGCCATTTTGACTTCCTTCTGTTCGATTTTCTTGCCGACGTATTCCGGCGTACGGCCCACCATCAGGCCGGCGATGAAGACGGTCAGGATGGCGTAGAGCAGGATGCCGTAAAGACCCGCGCCGACGCCTCCAAAGATAACTTCACCGGTTTCGATGTTGAACATCGGCACCAAGCCGCCGAGCGGCGTTAAGCTGTCGTGCATGGCGTTCACTGCGCCACAACTGGCGTCAGTGGTGACAGTGGCGAACAGGGCGGAGGCGGCAATGCCGAAGCGCGTCTCCTTGCCTTCCATATTTCCGCCCGGCTGGGTGGCGCTAGCGACGGTTTGGACGCCATATTTTTCAAAGGTCGGGTTGCCTTTTTGTTCAGCCCAATAGAGGAAGAAGGCTCCGGCCATAAAGAGGAGAGCGCAGGCGGCGAAGATGGACCAGCCCTGACGGCGGTCGCCCACCATGACGCCGAAAGTGTAGGTGAGTCCGGCGGGGATGACGAAGATCAGCAGCATCTGCAGGAAGTTGGTAAAGGGGGTGGGATTTTCGAAAGGGTGGGCGGAATTGGCGTTAAAGAAGCCGCCACCGTTGGTTCCCAGCATCTTGATGGCTTCCTGCGAGGCGACCGGCCCTTGCGCGATGATCTGCTTGGCGCCTTCCATGGTGTTGGCGACGGTGTAGGGGTGGAAGTTTTGGATGACTCCCTGCGAGCAGAGGACGAGGGCGATCAGGACGGAGGCGGGCAGAAGGATGTATAAGGTGGCGCGCGTGATGTCGACCCAGAAATTGCCCAAGCTGTTCATCTGCTGGCGGGCGAAGCCACGAACAACCGCGATGGCGATGGCGATTCCGGCGGCGGCGGAAGCGAAGTTCTGCACGGTAAGAGCGGCCATCTGGACCAGGTAGCTGAGGGTGCTTTCGCCGCTGTAGGATTGCCAGTCGGTATTGGTGAGGAAGCTGACGGCGGTGTTGAAAGCGAGATCGGGCGAGACCTGGGCGGTGCCGAAGGCTTGCGGGTTCAACGGCAGCAGGCCCTGCAGCCGTTGCAGCGCGTAGACGAAGAGGAAGCTGAAGAGGCTGAAGGCGAGGAGGGCGGCGGTGTAGGTGCTCCAGCGTTGTTCGGTGTCTTCGTTGATGCCGATCAGCTTGTAGGTGAGGGTTTCGAGCGGGCGCAGGATGGGATGGAGGAAGGTGCGTTTGCCGTCGAAAAGCTTCGCCATGAATTCGCCGACTGGTTTGGCCAGGGCGACGATGACGAGGAAGAATATGACGATTTGGAGAATGCCGTTGGTGGTCATGAGGTTAGAATTTCTCCGGCTTCAGCAAGGCGTAGATGAGGTAGGCAAAGAGCAGGATGGTGGCGACTCCGCCGATTAGGTAGTCCATAGGGTCTCCGGTTTGGTGGCGGTTTTAGAGGCCGTCACAGGCCTTGGTAAACGCCCAGCAGAGCAGGAAGAACACCACGGCGATTAGTACGTAAGTCAGGTCTAGCATTGTGATTACCTTTATTAAATTAGCGGGCGGGTCGTTAAGAAGTCATAAGGGATTACTAAGGGAAGAGTTTGGGGGTTCTTGCCATCTGGCGCTAAGCAGTTTGTCGATGTCGTCAAGTGTCAGGAGTCGATAGATCCGCGCTGCGTCACCGCTTACGGTGAGCACACGCTAGCCGTCCGGCGGAAACGCTGCGCTTGTGACGCGGTTAGCATGGCCCTGCAGCTTGGTGATCAACTGCCCGGTAGCAGCGTCGCCCCACGTGCGCTGTTTTGTCATCGCTGACGGTTACCAAGTGCTGCCCGTCAGGCGAAAACACAGCACTATTGACGTAGCCCGCATGACCTTCAGCTTGATGCGCTTGGCTGACATTATTCTTTCTCCTTC
>PLRJ01000222.1:3531-4636 GCA_003163855.1 Bryobacterales bacterium | reverse complement strand
TGATGGCGTGCAGCAGCACCTTATCTTTCACCAGACGGCCGTTAACGAACAGATAGATGGAATTGCGATTCTGGCGCTGCACATGCGGGCCGGAGAGAAGTCCTTCCAGCACGAATTCACCGGCCTCGGGCTGAGTGAACGTTTTCATGCCGATGTCAACCAGGTCGTGCATCGCATCCGCGCCGAAGACTTGGAAGGCGCGTTCACGGATGGTTTCTACCGGTGTAACGTTGAGCAGTTCCCTGCCCTCGTGATAAAGTTCAAAACGTTTGTTGGCGTGACCCAGGCTGTAATGCGTAACGAGCGATCCGATATGCGCGAGTTCCGTCTGATCGCTGCGCAGAAATTTCTTGCGCGCGGGAACGTTGAAGAACAGATCGCGAACCGTGATGGTGGTGCCGGACGGCCGCGCGATTTCATCGCAGCGCAGCAGTTTGCCGCCGGCGAATTCGACGGCTGCTCCGGTCTGTTCTTCCAGAGATCGAGTTTCCAGCAACAGCCGGCTGACAGAAGCAATAGAGGGCAACGCTTCACCACGAAAGCCTAAAGTGGCAATGGCGAGAAGATCTTTTACGTCGGAAAGCTTGCTGGTAGCGTGCCGTTCAAAGGCGAGCATGGCGTCGTCGCGCAACATGCCAGAGCCGTTGTCCTGGATGCGCATCAGACGCCGGCCGGCATTTTCGGCGTCGATGCGAATTTCCGTTGCGCCCGCATCCAGCGAATTTTCCAGCAGCTCCTTAATAACAGAAGAGGGCCGCTCCACCACCTCTCCGGCCGCGATCTTGTTCGCGACGTTGTCAGAGAGGATCCGGATGCGGCCCATTAATTACAGACTGTTGGAAGACTTAAGAACTCATGGCGGCGAGGAACTCGGCGTTGCTGCGCGTCTTGCCCAGCTTGTCCATCAGCAGTTCCATGGATTCCACTGGCGAGAGCGGGTTCAGCACCTTGCGCAGCACCCACACGCGATTGAGCTCTTCACGCGGCATCAGCAGTTCTTCTTTACGGGTGCCGCTCTTGTTGATGTCGATGGCCGGGAAGACACGTTTATCGACAAGCTTGCGGTCGAGGTGAATTTCCATGTTGCCGGTGCCCTTGAATTCCT
>PLRJ01000222.1:0-3518 GCA_003163855.1 Bryobacterales bacterium | reverse complement strand
AAGAAGCGCTTGGGGCGTTGCAGAGCGTTGGAATCGACACCGCCGGAGAGCACTTTGCCCGAGGGCGGAACAACAGTGTTGTAGGCACGGGCCAGACGCGTAATGGAATCGAGCAGGATGACGACATCGCGCTTGTGCTCCACCAGGCGCTTGGCCTTTTCAATGACCATTTCAGCCACCTGCACGTGGCGGGCAGCCGGTTCATCGAAGGTTGAGCTGATGACTTCACCGCGCACGCTGCGCTGCATGTCAGTGACTTCTTCAGGACGTTCGTCAATCAGCAGAACGATGAGGTTGATTTCCGGGTGGTTCGTCGTAATGGAGTTGGCGATGTTCTGCAACAGCATCGTCTTACCGGTGCGCGGCGGCGCGACGATGAGACCGCGCTGCCCTTTACCGATGGGCGTGAGGAGATCCATCACGCGGCCCGAGAAATTATCACGCGCCGTTTCCAGCTTTAAACGCTCGTCCGGATAAAGCGGAGTGAGGTTATCGAAGAAAATTTTGCCGCGCGATTCCTCTGGCGGTTCGAAGTTGATGGCATCAACTTTAATCAGCGCGAAGTAACGTTCGCCTTCTTTAGGCGGACGGATCTGGCCGGAGACGGTGTCGCCGGTGCGCAGATCGAAGCGGCGAATCTGCGAGGGCGAGACATAGACATCGTCGGGACCGGGCAGATAGTTGTATTCGGGCGCGCGCAGGAAGCCAAAGCCATCCGGCAGGCACTCCAACACGCCTTCTGAGAAGATGAGCCCGCTCTTCTCCGCTTGCGTCTGCAGGATCTTGAAGATGAGTTCCTGCTTGCGCAAACCAGCGGCGCCGGGAACGCTAAGGTCCTTGGCAATCTGGTTCAACGCCTGGATGCTCATGTCTTTCAACTCCACCAAGTCGAGCGTGGTGGTTCCATTGCGCTGGGCTTGCGCGCCGGTGTTGCCAATGGAGTGGCGTCCTTTGCGCTGTCCCAATTGCGACGCTGGCTGCTGGCCGGGCGGCGGAGGTGCCGGCGCGGCTGCAACAGGAGCCTCTGCCTTAGCGGGTTCCGGTTTTGGAGTTTCAGCGGCAGGCTTGGGCGGCTCGATAGAGGGGGCCTTCATCGCAACTCTGCCGTTTCCTTTCTGCTCTGTAGCCTTGGCGCGCAGCGAAGTGGTTTTTTCCGAACGCGGAGGAGCGTCGGCCGCTTTCTGGTCGCCATTTTCAGAGGCCTTAGGTTCGGGCGAAGACTGGGCAGCCGACAACTCAGGTTGTGCCTTCACTTCACCATTCTGTTCTGCTTGAGCATCGTTGGGCGCGCCTTCGGTGGCCGCCGCGTGGACTAATGCTGGTTCTTGATCTTCGAGATGATTTGCCAAATTTCCCCCACTCCCCGGCCATCTAGCGCCGAGAACGGTATGGGCTGTTGATCCGGAATCTGCTTCAGGATCGCAGCCATTCCTGCTTTGATTTGATTACTGCTTTTGAGTTTGTCGATTTTGGTGACGACCACCTGATATCGACGGTTGTGGAACTCCAGCCAAGCTTTGAGTTCCAAATCCTTGTCCATCCAGCCACGCCGGGCATCGATGAGCAAGAAAGAGAGCTGTAAGGTCTGCCTGTGAAAGAGGTAACTTTCAATCAGGCCTTTCCAGCGCGCCTTCTCCTCAATAGGAACCTGCGCATAACCGTAGCCGGGCAGATCGACGAATCGAACCTGGTCGTCAATCCTGAAAAAGTTAATTAACTGCGTGCAACCAGGTCGGGCACTGGTAAACGCCAGGCCGGGCTGCTTGACGAGCCGGTTCAAAAGACTCGACTTTCCTACATTACTGCGGCCCAGGAAGGCGACCTCCATCGGGTCGTCCACTCCTGTTTCCGGCGGAAACTGTTCCGGCGCAGCAGCGCTGATAATCAGGCTGGCCGAAGTTTCTGTTGCCACCACTGTTTGCTACCTGTCTTTTCCTGCGAAGCTGTCACCTAACGCATGGGTGTTAATGGGTTACGTTTTCGTCTGGCCTTGCTACCAGATCCGCCGCGGTGGCGGTAGGCGCAAGGGGCAGAGCGACAATCTCGCGCTCCAGCGCGATCTTCAGCACTTCGTCCATGGAGAAAACAAAGTGCAGCTTCATTTCTTTCTTTATGTTATCGGGGATGTCGGCTAAGTCCTTCTGATTTTCACGGGGAAGGATGACTTCAAAGATGCCCTGACGATGAGCGGCGAGCAACTTCTCCTTAAGGCCGCCGATGGGCAGCACACGGCCGCGTACGGTTATTTCGCCGGTCATGGCGAGATCAAAACGTACAGGAATACCGGTGAGCGCGCTGCAAATGCTAGTGGCGATGGTAATTCCCGCAGACGGACCGTCTTTCGGGATAGCCCCTTCCGGCACATGCACGTGAATGTCGAGGTGGCGGTAAAAGTCCTTCGGTAGGCCAAGATACTGGGCGCGCGAACGCACATAACTCATGGCCGCCTGAGCTGATTCCTGCATGACGTCGCCGAGCTTGCCGGTCGTAGTAAGCTTGCCTCGGCCTTCCATCATGGTGCATTCGGTTGTCAGAATGGTACCGCCCATTTCGGTCCAGGCAAGGCCGGTGGTGGCACCAATCTCGTTCTGCTTGTCCAAGTCCATCTCGCGGAACTTGGCGGGACCAAGCATCGTGGTGATAACGTCGGGCGTAAGAACAACTTTGTCGATAGGGATGAGCATGGGCTCTTCCTTCTTGACCTTCCGCTTGCCCTTCTTTACGGGTTCGGCGGCTTCTTCGGCAGCCTCTTCTTCGATGATTTCGGCGCCTTCAGGCGCTACCGAAACCTGCTCTTCGCCTTCCGGCGTCTGCGCGTCAACCAGCTTGCGGGCTACCTTGCGGCACAGATTACCAACTTCGCGCTCCAGGTTACGAACACCCGATTCCCGCGTATAGTTCTGGATTAAGCTCTGCAGACCATCTTCGGTGAACTCTATTTGCTCTTCATTCACGCCGGTGTCTTTACGCTGCTTGGCAACCAGAAAGCGCTTGGCAATTTCCAGCTTTTCCAGTTCGGTGTAGCCGGAGAGACGAATCACTTCCATGCGGTCCTGCAAAGCGGCCGGAATGGTGTGCAGCACGTTGGCAGTGGCGATGAAAAACACCTGGCTCAGGTCGTATTCGACATCCAGGTAGTGATCCATGAACATGTAGTTCTGTTCTGGATCGAGCACTTCCAGCAGGGCCGCCGACGGATCGCCGCGGAAGTCCATGGACATCTTGTCGATCTCATCCAGCATAATGACAGGGTTTTTCGTGCCTGCCTTTTTCATCATCTGGATTAACTGGCCGGGCAGCGCGCCGATATAAGTACGGCGGTGGCCGCGAATTTCTGCCTCGTCCCTGACGCCGCCTAGCGAAAGGCGGACGAACTTGCGTCCGGTGGCCTTGGCGATGGACATGCCGAGCGAGGTTTTGCCGACGCCGGGAGGCCCGACAAAGCAAAGAATGGAACCTTTAGGATTTTGAACCAGGCGGCGAACGGAGAGAAACTCGAGGATGCGTTCCTTGATCTT
>PLRJ01000151.1 GCA_003163855.1 Bryobacterales bacterium | reverse complement strand
CACATGATGCATGCCATGCCCGAAACGGAAAACTACGTTCCCATGATCATCTCGGTCATTTTCGGTCTCTCAGGTATCGTGCTGGCCTGGTTGTTCTACGTTAAGAGCCCCAATTTGGCTGAATCGGCTAAAGTCGCCGCCGGTCCCCTTTACACACTCGTCGCCAATAAATACTATGTCGATGAGATCTACTCCTTCCTGATCGTGAAACCCTTGCAGGGGCTCTCCAGGCTCGTACTCTGGCGTGGCATCGACGAAAATATGATCGACAAAGGCGTCGTGAATGGCCTTGGCCGCCTGGTCCGAGGCTGGGGCGCTCTCTTCCGGCAGTTTCAATCGGGCAGCATTCGCAATTACGCCACCTGGGTTCTGGCAGGTTCGCTGCTGGTCATTTTCGTCATGGGACTTATCGGAGGCTCAAGATGAACCTGCTTGCCGTTATCCTTCTTCTACCGCTGGCTGCCTTTTTCATCGCAGCCGCCGCACCCAAGGGTTCCAAGATAGGCTTCTACGCCGCTCTTATCCTAAGTATTGTTACTTTTGTTGCCTCTCTCGGTTTAATCAGCGGTGTCTCCGCCGATATGACGCACTTCACCAGCGTCATCGACTCGCCCTGGATCGATAGCACAGGCATCCACATCCGCCTCCACATGGGTGTCGATGGCATTAGTCTCTGGCTGGTGCTGCTGACAACTTTTCTGGTTCCCATCGCCGTCTGGATTGCCGAAACCGTCATCACAGAACGTAAGAAGAACTTCTTCGCTCTCATCATGCTCTTCGAGTTCGGCATCATTGGAGTGTTCACCGCGCTCGACCTATTCGTCTTCTACATTTTCTGGGAAGTTGCCCTCGTGCCCATGTATCTCCTGGTTGGTTCTTGGGGTGAAGGTCTGCGCGGCCCTGTGGCGGTAAAGTTCTTCGTCTACACCATGTTCGGTTCGGTGTTGATGCTTGGCTCCATCATTTATCTCTTCACCCAGACCGGCACTCTCGATTATGTGGATATCCTGACTGCTTTCTCCTCCGGCCGCATCAGTCTCTCGGCCGACCAGCAACTTGGCATATTCCTCGGATTCTTCATCGCCTTCGCCGTGAAGGCGCCTATTTTCCCCTTTCACACCTGGCTGCCCAATACCTACACTTCAGCGCCTATGCCGGCAACTTTCCTGCTGGCCGCTGTCATGTCGAAAATGGGCACCTATGGGCTGTTGCGCTTTGGCCTCACCATGGCTCCTGGCGGCGCGCAGCGCTGTGCCTGGTGGATTGAAATACTAGCTATCATCGGCATCATCTATGGAGCACTCATCGCGCTTATGCAGCCAAACGTCAAGCGCCTGATTGCTTACTCCTCCATCAGCCACATCGGATTCATTGTTTTAGGTATATTCGCTTTCAACCAGCAGGGGGCCGACGGCGCCGTCTACCAGATGCTGGCACACGGAATTTCAACGGGCGCGCTCTTTCTCCTCGCCGGCTACCTGGAACAGCGCCGCGGCTCGCTCGAAATCTCTAGTCTCGGCGGTATTGCCACACCCGCGCCTGCTTTGGCTACAGTTTTCCTCATCGCTCTGCTGGCCAGCATTGGCTTGCCCACGCTGTCAAATTTCATCGGTGAGTTTCTAGTGCTGCAAGGCGCAGCCATCACTCACTTTAGTTGGGCCGCCTGGGCCGCGGTCGGAGTCATCCTTTCGGCCGCCTACATGCTCTGGATGTACCAACGTGTCTTCCTCGGTCCAACCAACGAACATACCGTCGCCTTCCCCGATCTAAAACTCGGCGATTGGATGCCAGTCGTTCCCTTGATTGTCATGATGGTCTGGCTTGGTTGCTATACCCAAACCTTCATGCCGGTTATTTCATCTGCAACGCAGAGCATACTCGAACAGACAAAAATGAACAATCAGTATCAGGTGATGCTACATGCCCGTTAACTTCCTCCCCACGGCAAGCGATTACCTGCGCTATCTCCCGGAAATCGTTCTCAGCATCTTTGGCATTGCCATCATGATGCTTGAGGCCGTTTCCAAAGGTAAACGAACCTATCTCGGCATAATTGCGCTAGTCGGCCTCGCCTGTGCCTTTCTCGCAAATATCGCCGCCTACTCCGATCCCGGCCCGGCCTTCCAGAACATGCTCGTCATCGATGCCTACGCCACCTTCTTCCGTGGACTCGTCATCGTCGTAGGCTTTCTTTGCGTTCTCGCCTCCCTCAGTTACCTCGAACGGGAAGGCGGCCAGGGCGGTGAGTATTATGCGTTGATATTGTTCTCCATCGTTGGTCAATGCACGCTCGCCGCTTCGGCCGACCTCATCATGGTCTTCATCGCCCTCGAGATCTCTTCCATCGCGACCTATATCCTGGCCGGCTATCTCCGCGACGACCGCCGCAACAATGAATCAGCCCTGAAGTACTTTCTCCTCGGTTCCTTCGCAACCGCCTTTTTGCTTTTTGGTATCGCCTGGGTTTACGGCATGACCGGCACAACCAACCTCAGGGAAATTCAGGCTGCTCTGCTTGCCTCCCCCAACAGTCAGCAACTGTTTGAAGTGGTGGCAGTCGCCGCCGCACTCATCTTTGTCGGCCTCGGCTTCAAAGTGTCGGTGGCTCCTTTCCAGATGTGGGCGCCTGACGTCTATCAGGGCGCCGCCGCGCCTGTCAGCGCCTTCATGTCTGCCGGGCCCAAAGCCGCCGCCTTCGCCGTCTTCTTTCGCATATTCATGACTTCGTTCCGCCCCATGGACGATCGCTGGATCTACCTCGTCTGGGGGGTAGCCTTGGCCAGCATGCTGATTGGCAATTTTGCTGCCTTGATGCAGACCAACGTCAAGCGCATGCTCGGCTACAGCTCCATTGCCCACGCCGGTTATGTTATGGTCGCCCTCGCCGCCGCCTCCCAGGTCGGCATCGCCGCCGCCATGTTCTATCTCGCCTCTTACGCGCTGATGAACATTGGCGCCTTCATTGTCATTTCCCACGTCGCCGCGCGCCACGAAACTTTCGTCAAAATAGAAGACCTGGCCGGACTCGGCCGCCGCGAACCCATTACCGCCGGTTTGCTTGCCGTCTTCGTCTTCTCGCTCATCGGAGTGCCGCTGACCGGCGGCTTCTTCGGGAAATTCTACGTTTTCCAGGCCGCCCTTCACTCGAATCTGGTTTGGCTCACCGTGCTCGGACTCATTAACAGTGCCATCGCGGCTTATTACTACCTGAAAATCATCGTCGCCATCTACATGCACGAGCCTGGTGAAGCCACCATAGACATCATTCCTCCTACAACGGGCCTGCGAATCGCTCTCTGGGCCAGTGCTATCGGCGTACTTGCCCTGGGTATTTTCCCCTCCACCTTGTTGCAGTTCGCTTCGCTGTCGGCCGCAGCCTTCCGCTAAGCGGCAAGATCTCTCCTTCTGTCCGCGCGGATTGGCTTTGAACCGCAATAAGCCGGTTGGACGGGATCGACTCGATTTAACAACGATATAGGCCGCTCTTGCCGGCTCGCAGCGTTTTGTCTGAAGCAATCACCAGCCAATCCCATATTGAACCCATTTGACGATTTGGCTTTGAATCGCAAAACGCCTTCCAATCGTTTCGGCATCGACCCGAATTCCAGGCCTAAGTGTTGCCTATGAGACTTTGCTGCCCCGCCTGACACATCTCTATAGGGGATGGGCTTCTGATCAGGATCGCCGCGAACATGACCAGCCGATCTTGTGCTCCGGAATACTTGGTGGAAAACATGACGCGCGGAATAACCCTTGCTACAAATATTCGCCTCGCCTCAGACAGCGCACAGCGCCGCCGTGGGCTGCTCGGAATCAACCAACTTGCCACCGGAGCCGGTATCTGGATCAACCCCTGTGAAGCCGTTCACACTTTCGGCATGCGGATTGCTCTTGATGCTGTCTTCTTGGACGACAAACTACGCGTCAAGAAAGTCTCCGCTCATCTCAAACCACGCCGCATCGCTCTCTGCCTGTCCGCCACCTCGGTGCTCGAACTCGGCGCTGGCGCTGCAGCCGCTACCCAGGCGGGAGACCAGCTTTGTTTTATCAAGGCCGGGACGGCTAAAGAAACTCATTCGCCGGTCGATAAGCAAGCCTAATGATGCCCCTATTCTTGAAACTCGCACTTTCGGGCACAGCATTGGCGGCCGCGCTCTACGATCTACGCCAGCGCCGCATTCCGAACTGGCTCAACCTCAGCGGCATTATCCTGGGCTTCGGTCTGAATACTTATTTTCTCGCAGGGCGCGGCGCTACCACGGCCTCGCTCGGTTTTCTCCTGGCCTTAGCCGTTTATACTCCCCTCTATTTACTCCGGGGCATGGGGGCAGGCGATGTCAAGCTCATGGCCGCTATCGGAGCCATTGCCGGTCCCGCCAACTGGTTCAACATCTTTCTTGCCACTGCGTTGTTGGGAGGTGCTCTCTCCATTTTGCTGATTGTTCTTCGCCGTCGCTTTCACCTCACCCTGGTTAATATATCCACCATCCTGAGACAGCTATCCCACCGCCAATCACCCGCCGCAGCCAGCTCTCTTTTGGATATACGCAGCCAGAAGGCACTTACCCTGCCGCACGGCGCCGTCATTGCCGCTGGCGTTTTCCTCTTTCTGCTCCTGCAATTGAGGTCCGCATGAAACGAACTAGCTGGCCAACCCCGAACCCGGTCATGCCTGGTAATACCCCTTGGATAGCGCAAAGTAAAACGGACTCAGCCGCCCGACCAAACGGAATAGTGGCGCTAAGGGCTAAAGCTTGAGCCCCCTTTGCCCGATGAAACTGTAGAGACTTTGCCTTCACCAAACCAGATGCAGACGTTGTCGCCAGCTTGGAACCTTAGCCTCGCAACCACAAACAGGTGGTACGGTCGAGTTCTTCCCTCGCTCGTCGATCTCGCCTTTCTATTGCCCATAGTGCTGCTTTTCGCCAAGTTAAACGGAACAAAAACGCTTTTTGCAGACGCCGACACCGGCTGGCACATTCGCACCGGTCAGTGGATCATTCAGCATCATGCTGTACCCACGCAGGACTTGTTTTCCTTCACTATGCCGAATCAAAGCTGGTTTGCCTGGGAGTGGGGCTGGGATGTGCTGTTTGCGGCTGTGCATGACATCGCCGGACTAGGCGGCGTTGGCCTCGTCTGCACCCTTGTCTTGAGCCTTTTTTCGATTTCTCTTTTTCTGCTGCTGCGCCGGGTTTCACATAACCATGCCGTCAGCTTTTTTGTGACTGTGATGGCCATCTGCGCTTCCAGCGTGCACTGGCTTGCGCGGCCCCACTTGTTCTCGATGCTTTTCGCCGTCATCCTTTTGCATTTACTCCACACGGCCGACCATGAGAACAAGAAGGCCTTGCTTTTTACCCCGCTCCTGCTGGCCGTCTGGACCAATATTCACGGTGGCTTTGTCGCCGGTCTGCTAATCCTGTTCTGCCACGCTTTCGGACTGATGCTTTCTCAGTTGTTCGCTGGACCTGGCCCGCTAACCGGAACCCGCCAACTGCGCAGCGCTTTCGCTCAAACGCGTCTTTACTGGCTTGCGCTGCTGCTGAGCCTTGGCGCCACCTTGATCAATCCCTACGGCTGGCATCTGCACCAACACATTTTTCATTATTTGACGGATGAGGATCTCCTCAGCAGAATCTCGGAATTTCAATCCATGAGCTTTCACGCACCGTCTGCCATGCTGTTCGAGATCATGTTGGTTCTGGCCGGTTTTGCCGCCTTCTGGAAGCTACAGTCAGTTCAAATTGCGCCTGCGCTCGCCATTTTAGTGTGGGCGCACTACGCGCTCCTGTCCGCCCGCCACATCCCGCTCTTCCTTGTTGTAGCCGCGCCTCAGGTAGCTGCCTTACTTGAGCACGTCATCCAGCGATTGCGCCAGGTTGCGCTCCTGTCGGAGGCAGCCGCCACGGTGACAGAGATCTGCGAAGAACTTGCCGCCATGGAACGGCCCGGCCGCCTGCATATTCTTTCGGCGGCGACGGTCGTTCTGCTGGCCGTTTTATTCGCCGCCGGCAAACAACCGTTCACCCCTCAATTCGATGCCGAATCTTTCCCCGCACAGGCGGTTCCCTTCCTGCAGGCACGCGCCGCTCTCCACCCTCGCGAAGCCGGCGCCGGCAGTCGAGTCTATACCTACGACCAATGGGGCGACTATCTGATCTACCGCCTCTATCCGTCACAACGTGTCTTTTTCGACGGTCGCAGCGACTTTTACGGCGTCGACTTCGTCAAGATCAACCAGCGCATTACGACCGCTGACTACGATTGGAAAAAGCTGCTGCGCAATTACGGCATTGAAATGGTCATTCTCAAGCCGGATGCCCCTTTGTCGGCCGTGCTCAAGATTACTCCAGGCTCCAAGGTTCTGTTCGATGACGGTAAAGTCATCGTGTTCCAAATTGATGGCATTTACCAGACAAAGAGAACAGCCAGCGGTAGCGCTCAGCAGGCAATCAATCTGCCTTCCCCAGAGTTAGTTCCTCAAAGTGCGAAGCGAATGTCAGCCAGCCGCCAGAAAAAGCCAGAGCTCGCCGGATTGCCAGTTGGCACGGCTGACACCACGCACGTCTTACCCAAGTTTTCTAAAACGTCTTTGCCCGTTCTCACGGGCAGGCAAAGCAAAGCCGGTCGCAACTGTTCGCAACGGCTCGGATTCGTCTGAACACATAGAAAGGAGAAAGTCATGCTTAAACAAATGATGCAGAGGTTCTGGAAGGAAGAGGAAGGACAAGATCTTGTTGAATACTCGTTGCTTCTGGCCTTTATCGCCTTGGCCGCAGTCGGTCTGTTGAGCGGAACTAGGTCCACCATCAGTGGTCTCTGGAACAACATCAACAGCACTTTAGCGAGCGCGTCATCGACCGCCTCCTAGCCGTTCAGCCAAGCGGCCCTCGGACGGCTTTCGCGGCCAATCGCCAAAAGCTCATGCGAAACGGCGCACGCTGCTCCAGCCAGACTCGCGCGCGACCTTAACAGCGTAAAAGAAGCCCGGCGACGGGTCGTTTCTGTGGTTCTTCAACAGAGAAACCGCTTTGTGAACGGAGCCACTGAAGTCAGACGAATTTGTGGCTCTTTCCTTTTCCCTTTCAGCCGGCTTACACCCGGCTGTCCGAATAACAACGTAGCTGTCCTGCCGCCACTGTCCCCGGCGCCATTGACATGCGGTTAGAAGAAAACTCCGATGAACCGACGTCTTGTATCTGTTCTGTTTTTCGCCTTATTGGTCGCCAGCGTGACCAGCTACCTGGTGTACCGCTTGCTGCTCGTCCGAGTGCAGTCGCAAGGTAAAACTATAAGCACCAGCAAATTGCTGGTTGCCAAGCACGACCTTCAGGTAGGTGCGCTTATTCACGATAGTGATATCGATGAGGTGGCTTGGGGCGCGCCAATTCCTGACGATGCCGTCAAAACCCGCGCCGACATGGTGGGCCGCGGCGTTGTTTCGACCGTCTTCCAAAATGAGCCCATTCTCGAACGGCGGCTCGCTTCCAAAGGCGCCGGAGCAGGTCTGGCCGCGACCATCCCGATGGGGATGCGGGCCGTGGCCTTGCGCGTCAATGAAGTAGTTGGCCTCGCTGGCTTCGTCCTGCCAGGCATGCGTGTTGATGTTCTAGTCGCCGGCAATGTACCCGGCTCTATGACCACTCTCTGCCGCACCGTTCTGCAGAATATCGAAGTCTTGTCCGCTAATGAGAGGATCGAAAAGAACACCGACGGCAAGCCAGAAGCCGCGCAGGTTGTGAACCTGTTGGTCACTCCTGATCAAGCCGAAACTCTGAATCTGGCGAGCGAATCGAGGGTACAGTTGGTGCTTAGAAACCCGCTTGATACAAAATCGGAGCCCACTAAGGGTACGTCCGTTGCCCGCATGTTCGGCGTCTCCGATGTCGCTCCCCCGGGCTATAGTGGCCCCGCTAATCCTGAAGCACCCGTACCCGTCGCAAAGCCAAAGTTGGCGGCCATGGCCCGGCCCGCTCCTCTTGACACCGTTGTTGTTTTCAACGGCTCAAAGCGCACAGAGGAAACTTTCGCCGCCAAAGGAGCTTCCTACTGATGCAACCCTCACGCACGCAGCCCGCGCTTTCGTGCCGCCAAACCGAACCTGAGCCGTGGCGGGCCTTCGGCAATACTCCCGTTCTTGCCTCAGCCTTGCCTGTGCTCCTCAAACCCACCGTCGGGGTCCTGCTGGCTACGCTCCTCTTTTCGCTGGCCACCTTAGCAGCGCCCTCCCCGACGCAGGTGAATGTTGACGTAAACTGCTCGTCCATCGTCGATCGGCCGGTCGGTATCCGCAGAGTTTCCATTGCCAACGGCGACATTGCCGAGGCTATCGCCACCAGCGCCACCGAAGTAGTCGTCAACGGAAAGGCTCCCGGCGATACCAGCCTTATCATTTGGGATCAAACCGGCAATCGTTCTGTTCTCCAAGTTCATGTCTCGCCTAACTCATCCAAGGTAGAACTGGTCAAGGCGCAGCTGGCGGCCGAGGCGGGTCCCGGCGTCGTCCTCACCGCCCAGGACGGCCTCTATTTTCTAAACGGCACTGCTCGCGACCTCATCACTGCCGAGCGCGCTCTGCAGATTGCCTCATCGCTCGGAAAAGTTGTCAACCTGCTGCGCGTCACCACCCCGGCGGGCGAGCCCCAGATTCTTCTGAAAGTTCGTTTTGCAGACATCGACAGGACAATTTCCGATCAGTTTGCCGTGAATCTGGTCGGCCTCAACGGCACCAAAGGTCAAGGCGGCTCCAGCACCGGACAATTCGGCAATCAGCCCAGCCTCACCGGTGCCGGCACCTCGACCGTCCAGGCTACCTTCAGCAGCCTGCTTAATATTTTTTACTTCCGTCCTGATATCAACATCGGCGCCATTTTAGAGGATCTGGTCGCGAAAAACGTCCTGCAGATGCTAGCTGAGCCTAACTTGCTGACCGTTAGCGGCAAAGCCGCCAGCTTCCTGGCAGGAGGCGAATTCCCGTTCCCAACCCTCCAGGGCGGCGGTGCGGGCGTGGGGCAAGTGACTATTCAATTCCGCGACTTTGGCATCAAGCTCCGTTTCACGCCGACTATCACTCCGCGCGGCACTATCCGCCTCGAAGTCTCGCCCGAGGTCAGTTCGCTCGATTATGCCAATGGCCTGTCGGTCAGCGGTTTTACGGTGCCTGGATTGACCACCCGCCGTGTCGATACTGAAGTTGAACTGAAAAGCGGTCAAAGCTTCGTCATTGCCGGTTTGCTCAACAATCAGGTTACTCAGCAACTCTCCAAAATGCCGGGTTTAGCGAATATTCCCCTGCTCGGCAAAATTTTTCAGTCGCACAACTACTCCAAGAGCAATACCGAACTCATGGTTCTGGTGACGCCTGAACTTGTTAACCCTCTTGGCGCAGGCCAGAAGGCGCCGGAAGTAGCCATGGACGTCCCCTTCCTTGGCGGCACTGCAAAAACGGCGCCTCGACAGCCCGCTTCTCCCGAAGCTGAACAGAATCCTCTGACCTACCGTCGCGAATCGCTGGCCGTCGAAGAGTTGAAGAGCGATAAGCCGCCTACCTCCCCCTCCTCTCCGAACGCCAACCAGATGCCGAGAATGGACTCTAACGGCGGCAGCCTCCTCCCGACTCTACCCAATCCAGCCGGAGCGTCTGCCCCGCCAACCCAGAAGTGAGAATACAATGAACGCAAGCAAGGTTCTACTTTACATAAGGGACGAATCGCTCCGGCGTGAAACCGTTAACACGCTCAAAAAGTCCTGTCAAAACATCGACTTCGAAATCTACGATGGCGAATGGTCCGGCCTCGCCGACCAGATCAGTCAGACTACGCCGACCGCTTTGTTGCTCGAGTTCGGCGCGCTTACTTCAGACCCGGCCGCTGCCATTCGCCAGATCAAGAGCCAAGTGCCGCGGCTCAAGATCGTAGCCCTTCACAGCGCTGCCGATCCAAAGATTATCCTGGCTGCCATGCGCTCGGGCGCCAACGAATTCCTGCATCCGCCGTTTGACGAAAGTCTGCCCGCGGCGTTGGAGAAGATCTTAAGCCATGAGGGCGATTCTGCGTCTGCCACGCGTGGCCGCATCATAGGCTTTCTTTCCGCCAAAGGCGGCTGCGGCGCGACCACGATCGCCTGTCATCTTGCGTCCGAGATACAAAATCAGACCCGCAAGAGCGTGCTCCTGGCCGACCTCGACCTTACTTCAGGACTGGTCGGCTTCTTAATGAAGACGCCCAGTTCCTATTCGATTCTCGATGCGGTAAAGAACCTTAACCGTCTGGATGAGAGTCTCTGGCGTGCGCTGGTGGTTGAACATCGCCCTGGCTTATCGGTCATTCCGGGCCCGGCAGTCTTTACCAGACGTGACGATCCGGACGACGACCAGATCCGCCGCGTTCTCCAGTTCATGCGTACCCAGCATGACTGGACGGTGCTCGATCTGGGCCGCAGCCTTAACTACACCGCGCTTGCGGCGCTCGATGAAATTGATCAGCTTTTTCTTGTCTCCACACTCGAAGTGGTGGCGCTGCACGGGCTAAAAACGATCGTCCATGGTCTTTTCGATCAGGGCGACAAACTGCAGCTCATACTCAACCGGACGCCCAAGATGATGGACATCAGCACCGAAGATCTGGAGAAAATCCTGGGGCGCTCTTTATACGCGGCTTTGCCCAACGATTATATGGGGCTTTACCAGTCCTACTCGAGCGGAAACCTGCTCAGCTCGAACAGCCGCCTGGCCCAGGATTTTGCCTTACTGGCCTCCAAAATCACCGGTGTTCCGCCGATTAAGTCTAAGAAGAAGTTTGCTTTCTTCGGATAGCACAGGGTGCCGCTTTTCGGCTGACTGCGAGGTCGCGGAATCGTGTTCGCGCCTGCATCCAACCTCTTGAAAGTCTGGATTGTTCAACATGTCCGTCAACACCGAAACATATCGCTCCGATGCCAAGGCCTCCGATAGCAACAAGGGCGCCAAGCTAGGCGCCTCTTACCAGGAACTGAAGTTTGCCATTCACCGCAAGCTGCTCGACCGCATCAATCTCGAAGCGGTCTACGCCATGCCGAGCGAGCATGTGCGGCGCGAGATCCGCCCCTCGGTGGCCAAGCTGGTCAATGAAGAGAAAACGCCGCTCAGCCTGGCTGAAAAAGAGAAGCTTATCGAGGAGGTGCTGGATGAGGTATTCGGCCTCGGACCCCTTGAGCCTTTGCTCAACGACAAGACAGTCTCCGACATCCTGGTCACGACACCGCACAAGATCTACGTCGAGCGCCACGGCAAGCTGGAGCGCACCGATATCGAGTTCAAGGACGACGCCCACCTGCTGCGCATCATCGAGCGCGTGGTCTCGCGCGTCGGGCGCCGCATCGATGAATCGTCGCCCATGGTGGACGCCCGCCTTCCTGATGGCTCACGCGTTAACGCCGTCATTCCTCCCCTTGCTGTAGATGGGCCGCTATTGTCCATCCGCCGCTTTGGCGGAGACCCGCTGCAGCCGGCCGACCTGCTGCGCAAGCTCTCGCTCACCGAGGGCATGCTCGAACTGCTGAAAGCCTGTGTCAAGGCCCGCTTGAATATCATCATTTCGGGCGGCACCGGTGCTGGTAAAACCACTTTTCTCAATATGCTTTCCGGTTTCATTCCGTCGCACGAGAGAATTGTCACCATTGAGGACGCCGCCGAACTGCAGTTGCGTCAGACTCACGTGGCGCGTCTCGAAACGCGGCCCGCCAATATCGAAGGCAAGGGAGCCGTCGCCCAGCGCCATCTGCTAATCAACGCTTTGCGTATGCGGCCCGATCGTATCATCGTCGGCGAGGTCCGCGGCGAAGAAGCGCTCGACATGTTGCAGGCCATGAACACCGGTCATGACGGTTCGCTCACCACCGTCCACGCCAACACTCCGCGTGATGCCATCAGCCGGCTCGAGTTCATGATCAGCATGGCCAGTTCTAACCTGAGCGTCCGTTCTATCCGCCAGCAGATCTCCTCTGCTGTTGACCTGATCATCCAGTGTTCCCGTTTAGCCGACGGCACACGCAAAGTCACTCACATTACCGAATGCATCGGCATGGAAGGCGAGGTAGTGACATCGCAGGATCTTTTCGTTTTCGAAAAGACCGGCATTAGCGACCAGGGAAGGGTGCAGGGCGCATTCCGGCCAACTGGGGTGCGCCCCAAATTTAGCGAACGCTTGAAAGCGGCTGGCATGGATCTGCCGCCTGCGGTGTTCCAGACCACAGTGCGAGTCGACTAAACAATGTTGAGCATCGTCGTTCTATTTGTCGTCTGCTTCGTCACCATCCTATTATGTGTCGGCGCCGCAACCTCCTATTTCAAGTCCAAGCAGACTCAGCAGATACGCAACATGCTGTTAAAGGTGGAGAGCGGCGTCCAGGTATCGGTCAATGGCGCTGACTGGCTGAAGCCGGCGCAATCCGATGACGCACTTGCTAAACTCTTTCGTAATTTTGAGTTTATCGACAAGCTCGATCTGCTCATTGAACAGTCGGGCGAAAGCTCCAATGCCACTAAGCTCCTGCTGTCCTGCCTTGTGGCGGGCGTAGTCGGCTATGTTGTCGGCCTGAAGTTTGAGTTCCTTGGCACCAGGACCGTGACTGCCGCCTGCATTAGCCTGATCGTCGCCTATCTGCCCTTTTGGAATCTGCTTCGCAAGCGCAAGAAGCAGTTGGCGATGTTTGAATCGCAACTGCCCGAAGCGCTCGATTTTATCGCCCGTTCCATGCGCGCCGGACATGGTTTAACCATCGCCATGGAAATGCTCGCGGCCGATTCGCCCGACCCCATCGGCCGGGCCTTTCGCGCCGTTTCCAACGATGTGCAGCTTGGGTCGCCTCTGTCAACCGCCCTCGATAAACTCATCAACCTTTTTCCCATGATCGACGTCCGGTTTTTCGCTTCTACCGTTATCCTTCAGCAGGAAACCGGTGGAAACCTGGGTGAAATCCTCTCCAAGCTGGCACTCATTATTCGCGAACGATTCCGGCTCAAAGGACAGGTGAAAGCTGCCAGCGCGCACGGCCGCATTACGGGCATGGTGCTGGTACTCATGCCCGTTACGGTGGCCCTCTTTATGATGGCTACTTCACCCCAATATCTGATTGAAATGGCGAACGACAAGACCGGTAAGATCATGATTTATGGCGCCATTCTCGGCCAGATCGTCGGTTACTTCGTTATTCGCAAGATCATTAACATCAAGGTCTGAAGATGCCTATATTCTTAGCTTTCTTTCTGTTTGCCGCCGTTCTGAGCATGACGGCGGGCTTTGGCTACTACTACTATGCGAAGCCCTCGCAACTGCTCGACCAGCTTACGTCGGCCGCGCGCACAAAGCCGCGTTATGTCAAACGAAAACCGCAGGCCCTCTCATTTTCAGAATTACTGAAGTTCGTCGGTGAGTTGTTTCCGGTATCTCCGCAAGACGCAAAACTGCTCAAGCAGGATCTCATAGCAGCCGGAATCCGCTCGGAGTCGGCCATCCAGGTTTTTTATGGCATCAAGCTTGTTGCCGCGGTAGTCTTCCTGATCTTTGGGATTGCCGGCCGCGATCACGTCCAGAATAGTCTGCTGCACTCACTGCTTCCCGTCCTTGGCGCAGCCATCGGCTACATGCTTCCCGGTCTGCTGCTCAATCGCTTGATCAAACGCCGTAACGAGCGTGTACGAATGGCGCTGCCTGACGTGCTGGATTTACTCGTTGTCTGCACGGAAGCCGGCTGCGGCTTGGACCAGGCCATGGTAAATGTCAGCCGCGAACTCAAGACGGTGCACGCGGAGATGAGCGAAGAACTGGCCCTGGTAAACATGGAGATCATGGCCGGTACCAGCCGCGCTGAAGCGCTGCGAAACTTGGCCAGACGCAGCGATGAAGATGAAATCAAGAAACTGGTGAGCCTCCTCGTGCAAACAGACCGGTTCGGCACCAGCATCGCCCAGTCGCTGCGAACCCAGTCCGATTACTTGCGGATCCGCCGTCGCCAGGAGGCCGAAGAACGCGCGGGTAAAGTTGGTGTCAAGCTGGTTTTTCCCATCTTCTTCTTTTGTCTCCCTTCTTTGCTCGTCGTAACGGCCGGCCCAGGCATCTTGCAACTGGTCCGGGATATGGCCTCCTTAGCTGTTAATAAATAGCCACTGCTAAAGCAGCGTCGCACGCTGCCGATAAGGGCTTTAGAAGTAAGTTGCGAATAGTTCGCGGGGCAACCCACTTATTCAGGTAGAACCCGAGGAAAGAAAAATTACTTTATGAACGATACCGTACTCCAGGCCGTTGTCTGGGTAGCCGCCGGCGCCTTGTTAATGCTTTACTTGAAGCGCAGGCGGAAACGTAGAACGCAACTCTAATACTCTTGCGCCACACCCAGTTCGAGGTCGGAGGCTGCACGGCATCGTCCGGTGTAACATCTAGCCTCGCTGAGGAGGCGTGCCATGACAACAACGCAGCCGTCGCGCAGTGCCTTGCTTGCCCCCCCACGTAGTGCCATGCTTGCAATGATTGAAGTCCAACGATTGCAGCAGCAACTTGCGGCTGCCCAAAACCCGGACGGCGGCTGGTCCTACCAACGCCTCGCAACCCCCAGTGGCAGAGCCTCCTCCTGGACCGAACCAACAGCTCTCGCCCTAACGGCACTTCATGCCTGGGGCGTAGCATCCGAATCCTACCAGCGCGGCTTGCAATGGCTGGCAGAAAACCAGCGGCCGGACGGCGGATGGGCTCCCAACCGAACAGTAGATGCCTCCACTGCTGTAACCAGCCTTGCCCTCCTCGCTCTTCTGCCTTCAAAAGATCATCATGCCGCTGCCGCAAAAGCAACGCAGTGGGCAGCCAAACAGGTTTATACCGACGGCTTTTCGCCGGCTCTCCTGCTGGCCCGTCTCCTCAGGCTGCCGCCCGCCCATGCACCCGGCAGCGTTGCCTGGTTCCCTGGAACAGCCGGCTGGGTTATGCCCACAGCTATGAGCATTCTTGCTCTCTCGCACGCCTCGCAAGTCCTCAATTTGCCCGAGCTTTCTTCGCTCGTCGCCGCGTCGCAAACTTACCTGCTCAGCCGCCGGTGCATCGATGGAGGCTGGAACCACGGCGGCACCAACACCCGCAGTGAAGACGCCACCTCCTATCCTGAAACAACCGGCATCGCGCTCCTCGCCTTGTCTTCTCGTCCTGCCGCCGAACTGGCGGCTCCACTGCGATTCGGCCAGCAACTCCTAAACTCACCCGAATCGCTCGAAGGTTTGTCCTGGCTGCAAATGGGGCTCGCCGCCAACCACCAGGCCACTCCTGATCCGGCTGAAATCGAACCGCCGCGGACGTCGCGCGATGCATCCTTGCGTCTGCTTGCGCTCGCCGTGCGCGCCGGGCACGCCGACTCGTTAGTTCTTCAATGCGCGAAGGTTGCAACTGCGCGCCTCCAGGAAGGAAGGGAACCCGTTAGCCCGTTCGGCGGAGCGCCTGCAACCGCGGCCGTCTTGAGCGTTCCTTAAAGGTGCAACATCAATGAACCGCCGCTACTTCTTCTTCGGTGCCCTCTCGACGATGGCAGTCTCATGCAAGAAATCCGTGCGCGAGACGAGCGCCACTGTCTCCATCATCAAGGCCGCCTCGTATAGCCTGGAACTAACTAGCCTGATCAAGAACATACTTCTAGAGCACCGGGTCGACGTCACCGGAAAAAGCGTCGTTCTCAAACCCAACCTGGTCGAATTCAATCCAGACGCACCTATAAACACAAACCCCGTGTTCGTCGCGGCTGTTTCCGAGGCCTTTCATTCCCTCGGCGCTGCCAGCGTTAGCATCGCCGAAGGTCCTGGCCACCGGCGCATGACCCTCGACATGGCGGAAGCTGCCGGCTTCTTCAGCGCTGTTCCCCGCTTCGAAAGCCGTTTTACAGACCTGAACCTGGACGAAGTCACCAGGATCGATATCAAGCACCCCTTCTCAACCCTGTCTTCCCTCTATCTCCCTCATACGGCGCTCGCCGCCGACCTTCTCGTTTCGCTCCCGAAGATGAAAACCCATCACTGGGCGGGCGCTACTCTTTCTATGAAGAATCTATTTGGTGTCGTGCCGGGCGGGGTATACGGATGGCCTAAGAATGTGCTTCATTGGGCTGGCATTGACGAATCCGTGGCCGACTTGCAACCCATCTTCCCCAATCAATTCTGCCTGGTAGACGGTATTGAGGCAATGGAAGGCAACGGCCCCATTCTCGGCACCCGAAAACATATGGGGCTTATCATCGCCGGTTCCCATCCGCCGTCGGTAGATGCCGCCTGCTGCCAGATTATGAAGATCGATCCTAAAAAAGTCCGGTATCTGACGCTCGCCGCCAGCACCACGAGGCTCAATATCTACCGCGCAAAACAAATTGGCGAAGACATTCATTCTGTCTCCGCCAAATTTGCCTTACACCCGGACCTCGAAACTAAATACCGCCTCAGCTGAACCAGGCTCTCAGATAAACATCTCTTCGTCGGAGGTGACGTGATCAACCGTCGGCCTGTTGCCTCGAGCCAAATGAGAAAACGCCGTGCGCACTCCAGTGAAGATGCTGTGAACCTCCCGCACCGGCCGAAGCACGCCGCGCTGAACCACGGTTACCGTCTCCTGCACGCGTGTCATGGTGTCGTCCATTACCATCTCCGCGCGTTCCATCTGGACTTTGGCCCGCGTACTCGCATCCGTCAGCAGCTCATCAACTTTCGCCAGTTGCTGCTTTGTAACTTCCATAATCGCAACACCGGAAGCTCCAATGGACGCAATATGCTTCTCCGCCCGATCCACCGACCTGCGTGAAGTTGCGATCATACTCTCAATCTCGGGCCAGACCGCCAAAACCTTCGTCCGCATGTCCCGAGCTACAAACAGCAGACCAACGAAAGCGAACGCTTGCGCGAAAAGTGCGACCGCCGCCACTATGACAAAAATGGTTAAAACGACAAGGAGAGTATGTTCGTCCATTGGAGACACGTAACTACTAACCTACTCTAGATGCTTTCAGCCGAATCGTGCAGAGCGCTGCCGGCAGTTGCGCCAGCCGCCTTCACGTCGCCCAAAGCTTCTCTGTAGGCCTGTTTACCCGCTTCCACCGCAGCCGCCAAATTCTCTTTATGGCGCGATACAGTCGTCCGGCTCTTTTCATAAATCTCCGCCGCCGATTGCTTCACGTCATCAGCACGGTTCTTCACGTATTCAGTGCCGTCCTGGGCCCGACTCTTAAGGAAGTCAGCACCGTCACCAGCCTTGTCTGCAAGTAACTGCCTGGTCTCTTCACCCGAGCGCGGTGCCCACAGGATACCTGCTGCAACACCAATGCCTAAGCCGAGTAGAAAATAACCGAACCCGCTTCTTTCCTCCATATGCCTCTCTCCTTTTGTTTTCCTTAGCGCGCAAGTACTTACTTGCAGTTTACAACCTTTTAGAGCGTGGTACATTACCAAAGGTTTCAGGGGATGGCTTTTAAGAAGGTTTCAAAGCTTGAGGAAGCGGCCCTGTGGGATTACGCTTTAAGGGTGCTGGGCCGTCGTGCTCACTCCGCTGGCGAGATCCAGCAAAAGCTCATGCAACGAGCGGCAGCCGCAACTGATGTCCCGGTAATAATGGCCAAGTTAAAGGAATATGGCTTTGCCGACGACCAGAAATTTTCCGAAATTTTCTCATCCAGCCGCTTAATCAACGAAGGCTTCGGAAAGCTGCGCGTTATGCGCGATTTGCAAACCAAACATATCTCTCGCAAAGTAGCCGAGGCCGCTATCGAGAAGACTTTCGCCGGCACCACCGAAGAACAACTCATCGATCAGTTTCTTGCTCGCAAATACCGCTCGCGCAACCTCTACGAATTCCTGCAGGAAGACAAAAATCTCAATTCCGCTTACCGCAAGCTCCGTCTCGGCGGATTCAGCAGCAGCGCATCCCTCTCTGCATTAAAGAAGCACAGCAAGCGCAGCGTCGACTTCGAAGAACCCGCCGAAGAGGATGCCTAAAACTTCACCTG
>PLRJ01000145.1 GCA_003163855.1 Bryobacterales bacterium | reverse complement strand
TGGTAGGAATTAGCTTGGTAGTTTTTGCTTTTCAAGAACATAGCGCCGGGAGTTTTCGAAGGACCGGCAGTTGAGGATGGGTTGGAGGGGCATTCCGGACGGTGCGTTTTTGAGGTTAGAGGCCCTCCCTGAGCGGGATGGGAATAGCTGTTGTTGCCGACATTTTTCCGATGCAGCGATTGCGATCCTAAACCGACGTAACCGCTCACGAAAATCTGCAAACCTGGCCGGTGTAATACTGCTACACATGAAAGATTTTCGTTGGATCACCTTCGCAGTCGGCGCGCTATTTTTTTACGCCGACGATGCCAAGGGATGCAGCGTGGTGAGAATCAGTCAAGTCGATCCGGCAATAGAAGTTGTACAAGGTTCGGCGGTTATCGTTCGCGCCCGAGCAGTTGGTTACGTGACTGAACCTGAGAGTCATATAGGTAGCATTCGCTTCAGTGTTTCTGAGGTACTCCGAGGCCAGCCTCTTTCCGAGTTGACGCTGCACGGGGAGTTAGTTGACCGCGATGATTTCAACACGGGCCGGGTTCCGTATAATTCCGTTCGCCCCAATGGCCTCAGCGGAAGCTGTTATGCGTGGCAATATAAGGCTGGTGCGGAATATCTGCTCATGCTTAGCTACTTAAAGAGCCGTGAACTGGGGCTGAGTCCGTTTCCTTTGGAGCCAGTCAATGAGCAACTGAGGTCGTCGGAGGATGCGTGGCTGCTTTGGGTCAGAAAACAGACGAAACGTTGGCGGCCGAAGTCTTCACGCAAAGCGCCTAAGTAGAGGCCGACCAAGGGGGGTGGGGCGGACGCGGCGTCCGCCCCACCTCTAAAGCTTTCGCTTTGCTAACCTTAGTATTCCGTCGGCTGCGAAATGGTTCGGGTGAGTGAAACCTTTGTCTTGCGCACGTACCCGTTCCGTGAATCGGACCTGATCGTCAGCTTCTTCACCCGCGATCAAGGCAAGTTACGCGGTGTGGCTCGACGGGCGCGGAAACCTAAGAGTTCGTTTGGAGCCGGGCTGGAACGGCTGTCGCTGGTGAATTTATCGTATTCGCAAAAAGAAACCAGGGAACTGGTCAATCTCAACTCCTGTGATCTGGTGCAATCGCAGTTTGACCTGGTCACCGATTTTGAATCGAGTGTGGCGCTCGATTTTCTGGCTGAAGTAAGCGACCATCTGTTGCCTGAACACGAACCTAACGAACGATTTTTCCGGCTGCTCGGGACGGCGCTCGATTTTATGCATGCGAGGTCGCCTGGCGCGGGCTGGGCGGCGGTGACATACTTCGCGCTTTGGGCGGTTCGGCTTTCCGGATTCCTGCCCGATCTTGCGACGCTGCCTAACCGCATCGTCTGTATTCCTTCACGCGATTTAGCAGCCGTGATGCTGCGCACACATATTGCCGAACTACCGGCGCATGCCTGGAACAAAGACACCGCGCTCGATCTGCGGCGTTTTCTCATCCGGCAGATGGAGGAACACGCCGAGCGCCGTTTTCACACGCCCGCTCTGCTGGAAGCTCTATGACGAGCCTCAACCATGGATACTTTTCAAGAAACAATACTTAAGCTGAAGCACTACTGGTCGGATCGGGGAGCTGTTATTCAGGAGCCGCATGATCTCGAAGTCGGCGCCGGAACCATGGCGCCCGAAACCTTTCTGCGGGTACTGGGAACGAAGCCTTACAAGGTCGCTTATGTGCAGCCGAGCCGGCGTCCGGCAGATGGACGCTATGGCGAAAATCCGAACCGGCTTTATAAACATCAGCAATTACAAGTGATTTTGAAACCGACGCCGGCGGATGTGCTGGATCAGTATCTGGGAAGCCTGGCGGCGATTGGCATTGATCTGCGCAAGCATGACATTAAGTTCGAAGAGGACAACTGGGAGTCGCCGACGCTGGGGGCCTGGGGCATTGGCTGGCAGGTGATGCTGGATGGTCTGGAGATCACGCAGTTCACCTATTTTCAGCAGTGCGGCGGGATTGAGTTGGATGTGTGTCCGGCCGAGATCACGTATGGGCTGGAGCGCATTGTCGCTTTTCTGCAGAACGTGGACAGCGTCTATGACATTGTGTGGGCGCCGGGGTTTAAGTACTCCGATGTGCGACTGGCGGACGAGCAGCAGTTCTCGGTTTATAACTTCGAGATGGCGGACGTGGCCATGCTGTGGAGCGAGTTCGATCTGCATGAGCGCGAGTGCCAGCGGCTGCTGGATCTGTTTCGCGAGAAGAAGACGGGCCTGGAACGGTTTCCGGTTTTGCCGGCTTATGACCAGGTGCTGAAGTGTTCGAACCTGTTTAATCTGCTGGACGCGCGCGGGGCTATCAGCGTGACGGAGCGGGCGGTGGTTATTGGGCGGGTGAGAAAGCTGGCGGTTGGAGTGGCGAAGGCGTGGGCGCGGCAACAGGGTGGCGATGCCGCGACGGAGGCTGCCTAGGTGCCGGATTTTCTATTGGAGATTGGGGCGGAAGAGATCCCCGATTGGATGATTGAGCCGGCGTTGGCGGATCTGCGGGAGCGGTTCCATGCGGCGTTCGGAGCGTTTGGCGGGGATTCGCTGGCGGTGGATGGCACGCCTCGTCGCTTGGTTTTGATCGCGAAAGATTTGCGTGCGCAGGCGCCGGATGTCGAGACCGTCGTCCAGGGCCCCTATCTTTCAGCCGGGGCAGGCGCGGCACAGGGGTTTGCGCGCAAGTGGAACAGCAGCGTGGATCAGCTTGCCAAGACAACGGACGCCAAGGGTGAGCGCTACATCTTTCATCAGTTAACGAAAGGTCAGACTATTGGTGAGGCACTTGCGGCCAAACTGCCGGGTGTGATTACCGGCATTGTCTGGCCGAAGACGATGTTCTGGACGGACAAGAGCGGAGCGCGTTTTATTCGTCCTATTCGCTGGCTTGTGGCGCTGCTCGATGATTCAGTCGTTCCGTTTGAAGTGGCCGGTGTGCAGGTGGGGAACAGTACGCGCGGGCATCGCATTTTGGGGGCGGCAGGGCCGCTCGCGGTGACGGTCGGTAATTATCACGACGTGCTGCGGACGAATTTCGTTATCGTCAGCGCGGAGGAACGGAAGCAGCGGATTCGCAGCGGATTGGGCGCGGGGGTACATTCGGATGAAGCGTTGTTGAACACGCTGGCCTACCTGACTGAATATCCGAACTGCATTCGCGGCGGCTTCGATGCGAGTTATTTAGAGCTGCCGCAGGAAATTCTCTCGACGGTGATGCGACATCATCAGCGCTACTTTTCGGTGCTGAAGGCGGATGGATCGCTGGCGGCGGAGTTTGTTGCGGTTACCAATACGGATGGCGATCCTGATGGGTTGATCCGGCAGGGGAATGAAAAGGTTTTACGGGCGCGCTTGAATGACGGGCGATTTTTCTACCAGGTGGATCAGCAGAAGAAACTTTCGGAGCGTGTGCCTGACTTGGCCAA
>PLRJ01000071.1 GCA_003163855.1 Bryobacterales bacterium | reverse complement strand
CGGAGTGACAGGAACATTCTTTCGCTCGCTGGCGATTACAGTTGGAGTCGCATTGCTGACTTCCCTGGTGCTGGCGCTTTCGTGGACGCCCGCATTAAGCAATGTTTTGATCTCAAGCAAGCGACACGAACACGAGGATGGCCCTTTCATGCGGCGCGTGGGCCAGGCTTATCAGCGCAGTATCGGGTTCGCGCTTTCGCGGCCCTTCGTCATGGCGCTGTTTGGCATTGTGCTTATCATCGCGTCGTTCTTATGCTACCGGGCGCTGGGCAGCGACCTGCTTCCGAGTATGGATGAAGGCGGTTTTGTGCTGGATTACCTGACGCCGGCGGGTTCATCGTTGAAAGACACCAACGATATTTTGGTGAAGGTGGAAAACATCATTCGCGCGGTTCCGGAAGTGGAGAGCACCTCACGGCGTACGGGTTTGCAGCTTGGATTTTCACCCGTTACGGAAGCGAATACGGGTGATTTCTCAGTCAAGCTGAAGAGCGATCGCAAACGCGGAGTGGACGAAGTCATCGCGGAGATAAGGGAAAAGGTCAACAAGCAGTTCCCTACCCTGGATACCGATTTCACTCAGATTCTGCAGGATCAGATAAGCGACTTAACCGGTTCACCGGATCCCATCCAGATAAAGCTGTTTGCTGAAAACCCCGAACTGCTGATGCAGTGGGCGCCTAAAGTTGGCGACGCGATTAAAACGATCAGCACCGTGAAGGATGTGAAGAACGGCATTGAGGACACTATCAGCGGACCGGCGGCAACGTTCACTATCGATCAGGGAATTGCCGCCCGTACAGGTTTTACTCCGCAGGAAGCGGAACTGGACGCCAGCGCCATTATCGGTGGCGAGCCGGCAACGGTCCCGATTGTCAGTAACGGGCGCGCTTATACGCTGCGGGTTCGGTTTCCTGAATCGTCGAGGGCTACGCTGGATACCATTCGCAACACGCTGCTGGTAAGCGGCAGCGGGCGCGTGGCTACGCTGGGCAGCCTGGCAACGATAGAGAACAATCCGGGACAGATTGAAGTGCGGCGCGAGAATCTGCAGCGCGATGTCACTGTGACCGGCCGCTTTGAAGGCGTCAGTCTGGGTACCGGGATGCAAGCGGTGGAGCGCAAAGTGGCATCGCTGCACATTCCTTCGGCCATCCGGGTCGTTTATGGCGGTCTTTATCAGGAACAGCAGCGTTCTTTTCGCGATCTGCTGTTTGTGCTGCTGGCCGCGGTGGTGCTGGTGTTCATTGTGCTGCTGGTTGAGTTTGGCGATTTTGCCGCGCCTGTGGCCATTCTGGCGTCGGCACTCCTATCCACCTCCGGCGTGTTCCTGGCGCTGTTTATCACCGGCACAACCTTCAACATTTCTTCGTTCATGGGCTTGATTATGGTTATCGGCATTGTGGCCAAGAACGGCATTCTGCTGCTGGATGCCGATACTAAGTTCCGCGGCGAGGGCATGCTGCCGCGGCAGGCAGTGATTGAGGCCGGCGTGCGGCGATTACGCCCCATCATGATGACTGCGCTGGCGACGATTGCGGGTATGATTCCGCTTTCCCTCGCTCTTGGCGCGGGTTCGCAGATGCTGCAGCCTTTGGCCATCGCGGTCATCGGCGGCGTTTTGGCGTCCATGGTGCTGTCGCTTATCGTTACGCCGTCGGTTCACTATCTGCTGGCACGAAAGTAAAGTTACGGAATCCGCATCTACTAAGCGGAGAGTGATTTTGCGGAACTTATGCGGGGGTTTTCTTGGCCTTGCGCTAGCCGGTCTGTTGATGGCGGCGCAGAATGGGCCTGATCCAGTAGCAATCATCGAAAAGTCGGTGGCGGCGAATCAGCGCGACTATAAAGCCGCTCCTCTGTATAACTACAAGGAACGCGATAAAGACGCGGGTGGAACGAAGACCTACCAGGTGACCATGATTGATGGTTCGCCCTATCAACGGCTTATCGCAGTAAATGGGAAACCGCTGAGCGGGCAGGCGGCGGCCGATGAAATGAAGAAGCAGCAGGATGCCGCGCAAGCACGGGCGGCGGAATCGGCGGATAAGCGCCAAGCGCGCATTGCCAAGTACGAACATGACCGCGAACGCGATCAACAGATGATGTCTCAGTTGACGAAGGCGTTTACCTTTAAGGTGGCGGGGCAACAGAGGGTTGGCAAATTCAATGCCTGGGCGCTGATTGCAACGCCTAAGCCCGGTTATCAGCCGCCCAACATGGAGTGCCAGGTGTTGCCGGGCATGCGCGGCGAACTCTGGATTGATCAGAAAACCTACCAGTGGGTGAAAGTGACAGCGCGGGTTATCCGACCGGTTTCGATTGAGGGATTCCTGGCGCAAGTGCAGCCGGGGACTGAGTTTGATATCGAGAAGTCGCCGGTGGCTGCGGGGATTTGGCAGATCACCCACTATTCATCGCATGCGGACGCAAAGGTGCTGTTTATGTTCAATCACAAGCAGCAGGACAACGTGACGTACTACGATTTCGAACCTGCTAAGGCAACTCGCTGAAGCGGCCCGCTTACAATAGCGTAGTGAAAATAGGCATCATCGGATTGGGCTTTATGGGCGGCACTCACATTGCCGCCATTGCCAAACGGACGGATGCACACCTGGGCGCTGTGTGCACGCTGAACGGCAAAGCCTTACAAGGCGATTTTAGAGATTCGGGCGGCAACCTGAACCGGCCGGGGGTACTTTTCGATTTTTCCGCCGTCAAAAAGTACGCGGACTGGCGCGAACTGGTGGGCGATAGTGATTTGGACGCGGTGGATATTTGCCTGCCCACCGACATGCACGCGACGGTTTCGATGGAAGCGTTGAAGGCCGGCAAACACGTGCTGTGCGAAAAGCCTATGGCGCTGACCTACGACGAATGTGTGCGCATGATGTCGGCAGCCGAGCAAAGCGGAAAGATTCTTATGATCGGGCAGGTGCTGCGGTTCTGGCCTGAATATATGGCGCTGCTGTCGTTTGTAGAAGGGGCTGAGTATGGCGCGGTGCGGCAAGCGACTTTTACGCGTCGCTGCGGGCTGCCAGACTGGAGCAAGTGGCTGCCGGATGAAAAACGCAGCGGCGGCGCGTTGATGGACTTGCTGGTGCATGACGTGGACCAGGCGCTGCGGTTGTTTGGGATGCCGGCGAAAGTCGCAGCCAAGCGGATTGGGGCCGATGATGCGGTGATGGCGACGCTGATTTATCCAGGCGGTCCGGAAGTGCGTATTCAAGGCGGATGGTTCGCGGCTGAGACGCCGTTTTCGATGTCGTTCCAGGTGCGAGCCGAGAGGGCGGCGCTGGAAATGACGCCGGAAGGACTGATGCTAAGCGATAGGACCGGGCAGCGGCGGAAATTGGAATTGGATGGGACAGATGGCTATGAAGGGGAAGTGAACTACTTCGTGGATTGTTGCACCGGGGGCAAGCAACCGGAACTATGCATGCCGAAGGAATCGGCGGCGGCAGTGAAAGTAGCGCTGGCGATGAAGGAATCGAGAGCGAAGGACGGGGAGCAGGTTGCATGCTTGGGTTAGAAGATTTAGAGATTGGGCTGATGTTCTGGGCAGGACCCGATGCGAAGAAGACGCTGGAGGATGTGAAGAGCTTTGGCGTGCGCGCGGGGCAACTGGGCTTTCCCGGCGATCTGCCGCTGGAAGGCGCGGCGGCACGGTGGGATGCAGCGTTGACGGAAGAGAAATTTACCGTTGCGACGGCGGTTTGCAGCTATGTTGGCGAAGACTACGCCGACGTACCTACGGTGGAGCGCACTGTAGGATTGGTTCCACGCAATACTCGCGCTGAACGCGTGGCGCGGACGAAAGCGGTCTCCGATGTGGCGAAGGAGTTGGGAATCGATAGTGTCGCCTGCCACATTGGTTTTGTGCCGGAAGAGGTCAGCGACCCGGTTTACACGGAGATTCTGGACGTCACGCGCGACCTATGCGACCACTGCGCTAAGAATGGGCAGAACTTCACGCTGGAGACCGGGCAGGAACCGGCGCAGGTGCTGTTGCGCTTCATCGGCGACGTGGGCCGCGAGAATCTGAAGATCAATTTCGATCCGGCCAACATGATTTTGTATGGCACAGGCGATCCGATTGAAGCCTTGGATGTGCTGGCTAAATATGTGGTCTCGGTGCATTGCAAGGATGGCGATTGGCCGGATCGCGACCAGCCGGAGGCGCTGGGCAAGGAAACAGCGCTGGGTGAGGGGTCGGTTGAGTTGTCGCGCTTCATTCATAAATTGAAGGAAGTTGGGTATCGCGGCGTTCTGAGCATTGAGCGTGAAGAGCCCGATGCGAAGACCCGGCGCGAGGATATAAAGAAGGCAGTGACTCTGTTGCGCTGGCTGACCGGACGCGACTGACACAGCCTCACAATGCGAACCAGCATATTCGATCTCTTCAAAATTGGCATTGGACCTTCCAGTTCGCACACGGTTGGACCTATGCGAGCGGCGCGCGCGTTTGGCGATGAACTGTCGGATAGTAATTTGCTGGGCCGCACGATGCGGGTGCAGGCGGAACTTTATGGTTCGCTGGCGTTAACCGGTATTGGCCATGGCACGGACCGCGCTGTTTTGCTTGGGCTGTCGGGCGAACAGCCCGATACGGTAGATCCTGCCGCTATCGAAGCAATTCTGCAGACGATTCGGACAGATAAGTCATTGCTGCTGGCCGGGCAGCATCCGGTACCGTTTCATGAAGCTAACGATCTGCTGTTCCATAACGATCTGATTCTGCCGGGTCATCCCAATGGGATGCGTTTTTCGGCGTTTGACGATGAGAAGCAGAGGCTTCTAGCGAGTGTCTTTTACTCGGTGGGTGGTGGCTTTATCGTCAAAGAAGGCGAGAATTCGGCGGTGAGTCAGCCGGCGCTGGATGTGCCTTATCCGTTTTCCAGCGGGGCTGAACTGCTGGAGCAGGCAAACGGACATCAGCTTTGTATCTGGCAACTAATGCTGGAAAATGAATGTGCGCTGCGGCCGCGTGAAGAGGTATTGGCGCGGATCCATCGATTGTGGTCGGTGATGGATGCGTGCATGGATCGCGGCTTGCATACCGAAGGCATTCTGCCAGGCGGCTTAAACGTGCGGCGGCGCGCGATGCGTGTGGTGGCGAGAATCAAAGCGCGTTCCCTGCCCGATCCGTTGGACGGAATGGACTGGGTGAACGCCTATGCGATGGCCGTGAATGAAGAGAATGCCGCAGGCGGGCGTGTGGTTACTGCGCCTACCAACGGTGCGGCTGGACTGGTTCCGGCGGTGGGCCGCTATTACCTGAATTTCGTTCCGGGAGCGACTCCGGATGGCATCGTCCCTTACCTGCTGACAGCCGGCGCCATCGGCATTCTTTATAAGGAGAATGCTTCCATTTCAGGTGCGGAGGTTGGTTGTCAGGGTGAAGTTGGCGTGGCCTGTTCCATGGCCGCAGCGGGACTGGCAGGCGCTATGGGCGCGCCGAACGAAGACGTGGAACATGCCGCCGAGATCGGCATGGAGCATCATTTGGGAATGACTTGCGATCCCATAGGCGGACTGGTGCAGATTCCGTGCATTGAACGCAATGCCATTGGCGCGGTGAAAGCCATCAACGCGTGCCGCATGGCTACACAGGAATCGGGCGGACACAAGGTTTCGCTGGATCAGGTGATTCGAACCATGTATCAGACGGGGCTGGATATGCAGTCGCGCTATAAGGAGACGGCGTTGGCCGGACTGGCGGTTAATGTCAAAGACTGTTGAGGGAAATTTATGTATGGACACGTTGACGCTTACTTAGCCGAGAAAATTGGCGCGATAGAACAAGCCGGCACTTTCAAGCGCGAACGGTTGATTGACGGGCCGCAGCAGGCTGAGATCAAGGTATCCAGCGGCGCGAGCGTGCTTAATATGTGCGCCAATAACTACCTGGGATTGGCGAATCATCCGGCTGTGATCGATGCGGCGCGCAAAGCGTTGGATGAATGGGGTTATGGATTGGCGAGTGTGCGATTCATCTGCGGCACGCAATCGATTCATAAGCAACTTGAGGAACGCATCAGTCAGTTCCTGGGGACGGAAGACACCATCCTTTATAGTTCCTGTTTCGATGCGAACGGCGGCTTGTTTGAGACGCTGCTGGAGCAGGAAGACGCCATCATCTCCGACGAACTGAACCACGCCAGCATCATTGATGGCATTCGCCTGTCGAAAGCAGCGCGTTTTCGCTACAAGAACGGCGACATGGCTGATCTAGAGGCGAAATTGAAAGAAGCCGCAGGAGCGCGGCATCGCATGATTGCGACAGACGGCGTCTTTTCGATGGACGGCTATATTGCCAAGCTGGACCAGATTGCCGCGCTGGCCGATAAATATGGAGCGATGCTGATGGTGGATGATTCGCATGCGGTCGGCTTTATGGGCAAGCAAGGACGCGGCACACCGGAGCACTTCGGAGTTACGGATCGCGTTGACATTATTACCGGAACGCTGGGTAAGGCGTTGGGCGGCGCAAGCGGTGGCTACACCAGCGGACGTAAGGAGATTATTGGGATGTTGCGGCAGCGTTCGCGGCCTTATCTGTTTTCGAATTCGCTGGCGCCGCCGATTGTAGGGGCGTCGTTGCGCGTGCTGGATCTGCTGAGCGAGACAACGGAGTTGCGAGACCGGTTGTTTGAGAACACGAAACTTTTTCGGGGACTGATGACGGATGCGGGATTCAACCTTTTGCCGGGCGAGCATCCCATTGTGCCGGTGATGTTGGGGGATGCCGCGCTGGCTACGCGCATGGCTGACGCGTTGCTGGCTAAAGGCGTGTATGTGATCGGCTTTTCTTATCCGGTGGTGCCGCAGGGCAAAGCGCGGATTCGGGTGCAGGTGTCGGCGGCACATACGCCGCAGGAACTGGAGTTCGCCGCGAAGCAGTTCATCGCTTGTCGCCAGGAGTTGGGGCTGCAATAAAGATGAGGATATTGCGCGCCTTTTGCGCTCTGGTGGTCCTGGGAGGCGCTTTATTATCCGCAGAAACTCACCAGGCAATTCTGTTATGGCCTAAAGGGGCACCGAATGCGGAGGGCGACGCCGATATCGACAAGCCGACGCTTACGCCTTACGTGGCGACCGGCGAGAACAAAGTTCCCACGGCGGTGATTGTCTGCCCCGGCGGCGGATACGCGCATCTGGCGATGACCTACGAGGGCTACGAGGTGGCGGAATGGTTGAACAAGTTGGGAATCAGCGCTTTCGTGCTGAAGTACAGGCTGGGTCCGAAGTACAAATATCCCAATGAACTGCTGGATGCGCAACGCGCTATTCGGTGGGTGCGGGCGCATAGCGCGGAGTTTGGCTATAAAGAGGACCAGATTGGAATTTGGGGTTTCTCGGCCGGGGGCCATTTGGCCGCAACGGCGGGGACGCATTTCGACAACGGAATGAAGGACCCGTCCGACGATATAGATAAGCAAAGCTGCCGGCCTGACTTTTTGATTCTGGCTTATCCAGTGATCACGCTTAAGACGGTTACGACACATCAAGGATCGCTGCGCAATCTGTTAGGTGAACATCCCGACCCTAAGCTGGTGGAACTACTTTCGGACGAGGATCAGGTGACGGCGAAGACTCCGCCGACCTTTCTTTTTCATACGACGGAGGACCCGGTTGTACCGGTGGAGAACAGCATCAATTTCTATCTGGCGTTACGGAAGGCCGGGATTCCGGCGGAGATGCATATCTATCTGAAGGGGCATCACGGGGTGGGCTTGGCGAGTAAGGATCCGATTCTTCACACATGGACGGAGCATTTGGCGGACTGGCTGAAGGTGAATGGGTTCCGGTGATGGAAGGACGCTTGGTTGGGCGCACTTGTGGCGCTGACTTAGTTCATACGGCTTGGTTGGAGGCGATTTAGGCGGCTTTTTGGACCAGTTTTGCTATCTCATCGGCCTCAATCTGCCTGCCTGCATTGTATTCGGCCATGTAGGCTTTAACTGTTTGCAACCGTTGATAGCTTTGTTCGTTTTTTAGGAAGCTTTGGTGACGGTCAGCTTTGCGCTTTTCCGATTCAAAGCCAATTTGCTGGTTGATCTTTTGATTTCTTAGCTTTAGCAGGTCGTTGAGGCATTTGTGGAAGGCTCGCTCGTGCGTGGTAGCGTAGCGCAGATAGAGGGAAAAGAGTTTTTGGTCGTTGATTTGACCGGTCTCCTGATCGAAGCAGGACTCCTGGAGGCGGTTGGCGCGATCGAGCAGCCAGCGGTGCTGGGCCATTGACGTGACGAGCAGCATCTCGGTGGTGTCTTGCGGGTTTTGCTCGTCTATAAGCGCCTTCAGCAGGGTGTCGTACTGAGTCTGGTTCTCGCAGGCCAGGACGCGGAAGGTGTCAGGGTTGTAGTTTAAGCCGTGCGTGGTCCGGTTCTGGGAGACAGCGGCTTTGCCTTGGGCGCTAACAGGCCCGGTGCTGTGTTGAGAATTCTCGCGATTGGCCTGAATTTGTTTCTCGGTCGACAATGGATTACTCCGGTAATGAAGGGTTAAAGCTTGCCTTTTGAGCGTGGCTTTCCGACCGTGAGTGGAAGATGGTGTGTTCGGGGCGGGGTCGTGCAGGGGCTTTAAGTGGTTGCGGGGGCAGGAGATAATTTATTTGCAAAAAGTGGGAATGATTATCTGCGCAGGTAGGTATAGGACCTATAAAGGATTGGCAACACAGACGAAATCAGAGGATCCTTTGGAGGTGTCAGTTGTTCGGGTGCGCGCCACTTCCGGGTAGGGACAGAGCGCCCGCGGGCGAAAGACCTTTGCCGCAGTTTGATAGCTGGCCGGAAGCTTGGCGGGCGGCGAGCCTTGCGTGACCCATTCGTCAAGGGCAGGCAAGGGATCAAACCGATTCGGCCCCCTTCCCCCGCCGCAGTGTCCCATGCCTGGAGCTATGAAAAGCCTGGCAAACTCTTTTGTCTTTTCGATTCCTCCCATTGCCTTAGCAACGCCTTCATAGTAGTTGACAGTGTCGGCGAGAGGCACAACGGGATCGGCGCCGCCTGCGTAAAGAATGAGCTTGCCTCCGCGCCTGGCAAATGGTGTCAGGTTCGTTTCGGTTGCATTTAGGAACCCAAGCTGCTGCGTGGCATATTCGACATC
>PLRJ01000245.1 GCA_003163855.1 Bryobacterales bacterium | reverse complement strand
GCGAGGCTGGTGATGGGAATGTCCGGCGCTGATGCCAACGGGCTGTTGCCATAGCAATCTGAACCATACTTGCCGAAGCCGCTGGGACAGGCGGACGAGCCCCAGTCGAGCAGCCAATATTGCATGAACACCGCGGCCTTGCCGGCGCCATAATAATCGGTCGCATAGACGAATTGCTGCCAAACGGTACAGCCGATGTGGCCGGCACAGGCGGATGTTTCCTTATTGGCGTTGGTATTGATTTGCACGGAGTACTCGTTGGAACCGAGAATGCCGCCGCCGCCGAATGCGGCAACTCCTACGCTCTTTTCGGAGGTCACGCCGCTGACGTTGAAAGCTCCAGCTGCCGAGGAGATGAGTCCTTTCGCTACGCCGACGTAGTCGTTGCCGTTACCCACAACCTCGGGCTGACCGGGAGTCGGCTTGACGTGCACGGGAACGCGCGCCGGTGCGACTGCGCAATCCGTCTTTTCCCAAACGACGCTGGGATAGGATGCGTGGAAGCAGCCTTGCTCGGTGGCGGGAGCCTGCTTCATGAGTTTGTGCCAGGCAGTGTGGGCCTCCGACTCCGGGTCGGTGGCTACGACTGTGCTCTGTGCTGCCCAAGCGGGTAGCCCCATGGTGGCGGCTAGAGCGAAGGCAATCAGGATGGATGATACCCGCAAAGCGGCGTACCTATTTGAGTGATTCAGGGTTTTCATGTGTGTCGGTCTCCTATTAGTCACGAAGATGGATTGCCAAACCAGTTTTATGGGCTGTGCAATCGCGCTCAGGTTGTACTGCGTGCACAGGAGAGTTCGTTTCAGTGCGTGTGAGGAAAGCCTGTTCGCGGGGACCAAGGAATTTTCTTTAGCCCTTCTAGGGTGGTGGATACGAATAAGGTTCAGATTGCGGTACTTTGCTACTTCTGTTATTATCGAAGTATCAAACAGGAGTTCATTTGGATGGCTGGCAAGAAACAGACAGAAGAACAGGTGGCTCGGTTCGCAGATATGTTTTCGGCGCTAGGCACTGAACCGCGCTTGCGTATTATGCGTTTGCTGTTATCGGCTCACCCAGACGGAATGGTGGTGGGCGACATAATCGCTGAGCTTGAGATTACCGCCTCCACGCTTTCTCACCATTTGGACAAGCTCAAGAATGAGGACTTGGTGAAGGTGCGCCGGGAAAGCACCTATCTTTGGTATTCAGCGAACGCTGATGCGCTGCAAGAACTCTTAGGCTTCCTCTACGCCGAATGCTGTACGCGCAACAAGGCGATTGAACCACAGGCCATTGTGAGCCTCTGCAAGTAGGCTTCTGATGATTAAACGTGGTTACGCCCTGCAAATCGAGCTTTCATGCCCGATTTTTCCCGGCGCAATCTGGCGGCTGAAATGGCCGGCTGAAAATCCGGCAACGGTGCGACGTCGAGTTTGTCAAAGAAAACGCATAGGAAGGGCAACACGAAATGGAACTTAAAGAGGTTGTGAAAGAGAAGTACGGGCAGGCGGCTTTGCGCGTGAATTCGGGCGGCAGCTCCTGCTGCGGGGCCGGGGCTGCGCTTGAAGGAAGCTGCGACCCCATAACATCTAATCTTTATGATGCCGCGCAGACCGGCGCCTTGCCGGAAGAAGCGGTACTGGCCTCGCTCGGCTGCGGCAATCCTACGGCACTGGCTGAACTCAAGGCCGGTGAAAGTGTTCTTGATCTCGGTTCTGGCGGTGGCATTGACGTGCTGCTTTCGGCGCGGCGGGTGGGTCCTACGGGTAAGGCTTACGGCCTCGATATGACGGATGAAATGCTCGCGGTTGCGCGTGAAAACCAACGCAAGGCCGGAGTGGAAAACGTCGAATTTCTCAAAGGTGAAATCGAACATATCCCGCTGCCGGATAACTCGGTCGATGTGGTTATTTCAAATTGCGTGATTAACCTCTCTGGCGATAAGGATCAGGTGTTGCGTGAAGCGTTCCGCGTCCTGAAACCCGGAGGCCGCTTCGCTGTATCAGATGTGGTGACACGCGGGGACGTTCCCGGCGAAGTGCGCCAAAACATGCTGCTGTGGGTTGGCTGCATCGCGGGCGCTTTGCAGGATTGGGAGTATGTCGCCAAACTTGCGAAAGCGGGCTTTGACGGTATCGACATTGAACCGACGCGGATTTACAGCATTGAGGATGAAAGGACGTTCTTAAGCGGGCAGGGCATCGACGTCGACGCCATGGCGGCAGCGGTACAAGGTAAATTCATGAGCGCGTTTATCCGCGCAATGAAGCCGGCAAAATGCTGTGCGCCTGGTTGCTGCGAATGACAACACAAGGCGCTGACGTAGCGACACTGAAGCCCGCGGCGGCAATCGGCGGCTTGGGCGCCTTCGAGCGTTATCTATCTGTATGGGTGGCGCTGTGCATGGCGGCGGGTGTTGCCATTGGCAAACTGCTGCCCGGTGCTATCGCTGCGCTGCGCGGTGTCGAGTTCGGCAAGGGAAGCCAGATCAATGCCCCGATTGCGGTGCTTATCTGGCTCATGATTACGCCGATGATGATGAAGGTGGATTTCTCATCGGTAAGAAATGTGGGGCGGCGTCCCGCGGGGCTGCTGGTCACTCTATTTATCAATTGGGTGGTTAAGCCGTTTTCGATGGCGCTGCTGGCGTGGGGCTTCTTCCGCTTCATCTTCGCGGCCTTCATCACGCCCGCCGAAGCTGGCCAGTACATAGCCGGCTGCATCATTCTGGCCGCTGCGCCATGTACGGCCATGGTCTTTGTGTGGAGTCATCTCACAAAAGGCGACGCGGCCTATACGCTTGTTCAAGTATCGGTGAATGATCTCATCATGCTGGTGCTGTTTGTGCCGCTTGTGCAATTTCTCGTACATGGGGCCTCAAGGCTGACAGTCCCTTTCAACGTGCTGCTGACTTCGGTCGTTGTGTTTATCGTCGTGCCGCTGGTGGCCGGGGCCGTGTTGCGATCGCTTTTGTTGCGGCGGCATGGCAAGGCATGGTTTGAAGGGGTGCTGCTGCCGCAATTCGCGCCGGTCACAATCGCGGCGCTGCTGGGTACGCTCGTCCTGATATTCGCATTTCAGGCGGATAACATAATCGGGCGCTTTTTCAATGTGGTGCTGATCGCGGTCCCAATCACCTTGCAGGTGTATTTCAATGCCGGCCTAGCCTACGGCCTCATGAAATGGCTCAAGGTTGAACATTCCGTGGCGGCTCCAGGCGCTTTGATCGGTGCATCCAATTTCTTTGAACTGGCCGTGGCAACCGCTATTGCATTGTTCGGGCCGGAATCAGGCGCGGCGCTGGCGACGGTTGTAGGCGTTCTGGTGGAAGTGCCGGTTATGCTTTCGGTTTGCGCGGCGTGCAATCGCACGCGGCATTGGTTCCCTGCGGAGCAAGCGAGTTGATCTATGGAAAGGAAGCGGGTCTTAATTCTCTGCACCGGCAATTCGGCGCGTAGCCAGATGGCCGAAGGGCTGCTGCGCCATGATGCCGGGGAACGGTTCGATGTGGAAAGCGCGGGAACGAAACCCGGCATTGTGAGGTCGGAAGCTATTGCCGCGATGAGAGAGCTCGGCATTGATGTTTTCGGGCAGCGCTCAAAGCACGTTGATGAATTTGAGGGGCAACGGTTTGATTACGTCATTACCGTTTGCGACAGCGCGAAAGAAAGCTGCCCGCTGTTCTTCGGCGCGGTACAGCGGCTGCATCATAGTTTCGACGATCCTCCGCCCATGTCGCAAGGAACGGATGAAGAGCGTATGGATATTTTTCGGCGCGTGAGAGATGAGCTGCGGGCTTACCTGGCAGAGTTCGCGGAATCGAATAAAGAGTTAAAGGACACTCCCGAAACTTAACCTTGGCCGGGGTTCGGAACTTGGCGTCGTTGTCGAGACGGCGCTTGACCTCGCGGTAGGGCTGCGGGCTAAGCCGCGCCAACCTCAACCTCAATGGTCCTTAACAAGGGCGAGCGGGTTGCCTGGGGAGGTTCGAAGTGGAGTTCCAAGGCGTCCTTGAGGCTAGACAGAGCGTCTTCTTCGGTTTCGCCCTGACTCGCGACGTCTACGTCAAGGCATTGGGCGACGTACCACTCGCCTTCTTGCCATACGCTGGCGGTAAAGGGTCGCTTCTTATTGCAATTATTTCACATACCGTGTTGTAAACCGGGCGGTTTAGCAACAGGCGCTAACGATCGAGTCGATGGCCTTTAAGAACCGGCTTTCGAGAGGCTGAAACCTTGATTCAAAGATCTCGGATATTCCGAAACTTACCCTTTGGGTACTGGACTTAAAGTGCTTTTCGGTATTGCCAAAAAAAACCAACGGAGAACACCAGCAACGAGGCACACAACAGAGGCCAGACGTGCCAGTGAATTACAAAGTAATATCCATGGGAGGCGGGATACCTGAATTTCAACACCCAAAAAGGAGCGCTCGTAACTAGCGCCAGAACGCTAAGAGCTGCCAGACCGCCGCCGACCGGCTTAACGAATTTCAACATGGGTCCCTCTGCCAAAATTATCACAGACTTTTGCCGGCATATGCCGCCTGCGAGGAGCATCGAGCCTTGCGACGCGTCCCGAAACTTGGCGTTAGAACAACGGCCGCCTGGAAAGGCGGCTGGCTGTCAAGAATGCCCGCCCTACCCGTGCTAGCGTTCGAGGCCCCACTCACTTATGAAATGAAAGCCGCGGGTGAGTAACGGATACTGCGCGGGTAGTGGGATGCGGGTGAGGGTGAGGGTTGCGGTTTTGTCTTGATTGGGCCCGGTGGGCGTGAGTGTCAAATGATTGGGGTCGGGGAGGGTGAAGTTGTAGGTTCCTCCTTTGCTGGCGGTGGGGTGGAGTTCGAGGGTGTGTTTGGCTTCGTCGTCTTTGAGGAACGTGCGCCAGAGTTGGCCGTTGGTGGAGCGGATGTTGGCTTGCATGGCGTTTTCAATGTAGATAGCTGTCGCGGGTTGATCGACGCCTACTAGGAGGGGTTCGGGCTTGCCGTGCAGAGTGGCTGAGTCGAGATGCCAGGCTCCTACGAGCGGTGTGTGGGTGCGGCGGGCTTCGGCGACTCGACGCCAGCGCGAGCCTATCGAGTAAGTCGTGTTGCCGATGCAACAGACGAAGAATGCGATCTCGATGATGGCAGTAGCTCGGCGGAAGGCGGGACGGCGCGCTGGCGGTACCCAGATGCCTAGGGGAACAGCCGGCTGATGCTGCCAGAAGAAACGGAAGAGGGATTTACTGTCGGGCAGGATGACGAAAACCGAGAGCAGGAGCAAGTGTGAGGCGTAGAGCTTCACGGGCACATCGAAGCAGAAATTGTAGAGGACGATGTTGGTGGTTAGGAAGGCGGTGAGCAGCGCGCCGACCAGGGCGGTGCGACGGAAAAGGATCAGGATGCCGGCCACCAGTTCAGCGCCTCCGCAGATCATTTCATACACGGGATTGAGGCCGATGAGAGTCCAGAGCATGGTCATGGGGGACGTGTTGCCTAACGGTTCGTTGAGGACGCCCATGAGGGGCGGGGACATCTGCAGTGGGAAGAGTTTAGCGAGTCCGTAGTTGACCATGCCCATGCCAAGGGTGAGGCGGATGGTAAAGCGCAGCCAGGCGGCGAGGGTCTGGTAGTGAGGACGGCGGCGGTCGAGGATGGTCCAGACCAGTGTCGCGGCGAGGGCGAGCGTCAGCATTTCGGCTACTACCAGCCAGTCGATGGCGGTGTCGCCGGAGCCGCCGCCGTGGATTTTGGCGCCGACTCCTTGGATGTGTATCCAGTTCTGAGCCAGGTATTGAGCGAGCAGGCGGAAGGGCTGGGCGAGGTTGCCGTTGATGATATCTCCCACGAAGGGGATGGCTTGCCAGAGAGTCGCGTTGCCGACGCACAGGCAGTAGGTCATGAAGTAACAGAAGGCCAGGCGGAAAGCCACTCGGGTGAGTGGATTCCAGCGGTGTGATTTGAAGTCTTCGGCAGTGGCGGACGTGGCTGCGTCAATGTTGAAAGCAGTCTGGGGAGAGCTCAGGTGTATACCTCGTGGGTTTGGATTTACGTTAGTGTCTCATGTTTGGAGGGCGGGGGAAAGGGGCGGTTCGGACGGTGGAACGCCCGCACTGGACGCCAGCGAAAGTTAAGTTAGTCGGTCCCGGTTTTCCGCTGTTGCGCCTACCAGTTCAGGGGTTCCTAGCTGGAGCATCATTTTTCGGATCTCTTCGATGAGTTCGCCGGGGTTGGCAGAGGTCGATAGCGGGAACTTCAAAACGCCGGCCGGTGTGAACTGGGTACCCGGGGTGTTGTTGACGAGGGCCATCAGCTTGTAGGGGTCTATCTTCGACTGCTGGTGGAACTTGACGTTGGCGAAGCCTTGACGGCGATCGACCGACTCGACTCCAGCGGATCGGGCGAGGCTCTTCAGGAGTGAGAAGCGGACGAGGTTGCGTACTTCGTCGGGCACGGGGCCGTAGCGATCGGCCAGTTCGTCGACGATTTTCTTGGCGTGATCGTCGTCGTTGGCGTCGGCGATGCGTTTGTAGCAGCGGAGGCGCTGGGCGTCGTCGGAGATATAAGTCGGAGGAATGCGAATGTCGAGGCCAAGGTTGAGCGTCGAGTGAATTTCGAGCGGAACTTCTTCGCCTTTGAGTTCGCGCACGGTTTCTTCCAGCAGGCGCACGTAGGTGTCGTAGCCGACGGCTTCAATATGACCGTGCTGTTCGCCGCCCAGCAGATTGCCGGCGCCGCGGAGTTCTAGATCGAGCGCGGCGATCTTGAAGCCCGCGCCCAGGTCGCTGAATTCCTTGAGAGCGGCCAGGCGCTTGCGGGCGATTTCGCTGAGTTGGGTGTCGGCGGGAACCAGCAGATAAGCATAGGCGCGGCGGTTGGAACGACCCACTCGGCCGCGAAGTTGGTAAAGCTCGCTGAGTCCGTAGCGTTCGGCATTCTCAATGATGATGGTGTTGGCGAGCGGAATGTCGAGGCCGTTTTCGACGATGGTGGTGCAGACGAAGACGTCGCATTCGTGCTTCATGAAGCCGAGCAGCACCTTTTCCAACTCGGATTCGCCCATTTGGCCGTGGCCGACGGCGATGCGGCAATTGGGAATTAATTCCTGGATAGAAGCGGCGCGCATGAAGATGGTGTCGACGCGATTGTGGACGAAGTAAATCTGGCCGCTGCGCGCGAGTTCCTGTTCAATGGCGGTCTTGATGAGGTCGGGGTTGAAGTGCGCGACGACGGTGTTGATGGCAAGGCGATCTTTGGGAGGCGTTTCGATGACCGACATATCGCGCAGGCCCAGCAGCGACATGTGCAGGGTGCGCGGGATGGGCGTGGCCGACATGGTGAGGACGTCGACGTTGTGGCGCATCTGTTTGAGGCGTTCTTTGTGACGGACGCCGAAACGCTGCTCTTCATCGACGATGAGGAGACCGAGGTCGGCGAACTCGACGTCTTTGGAAAGCAGGCGATGGGTGCCGATGAGCACGTCTACTTTGCCAGCGGCCAGATCGTCGAGCGTGGCTTTGACTTCTTTGGGGTTGCGGAAGCGGCTGACGAGTTCGATGCGCACGGGGAAGGAGGCGAAGCGCCGCTTGAAGGTTTCGAAGTGCTGGAAGGAGAGAACGGTAGTCGGCGCGAGGACGGCGACTTGTTTGCCATCTCCCAGGGCTTTGAAGGCGGCGCGCATGGCCACTTCGGTTTTGCCGAAGCCGACGTCGCCGCAGAGAAGGCGGTCCATGGGCTGTTCATCTTCCATGTCGGCCTTGATGCGGGAGACGGCGGCGAGTTGATCTTTGGTTGCGGTGTAGGCGAAGGCGTCTTCGAATTCGCGCTGCCAGTTGCTATCGGGCGAAAAAGAGAAGCCTTTGGCCATGCGGCGCTGGGCGTAGAGCTTGAGAAGCTCGTCGGCCATGTCGCGCATTTTGGCTTTGACGCGCGATTTGGTTTTTTCCCAGGTGACGCCGCCCATGCGATCGAGATGGGGCTTGGCTTCGCCTGCGCCGCGGTACTTCTGGACTAGGTCGAGGCGAGTTAACGGGACGTAGAGCTTCGATTCGCCGGCGTATTCGATGACCATGAAGTCGCCGCGCTGATCGTTCTGGGCGATTTCACGGATGCCGAGAAAACGGCCGACGCCGTGGGTGGTGTGGACGACGAAATCGCCGGGTTTGAGGTCGGCAATGTCGGAGGCGAAGGCGGCGAGCTGGCTTTTGGTGGGCTGGCGGGCGATGAGGTCGGAGGTTTCGAAGAGATCTTCGGAGCCGATGATGGCGAGGTGGGAATCGGGAAGAATGGCGCCGGTGCGAACGCAGCCTTTGATGAGATAAGCGCTGGAGACGGCGCCGGCGTGATAGGAACGTTCGGCAATGGAGGGGCGGGTGCCGGCGCTCGATTCAAGACCCATCTGGTATTGAATCGAGTATTCCTGGAGGACGTCGGCGAGGCGTTCAATTTCACCGATGGAGGCGGCAAAGAAGGCTACGCGATGGCCGTCGGCGATGAGCTTGCGCGCTTCAGCGATGGCGACCGCCATGTTCCCTTGAAAGGTGAGCGAGGGGCGCGTGGGGACGTGGAAAGTGTTTTCAGGCGCGGCTGAGCCTTCGGAAAAAACGACGTCAAGTTCCTGGAAGTTGATAGTTGTTCGATTTGCAAGTTGGGCTTTCAGTTCGTCCCAGCGCGCGTAGTTTTTTTCGGGCTCGATGGGGGAAGGACGCTCGGGATTTTCGAGCCGCTGCCAAAGGCGGTCGGAGGCGGAGGCGATGTCGGTGGGTTCATCAAGGACGATGAGCGCGTCGCGGGTGAGGGAGAGCAGGGAATGCTGGCGCGGGCGCACCAAGGGGACGAGAAACTCCCAGCCGGGGAAGATTTCGCCGGGGTTGGAGAGATCGAGATCAGCCTTGAGAGCGGCGTCGGCGAGTTCGCGCAGGAGCGTGCGTGAGCGCGGATATTCGGCCAGAGGGAGCAGCGTGGCGGCGGATACTTTCAGGACGGAGCGCTGGGATTCGACGTCGAACTGGCGGATGGATTCGATTTCATCGCCGAAGAATTCGACGCGCACGGGGCGGGCGGCTTCGGCTGGGAAGACGTCGAAGATGCCGCCGCGGATGGAGTATTCGCCGACCATTTCGACGGGTTCGCGGCGTTCGTAGCCGATGCTTTCCAGGTGCTGGACCAGATCTTCGAGCGGCAGTTCTTCACCGGTGCGGAGGACGAGGGCGAGTTGCTGGTAGAACTCGGGGGATTCGGTTCGAAGGAGGGCGGAGGCGACGGGGGCGATGGTGATTGGGATTTTTTGCGCGGAGAGACGGAAGAGGCCGACGACGCGGGCTTCACTGATTTCGTTGTGCGGGGAGAGTCGCTGGTGCGGGAGAACGTCGAGCGCGGGGATTAGTTGGGGGTCGGGAAGATCTCGGCCTTCGAAGAAAAGCTGGAAGAAGACTTGGACGGACTCGAGTAGTGTCTCGGCTTCTTTATTGCCATCGACGAGAACGAACAATGGTTTTTCGGTGGCTTGGTAGAGAAGGACCAGGTAGAGAGCTTTGGCGGTGTTGACGAGGCCGGACAGGGAGAACGGGCCGTGTTCGCCGCGGGTGAGATGTTGCAGGAGGGCCTGAAAACCGGCTTGGCGGGCAGCGGAATGCAGGAGTTCCCGGGTGGCGGGATGAGTCATCTAGGCGGGACGTCGTTTAAGGAAGACGCGCAAAACGGTCGCGGTATCACGCGCCCCGCCGAAAGGGCTGGCGAGTTCCTTTCCTCCTTGGCGGCGCGCAGCCGCGCCCTTTGGGTTTCGTTCCACATATACTAGGTTAGCCGAGAAGCGGTGGCCGACCACCGTGCTTACCAAAAGTGGGGATGCTGCCAGGGTAAGTTGCCGAAAGCTCCTGCGCAGGCGGTATTGAGCAGCAGCCCGATCGCACCCATGATCGCCATCCCCTTTACCGATAGACGGTAGCCCTTCCTGAAGTCGCGGATCATCATGGGAACCAAGCCAAGCCACTGCACAAGGCCAAAGGCGAATAAGCAGTAAATGAAGACGGAGGATAAATTGGCTAAAGCTGCAGACAAGACTGTAAGGGTCTGAACGCCAAAAGCGATGGTAACGCCTCGCCCGATACCGTCATCCGGCTTCTCAACTGACACTGATCACCCTTTCCTCAATACCGTAGCGCAATTTAGCCCTTCGCTTGACCTACCTGAAGGGGCCTCGCGAGAAATGGAAGAAGAACATTCCCGCGCATGCGGAATTAAGCAGCAGACCTATGCAGCCCGCGATGGCCATCCCTTTTACAGATTGGCGGTAGCCTCCCTTGAAATCGCGCATCATGAAGGGGACCAAGCCGATCCATTGCACAAGGCCGAACGCGAATAAGCAGTAAATAAAGGGCGAAGCTATGACGGCCAAAGCCGCCGACACGATGGTCGCCGCCTGAACCATGACGCCGATCGCAACGCCTCTCCCGATGCTGTCGTCCGGCTTCTCAACTGACACTGATCAGCTCTCTTTCTTTTCGCAATGGCTGCAAGATAGTCCGCTCCAAGTCGTCCCGATAAAACAAATTGTAGGTGTCGAAAGGAATAATGCGTTTCCCGTCGGGATGGGCGATGTGGACGCAGGTTTTCTTCACACTGCGCACATCAAAGGCATGCGCATCGATGAACTGCATGATGAGAACTCGAAAAACGTTGTCGTAACCGATTTCAGCGGGAGCCTGCACCTGTGGCAGGCAGCACAACAGATCGCGCAACGAACAGGCGCTGGAGGAAGGCGAGTGATTGGTTGAAAAGAGCTTGAACAGATGCGTCTGCAGATCGGCGTCGGCTTCATAAACGATGGTGTTGCGGCCGGCTTCGATCAGAATCTGCGGATCGATCATGCCGGTGAGCGGAAAGATTTTTCCGTCAATTTTCAGTGCATACGCCATGGCGAGCGAATCGGGATGGCAGGGCACAGGAATGACATCTTCCGGGCGGAACAGATTCGCTTGCTCCAGAATCTTGCGGCGTACCTCAGTAAGCGTTAAGCGATCGCGCGCAGGGTCGTAATTTTCTGCGCGGCCCGCATGTTGAATAGGCTGAAACACTACTCCGCGCACGCAGGGCTGTTCAGCGGCCCACTCGATGATGCGGCCAATCTCCTGATCGTTCACACCACGCTTCAAAGTAACCACCAGCGACGTTGAAATGCCGAGGCGGTTCAGCTTTTCGATGGCTTGCATGCGGACGGCACGTAAGTCGGCGCCGCGTAAATCCTGTAAGGCGGAGGCTTCAAAGGAATCGAACTGAAGATAAAGCTCGAAGCCCGGCATGTAGGCGCAGAGACGCTCGGCAAAACCGTCTTCGCGGGCAATGCGGATGCCGTTTGTATTCAGCATCAGATGCTGGATGGGGCGCTGGCGCGCGAGATCGAGTATGCGGAAAAAATCAGGATGCAGCGTAGGTTCGCCGCCTGAGATCTGGACCACGTCGGGGCGGCCTTCGTTGGCGACAACGGCATCCAGCATGCGAGTCACCTGCTCGACGCTGCGGTAAGAGTGGCGGCCCGGACCGCTAGAGGCGTAACAGATGGGGCACGAGAGATTGCAGTGGTCGGTGATTTCAACCAGCGTTAAACAGGAGTGCTGTTCGTGATCCGTGCACAGGCCGCAGTCGTAAGGGCAGTCCCAACGCACGGGCATGTTGTAATGCGCCGGCATTTCGGGCGTTTTGATGAAGACTTCGCGGCAGCGGCGATAGTAATCAATGTCGTCGGCCATCAGCACTCGTTCCGCGCCATGCACGGGGCAGCGCTTCAGCAGGAAAACATTGCCATCTTCGAAAATGATTTTCCCTTCTGCGCGGCGGTAGCAGATGGAGCAGATGGAGATGGCGGTGTCGTAGAACAGGTAGGGGCGTACTCGGTCAGACATGAGTCAAGGTCCTTTCGCGCTGATAGGTGCGGCGAGTCATACGGAGAATGTCCTTCGCGTAGATCAGCGCGGCAAGGGCACAGCACCATTGCAGTACAGTGAATCCGGCAAAGGCGATGCCTGGTTTTAGAAAATCGACCAGCAGACGCCAACTGCAGTAAGAAAACAGAAATACACGGAACCGATCGCCATCGCGAAACGGGGGGACGCGGATGTAGCGCAGAGCAAGAGCCAAGCCGAGCATGGCCAGGCTTTCATAGATTTGCACTGGATGGCGCGGAATGCCATCTCCGAAATCGTGACCCCAGGGCAGGTGAGTGGGCAAGCCATAAGTATCGTCTTGCAAGCCCGCGGCATAACAGCCAAGGCGGCCGATGGCAATGCCGATGCAGAGCGGGATGGCAAACAAGTCTCCGGTGCGGCGATGAATTCCGACAAGGCGCTTTGTCAGTTCCACCGCGAGCGTGCCACCGAGCAGAGCTCCCACAATGGTCTTGCCTGACATTAAGTAGGCGAAGTCGAGCCCATGTGCGAAGGTGCGCGGCGGGTCCTCAAACCAGAACAGTACCTTGGCTCCGATGGCGGCTCCGGCAATGGCTGCGGCGACGATAGTCCAGCGATTGTTCGTACTGAGAAAATCGCCCTGCCTGGCGCGTGAGGCGACGTACATACGGAAAGCGACCGCGTAGGCAAGCGACTCGAAGATGAAATGCCACGGCACTGCGTTATGTTAACGCGGTAGCTCAATTGGGGGTTATGGTGACTGTCCCGGAATTAGATTCCGGAATTAGATTTAGGTCGATCAGGACGACGGCGGAGTTTTGGCGCTCGCGGTCAAAGACGATCTGCTTTCCGTCGGGTGTGATGTCGAAGGTTCGCATAGTGGATCGATCGGTAAGTTCGCTCAAGCGGCGCGATTTCATGGTCGTCAGGTTAAGCAGCCAAAAATCCTGCCACGGCGTTGCCTCTCGCGCTTTCATGTAAACCAGGCTGCGTCCATCCGGCATAAAGCGCAAACGCTCGCCATCGCGATGCGTGCGAATCTCGGGACTTTTCACCTGGGCGCCGTCAGGCTGAATAAGGAGGATTGGTTCCAAGGTAAATACGTTTGGGCCGGAGAAGGCAATTAGCGATCCATCCGGCGACCATACGGGGTTTCGTCCGATCGTTTTTGTCAGTCGCACCGGCGATCCGCCGCCTGTTGGGATTTTGAACAGTCCTTTGCCTTGTCCGTCATTGCCACCGGTTACAATCCAATGTCCATCAGGCGACCAATCGGCCGAACCCTCTACATCCAACTGCGGCGCGATTTCGATGGGGTCTGTTCCGTCGGCCGAAAGCAAGCGCAGCCGCCGTTTGCCGCTTTGACGGGTGACCACGGCGATTCGAGTACCATCCGGTGAGATAGCGGCAGGCTCGGCTAAGCCTTGCGCGGTTCCCCAAACCTCGGTAGACCGATCTCGTTCCCGTCTCCACAATTTGTTGCCGGCGCCGACCGAGGACAGATAATACAAAGCATCCTTTCGGAAACGAGGCGCTAAAGCACGTCGTGACTCGGTGGCGAACGGTTTGACATCAGCCTCAGTCGCAATTGAACTGCGGATCGGGATGCTCCAAAGACGGACTGTGGGATTAGCAACCGTGACCGCCAAATGCCGGCCATCACTCGAAGCAGTGACAGAAGTGTATTGCTCCAATCCAAATGCGATGCGGTGGGAAACCTTGCGCGCGAGGTCGTAACACCAAAGCCAAGGTCCCTCACGGTCGCGCTCTCTCGCTATATACAGAACGATTCCCTGCCGTAAGGGGGTTGGGTCGCTCATTTCACTATTTTGCGAGGTCAGACGTTCCGGTTGCCCTCCAGATGCGGAAATCCTCCATAAGTCTGTTTCAAATGTTGCGGGAGTGCCATGCACAAAATAGATCCAGTTGTCATTGACACCCCAGGCAAGGTAGTGGTTGTGCTGGTCGGGAACGTCGCGAAAGATTTGATGTCCATTCGAGCCATCGCTGTCGGCGACGTAGATGGGGTCGCCCGGTTCGCTAGTGTGATAGGCCACCTTCGAGCCATCGGGAGACCACGCGGGACTTACCGCCTTATCGCCCAGAAGGAAACGCGGTTTGCCACCCAGCAGAGGCAACATCTGCAAGCGCCGCGTTTCGGTTCCCGCCACCCATATCTCCGCGCCATCGTGTGAGAAGCCAATGCTGCGCAGCGGTCCGCGCTGATCTTCGGCGCCCGGCGTAAGGTCAACCGGTACACCCACTCCGACTCGATCGAGCCAGACGTGAGACACTCCGCCGCGGTCTGACATAAACGCCACAAACTTCCCATCCGGCGAAATAGAGGCGTCTGTCTCGTTCCCCTCATAGTCGATTAACGGTGTAAAGGTGGCGTTCGCAAGTGGGTTGTCCACAATGGGCCTGGCGCTGCGAATGGTCCAAAAACTGGCGGCTAAGCAAGCTAGTCCGGCGGCGAGCGCGATAAACCCCCATGGCACTCGCCGCTTTGGGCGATCGGCTGCCACGGCAAAGCCATCTTCAAGCGCTAAGCGAGCTTCACCAATCGCCTGCAATCTGCGCCGTGCATTTTTGGTGAGGCATCGTTTCAGCAGTGGCAGCCAGTTGGCCGGAATGCCTGATAAATCGGGTTCGCCGCGAACAACGGAAGTAAGAATCTCACTGGTGTTGTTACCTGAAAAAGGGCGCTTGCCAGAGAGCATCTCGGCAACGACCGCGCCGAACGACCAAATATCGGAGCGCCGATCGGTGACGCCGCCGAGTGCCTGTTCCGGCGACATATAAGGAGGAGTGCCCCAAATGACTCCCGGTTGCGTTGTTTCGCCGCGAGGCATTCCTTGTGCCTCATTCATTGCCTTCGCTAAACCGAAATCGAGAATCTTTACGGTGTTGGTTGTGTCCAGCTTGATATTCGCTGGCTTCAAATCGCGGTGAACAACTCCTTTATCGTGCGCAGCCTCAATGCCTTCGGCCATTTCCAGCGCGATTCGCCGCACCTCCGCGGGTTCTATCGGCCCCCTGGAGATAAGCTCGGCTAACGTCGGTCCTTCGACATATTCCAAAACCAGGTAGCTGAGACCAGAAGGGCTGGAGCCGATGTCATACAGAGTCGCGATATGCGGGTGGTTCAGCGTGGCGATCGCTCTTGCCTCACGCTCGAAGCGATCGTTAAACTGCACCGTCGAAATCTTGATGGCCACTGTTCGGTTGAGACGAGTGTCGGTAGCGCGGAAGACTTCCCCCATTCCTCCGCGTCCGATTTGCTGCTCTATCCGGTAGGGACCCAGTTGCGCGCCGGCGCTCAACGCCGAGGTAGTTTCCAGCAGGCTGTCATGTTCTTCCCAAGCGGGACGATCCAACGAAAAGCCGTCCGCTGTGGGGTTTGTGTCCTGGGCCAGAATAGCGGCGACTGTCGCGCGCAACTCCGGATCAACACGCTCTAACAACGCGCTGCGTTCCGGTGGGGCTAATACCAGCGCTGCCTGATAAAGATCCTCCAGTTGCCGCCAGCGTTCGCGCGTCACGGAACCGATTGTAACTTAGGCTATAAGCCCGGAATGGGTTCCGCATTCCGGGCTACTAAGTCCTACGTTACACGTGCAAGACGGGCACGCCGACGCCGCCTTGTGCCCTTTGCGCTTCTAGATCAACTTGGAGTCGGGATCTATGCGCCAAGTCACCGCATAGATGGAATTTGGTCCGCAACCAGATGGTGAGCGGACGCCAGGATGATTTGTTTGATGGACAAACGGACCATTGGTAAGCATGGCGGCCAGGTCACCGTATTGGAAGTGGTTCTGCTCCGCCGCAACCATTCCGTCACAGCTCTTGGGATTCAGAATGTTCTTCAATTCATTATTGAACCAGGGCTGTCCGTCACTCAGTGCGCCGGCCAGGTTGGTAGATGCCGGCCCTTGCCCGTTCGCCCAGGCGCCGCTAGCGGCCTGAAGTGCCGCCTCCACTTGAGCGCTGCTGGCTGTGCCTGCATTGACAATCAAATAGTTGAGGGTTATTGAATCATAGATACTTACCTCATAGCTGTTGAACGAAAGCCCTTTGTTGAAAACACCGTTGTTGAGGTTACCCAGAGACTTCACCTGCGTCTCTGGGTTCAGGCTGCCCAGCCTCAATGTGAACGCCAGGTAGTCGGTGTCCTCATGTTTCGAGCGTGTGTTCTTGATTTGAATTGAGCTGATAGAAAAAGCGTAATAGGGCATGGGTTGTCCTCTGGAGCCGGCCTTCGGCTGTTAGTGCCTCTCCCGCTCGTCTTCAGATCGAAAGTGGGACTCAACCAACTGATGGGCCACTTGCCTTCCCAGTTCAGCGCCGTCCTGCAGCGAATGATTGAAATGGAATCCGGCGAAGATGCGCGCCCAGTACACTTCATTCAGCCAATCGCCTGTATCTTCGAAGGTGTGCGTGTGTACACCGTCGGAGAAAACAGAGCTGTTCACCGAGACATGTACCCTGCGGGTGTGGAAGTAATCCGCCACCAGATTTGTAACGGCGCCCGTAAGGCAGGCGTGGGCTGCCGGATACTCCGGATGATTGGGTGTGGTGGCAAGCGGCTTCCATGTCGGGTCCGCCACTAGTTCAGGGTTGTCGCCACCCGCCGGGATCGCGCCCCAGGGCCGCCAGAAGTGGTATATGTATTTTCCGTTGAAGCAGCCGATGGCCGCATCGGCATAACCCGTCCATAACATCGCCATCAGCCGGGCCGAGTCCATAAGATCCAGGTTGTAATACTGCACCAGACCATTGAAAACCTGGCTGTATTGCGCTGCCGTGTTCGCCGTCCAAAACAGGCCGATCTCGGTTTGCGCCGGAGTGCGCAGGTCACTCACCGCGCCGCCAAACAAGCGTGTTAAGTTGTAGTCCGCCACCCACTCTTCGCTGCTGAGCGCGGTAGGCCCGTCCGGCAAAAACTGGTCGGCACTCCGCATGGTGAACGGACGCATCTGGCCAAGCCACGGAGCAACGGGTGAGGAACCGGGCGGGTTCGGTTCCCATACACCCGGCCCGCTTGGTTCACTGTACGTGATACTGGCGTTCAAGCCATCGCCTGTCCGTTCCGAAATCAGAGCTTCGGCTGCGGCTTCGCCCGCTTTAACACCCTCTGTCTTCCCGCGCGGCGTACTTGCCACCGCACTTAATGAGGTTTGGAATTGGGCATCAAGCGCGGTTTGCTGAGCCGGGAAATAATAAACCAAGACACGGTGAGCTGCCGCCAAAGCGGCCGCTTGATCGGAAGCTTCCGGCGCCGCGCCACCCGCATAGTAGAATGGCTCAAATTTGCGCCGGTGAACGGCATTGACGGCGTCGTACACCGCGATGCTGGTGTAAGCAAACCAGACACCGGAAGCCCCTGGCCCCTCACCTCCGGTTGTAACGATGGCGGTGGAAGCAATGGTGTTCCAGTTTGTAACTACATTCTGCGCATTCCCGTTCAGCGTCAGCGACAACAATGTTGTAACGCCCAACAGTGTGGTTGGTAAGCATTTCATGAGTAAGTCCTCTTATTTCCTTCCGAGTTGCGGTTGGCCTTAGTGGCGCCATCCCCGCTTGACTTACATCGCGAAGTTTTCGGGCAAAAACCGTAACCGCGGGCTAAATTTTTTTTTCGATACGATGTGCTAACGCCTCGTGAAACTGGAAGTCTCTGAAACCACTCAACTTCTTCTCGATTGGACCCAGGGCAACCCGGGCGCCCTGGATGCTCTGACCCCGCGCATTTACAAAGAACTGCGCCGCATGGCCGCCGGCTTCACCAAAAGAGAACGCGATGGACATACACTCGACGCCACCTCTCTTGTCCATGAGGTCTTCCTCAAATTGATTGATGTGCGTCAGGTCGACTGGAAAAGCCGGGCGCATTTCTTCGCCGCCTGCGCCCAGATCATGCGTCGCATCCTGGTGGACGCGGCACGCAAGCGCTCCACTCCCAAACACGGGGGCGGGCTCGCGCGCTTCGATGTAGACGATGTTCTTTCCCTGAGCCATTCCAAAGACGGCCGCCTGGTCGCCCTGGACGACGCGCTGAATGAATTACAGGAAGTTGATCCGCGCCGGGCACGCATCGTCGAACTTCGCTACTTCGGTGGGCTTAGCGTTGAGGAGACAGCGGCCGCGCTTGGGATTTCCGAAGAAACGGTGACTAGGGATTGGAGGCTGGCGCGCGGTTGGTTGTTAACTCAGATAGCGGTTGAGCATTAGCCAGCGGCTTCTCAGGCAGGGCTGAGTTTTCTGAAAGCACGATGGGGTTTGAAAGCCAACCTTTTGGCAAGCCACTTGCTTTCTTGCGGCATGTAAGACGATCACCACCAGACGGCTGGTTTTTTTTCATTCGCTGTAACTTGTTGAAGGTCTTCGAGATATTAAATTACGTCCACTTTGGAAACTTGTCGGTTGGTCGCGAGCTGAGTTCGACGAACGTTCCAAGAGACGCCAGAAAACTCGCCGGAACCGAGGTTACCTTCAAAGCAGACGGAAGTGGCACCATCATCAGCGTAATAGCGGTTCGCACTCTCATGCATTGATTCCCAAAAGAAACAGTGTCTTGATGGATTACCAGACAGTCGATTAAAAGAGATAAGCCCCTTCGGTACTGGGTTTGTAGAGGATGGCCGGGGAGCGAAATACGGCTTTCACTACTCAATGATCAGAGACCTGAAAGCCGCTGTCCCCTCCAATTGGCAGACTTTTCTAAGCAATCAGGTCGTCCAGTTCAAAGAGAGCCGCGGCATTTTCACGGAAGTGCTGCTTCAAACGGTTGTTTCTAGCAGTGATCCAAAGAAGGCCGCAACGGCTTAAATCCAGACGGCATGGCGACTGGACACGCTCGCCCCCTACTGTGTTGGGAGTCGGCCAAGGCTACGGATGGCTGGGAACGATCACCAGACAACAAGTATTGGAGGCCGCAAACGAAGTTCTACCCGCTTAAACGGGTCGGCGGTGTCTAACGAGAAGTTGGCCGCTTAGCGCGCACGTATTCTAGACGGTACCGCGTCTATGAGTCGCCAATCAGCCCGCTCCATTCAACGCCAAAAACCGCTGTCAAATCAACGGTCAGGAAAACTGATTCAGGACCTGCTGTCCAGCGCGCTCAGCCACCATCAGGCGGGGCGTTTGGCCGACGCCGAAGCGCTTTACCGGCAGATCCTCTCCCTCGACCCGCGGCACGCCGACAGCATTCATCTGCTCGGAATGATGGCGTTCCAGAGCGGCAGCTTCGAAACGGCTGCCGATCTCATCGGCAAGGCTATTGCGATAGACAAACGCAACGCGCTCTACCATTCGAATCTCGGAACCGTTTTGCACGCGAGCGGCAAGGTGGATGAGGCCCTGGCGTCTTATCGCCGCGCCGTAAGTCTGAAGCCCGATTACGCCGATGCCCACAGTAACCTCGGTAACGTTCTCGCCGGCCGCCACGAAATACCTGAAGCCATGGCGCATTTCGAGAGGGTACTTAGCCTGAATCCGAACCACGCCGATGCGCACACCAATCTAGGCGCGGCGCTCGCGGAGCAATATCGGTTTGCCGAAGCCATTCCGCATTACGAGCGCGCCATCACGTTGAAGCCTGAAGGAGCGGAGGCGTATTCGAATCTCGGGAATGCTTTGCTCGGGCTGGATAAACCGGAAGATGCGGTCCTCTGTTTTGTGCAAGCGATCAAGTTGAAGCCCGATTATCTTGCGGCGTATTTCAATCTTGGCAACACGCTGCAGGAGTTGGAAAAGCTGGACGACGCCATCATCATGTATGACCGCGCACTCGTCATCAAGCCCGGCTACACACAGGCAACCTACGGCAAGGCGATGGCGCAGTTGCGCAAGGGCGACTTTCCCAATGGCTGGGAAAATCACGAACAGCGTTGGAATACCTTGGGCCACACGCCGATGCGCGCCTATCAGCAAGCTATGTGGTCGGGAGAAAAGCTGACCGCGGGCAAGGTTCTAATTTGGGGCGAACAGGGCGTTGGCGATGAGATCATGTTTGCCGGTTTGCTGCCGGAGGTGAGGCGCCGCAGCAATGCCTGTGTGCTTGATTGCGACGCACGGCTGAAACCTTTGTTCGCCCGATCGTTTCCCGAGATCGAAGTTGTCTCCGGTTGTGGCCCCGAGCAAGCGCATAAACCGGACATCGCAGCGCACCTGCCGGCCGGGAGTTTGCCGCGCCTGTTTCGGCGCTCGGCGGCGGACTTTGCCTTGACCAAATCGCCCTATTTGTTGGCGGACCAAGGCAAGCGTGAGGAATTGCGAACGCGCTATGCCAATGGTAAGCGACTAATTGGCTTGGCCTGGTACACGAAGAATAAGAAGACCGGTCCGCGCAGAAGTATAGACTTGCCGCTCTTGGCGCCGCTGTTCAAACATGACGAAATTTCCTGGATCAGTCTTCAATACGGCCTGGTGGATGAGCTACAGCAGCAAGTGGCCGCCGCGCCTGCGCCCATACACGTGGACCCAACAGTAGATCAATTAAATGATATGGATCTCTTCGCCGCGCAAATCGCCGCTATGGACCTGGTAATCACCATCGACAATTCAACAGCACATCTGGCGGGCGCGTTGGGTGTACCGGTCTGGTTGATGCTGCCGTTTGCCGCCGACTGGAGATGGATGACTCAGCGCGAAGATAGCCCGTGGTATCCGAGTATGCGCCTCTTCCGGCAACCCTTGCGCGGAGATTGGCGCTCGGTTGTTGAGCGAATAAGTCGCGAATTGCGCACGATTGGCTGCGCGACGTAAAAGTGGCGGGGATTGTGGGTCGCTCACTTATTGAGGCGGACTCTGATAAGCGTCAACTTAAGGCGAGTCAGATTCCCTGCTGACCGACCGACCAGTGGAAACCTTGTTAATCGTGCCTATCGGTAATACTTGTTTTTACGGCCAAGTGGCAGCTATATGCGCCCAGAAGAGCTATGCCAACCAGGAACCAAGAGGCTGGTTCGGGCGTGGCGGCTGAATTCACGATGTAGTTGGTGACGGTGGTGGATCCATCCAAGTTGACGTCCACTACATAGGCGAAGCCATCGGTGACATCCGTTGTCAAAGCAGGCACGGTGCCCGCCACATCCGAAAACATGCTGAAGGCGAAAGTGCCGCCGGAAGACGAAACTCCATCGGGCGCGCTGAGTGCGGGACCGTACAAGTAAACATCGAACGTCAAGGTTGAGCTGTACGTGAACTGTTGGAAGTAATCGTTGAAACCGGCGCCATTATCGAGCATGATTGTACCTGGCAGGGAACCGGCTGCATCCCCGGTCAGAACCGGACTTCCGGCCGCTGAGCCACCTGCAAAATCCAAGATCTGGACCAGTGCACTTTGAGAGACCAGGGGTCCTGGATTAAAGTTGAAGTCCAAAGATCCCGTTGTTCCAGCGAGTGAGGCCGTGTTGACGGAGACCGTGTAGGTGACTGGTGCGGCCATCGTTGCGATATCCGCGCAGATCAGAATTGCCGATAGTAAGAAGAGCCGGTTCATCTAGTTAAAGCCTCCGACATAGATGGCTGGCGAGAACTTGATTGCGGTGGACGTTGGATTATTGAACTGCAGCTTCACCGTCACAGACGATCCTGGGTTCAGGGTTGAGATGCCTGGCACAGTGAGAAATGGTGAACCGCCAAACAGGCCAGTGACAGTCGTGAGCGATACATTGCTGGGAAGCGCCAGCAATAGCACTTGCAGCGGGCCGCTGATTGCCTGGTTACTGACATTCTTGATGGTCAGAGTGCCGTTGAATGTCTTGGTCACGCGGCTATAGACCAGGCCGTAAGCAGTGACGGAAACCTGGCCGGGTGTCAGCAAGCTGAGCCGCACGTTGGGCGGCGCTGGTTGGCCATTGACGGAAGAGACGGCAAATCTTTTGGGAAATTGATAGCTCGGTTTGCCGTTAAATTGAGTGATGGTCACTCCGCCGGTGCCGCTATTCGGATCGACCGGAGAGGCGCTATTTGTGACTGCAACTCCGCCAGAGGTTCCATTGAATGTGTCGATGTAGCTGAAGCCAACGCCGGTGGGCTGCACATAGGCAAAGGGATAGGTTCCGATGATGCCGACTAGCTGCGTTGAGAAGCCGAGATAGCTGCCGGCAGGCGCCGATACGTAGCCGCAGTAAGAGGAGTCGCCGCCGGGCAGGCAAGGGTCTGCTGGAGCGTCATAGAACGAGAGGGAATTTGTAGTCTCGGCATTGGTTACTGAGAGATACGACGGACCGTTGCCAAGGTTGTAGTAAATCGGGAGGCCGACTGCATTGGGGTTGGGTAATTGATAGGCATAGCCGGCCGGTGGCGGGTCGTTAAAGGCCAGCGGCGCCATGAGGTTTTCAAACGTATCGGCTGTGTAGTAGGGGCTGGGCGAGGGCAGGTTGGTGATGGTTTGCTGCCAGTCGAAGCTGTCGAATCCACAGACGGGTGCGGCTTGCGCCAGCGTGTAGCCCAAGTTGGGAGTGAACACGGAGGTGATCTGCGTTCCGCCGCTAGCGGGCATGGTGATGGAGTTCGCCAGCACGTCGGAACAGGATGTGGCCTGGCTCAACAGGGCGGGAAGAGAGAAGAAGGACGTTCCGCCGTAGGCAGCAATCGGATTGAGAAAATTGACCACGCCGTTCGATTGCGTTGGGTCGATAGCGGTGAAGTAGGCGTTCGGCCCACCGTAGCCTGTGTCGTCGGCGAAATTGCCCGAGACGCCATAGTTGTCGATGCCTTCGCCGTAGAAGGCAAAGATGGGGAGCGTGGAACTGAGTCCGAGTTGAGTCAGCGGCTGGCTGCTGTTGTTAATGACTCCTACAAGGCTTTGCGGGCCGGTGCTGACTTGTCCGCCGCTGTAGCCTGGTTGCCCGGTGTAAGAGATTGAGGTGCCTGCGTCGGTGATGGTAATTACCGTGTCGCAGTTACTGTCCTGACCCACCGCCGGGCATTGGGCATGCAGAAAGCCGGTTGATAGCAGAAGGAAGCCCAGACGCATCAGGCTGGCAACTCGGCGCGGTGTCATGCGTGTTTCCGCAGCAGTGAACACCCGACCAAGAGCAGACCGGCCGCAGCCAGCGCCCAGGAACCAGGCTCCGGCACGGCCGCTTGCAACGGCGGCCCAGCGTTTGATTGATTGTCAATAAAGGTTTCGGGTGCCGATAATTGATCGTTAGACACGTAGTCAGCGATGGGATCAAAACTGGCAGAGTTGGGATTGACTGAATAGAGCGCGTAAAAAAGACTGAGTGTGCCGCTGACCATGGTGTTCCTAGGAGTTCCCGCCGCGAATTGAAAGCTACCCAGCTGTAGATTCGCTGTAGAATTGGGCGCTTCCACGGTGAAGGTTGGGCCGATCAGATCTGTATAGGTGCCCGCTCCCTGGGTGGAGGTAATGAGGGCCGTATTAGACAGAATTGCGTAATCTTTCGAGATGATCAGCACACCATTGATGAGTACTGCCTGGGTCCCCGAGACAACAATGGTCGGGGGAACGTTAAGGCTATCCGCGACCAGATTAGAGGAAGTCAGGGCGACTCCGAAGAACAGATACATAAATAAGGGGCGAAGTTTGGTTTTCATAAGTGATTCCTCCAGGTGATTGCTTAGGGCGTCTGATTATTGGTGCTGGCGCTGTAAGTGGCGTTGTAGGTAGTACCGTCGCTAAGCGGAATTGTGAAAGTCCCGTTGACTGTCAAGGTGAAGAGGTTCAGTCCGGTGCAGCTGGTGAAGTCCCAGCCCAGCTGCGAGGTGAATTGGCCTGGTGCGGAAGTCGTGTGAAGCGTGTCAGTGACCACATTTACCGGGTTGCAAGTGGATGGCCCTCTTGTGTGCGTAAGCTGACCGCTGAAAGTTCCGCTAGTCGCTGTTCCGGTAGGATCAGTGATGGACAGGTTCCAGAGTCGATCAGTCGCGAACACTGCGCCTTTGCTTTGAACGCTGACTACGGCCTGCAGATCGGGGTTGGTGGGGACGCTGCCAGCCATAGAAGGCGTGTTTTGCAGTTGATATGGCTGAGTGACGCTGCACGAGGGCTGACTTGGGTCTTCGTGCGGAGACAGCACGGTGAAGCTGGCGGTGTATGGGCCCTGGATAACGCCATTTGCCAGAAGAGAAACGCTGGCGTTTCCATTTGCGTCTGTTACCACCGTGTTGATGTTAGGTGAAAGACCAATTCCTGTGATCTGAACGGTTGCATTGGGAACGCCAGTCGCTGTTTTGTCTAACACTGCAATGCCGATTGGACTCTGAAAGACGGAATTGATGGGAGTCGATTGCTCAAAAATCACGGTAAGGGTGTTCAAACCGCACGATGGATTGGTCTTTCCGCTATCTGTCCCCCCGCTTACGAGAAGTGATGCTGGAAGTCCCACCGAAGGCAGAGGAGCCGTAGGGGGCGCCGGCGGATTAAAGTAAGGATTTGTCGATGGAATTGTCCAGAGAGCGGCAAAATGCCATTGCGGATCGGCCGGTATTTGTTGCCAGCCATTTCTCTGTCCAAGAACGTCGTACCAGTTAACTCCCAGGTCGATTAGCGGCTGTATTTGGTTCAAGGGGACGGGTGCCGGGGGAAAAACTTCATTCTTCATCGCGTCAGGCGTAGACTGAAGCTTTGCGTATACAACATAAGTTGCTGGCGCGCTGTAGCAAACATTTGACTCATCATTGATATTTAGACTTTGTCCGTCAACGAAGTAGCCTTGGTAGCCGCCCGGCAGTGAACCGTCCTCGCCCGTCCTGCAATTTACGCCGATAATTTCCCAGACACTCGGTACCAGTTCCTGCCAGGATGTAATCGCAAAAGTTGTAATGGCGGCATCACTGGCTGAATTCAAGTCGGCAGAGTTGGCCGAAATTAACCTGTTGTCAATATCACTACTTAGCTGGCTCATCAGGTCCCAGTTTTGGGAGAGTCTCGTTTCGGTGAGACCATTTCCCACAACCTGATCGTTGTAGGTGTTCGAAAGCTGCGTCTGCAAAGCCAAGCCCAGATCAGCGAGGTTACCTCCTAGAAGAGGTTGGGTTTCATAAGACTGTACGTCTGAGACGATGTCGCCGATGACCGAGAACGCTTCGGCTAATTGGCTGACGATGGGTATGCCAGTGTTGCCGATGAATCCTAAAATGCTCTCGACGGCTTGAAGCGGTGCATTGGCCGCCAACTCTTGTCCTGCAACGTTGGTGCTGGAATCGGGAGGCAAGTTCAAAGCGGTCAGCGCATTTGTAAGCCCGCTGCTTTCACCTGTGTTGATATATGCCAGGTTGGTGGCGCTGGTGTTCATGTAAGTCACCACGTTGTTAAGCGCGTGGAGTTCTGCTACCAACTGATTCTTTACTGTTGTGAAGTCGGCCAGTGAAAAGAAGTACCCAGGGCCTGGATACACCGCGGCAAGAGCATCCGAGTGATAAGTGTTTGCATCGGCATATATGTTGGTGTAATTAAGCCTCACAGATGATGTGTTGGTGGTGATCTTGCCAACGTCTTGAATAATCTGGTTGCTGAGATATTCATACGCCTGGGCGGTTCCTGAGGTGGTGAACGCAGGAAAATAGTAAGGGGTTGCTGCGAGAGTAAAAGCGGGGATGGGGGATGCCGATCCGCAGGTGGCCGAGGAAAGAGTGTGAATGCCATTGGCGTCTCTACCGACTAAAATGGTTTCGGTGTACTGCGCTCCAGCAGGCGTGAATGCAAATACTTTGCCGGTCTGAATTGTCAGGTAGTGCGACGGATCGTCACCAAAACGGGCCTTGCTAATAAAGGGAGTGTTTGAGATCTTCGCCCAGGTTAAGCCGCTTCCCACCCCAAACTCATCAAGACCGTCCGTGCCCAGCATCAGAAGAGTGGCGCCCGCCGGGTTTGAGCTATCCAGACCCGTAAAGGCCGCTTGCAGAGTGGAGTACTGGCTGGCATCACTGGATGCGGTGGTGGCGGGAAGCGTATCACTTGCGATCTGGTGCGAGCGGCCGCCTGATTGGTATTGATACCATTCGAGGTTGCCGCCGACCGGAATTGTTACGATCTGATCTCCAGCGTAAGACGGCAGCATAGGCGCTAATGCAAAAGCAGGGACAACGTTCGGAAGAGAAAAGGTATCGGGGGCGGAGAGGCTAACCGATGTCCCGGCGGCTTGCTGGGCGTAGACGACGAATCCAACGTTTGGCATTTGTATGACGATGTCAGGGAGGCCATCGCCAGTGACGTCGCCAAGTTGAAACGAGCCCACCGGAGCGGATGGAGATTCCGGTATGGGGTTGCCGCTGACGAGAGTTGCCCACCCGCTCCCATCCGCTTTTACCTGATAAACCTGCGGGACGTAGAGACGCTCCGTAGCTGTGCCAGTAATGCTCAAGTTCACCAGTTCCTGGCGTCCCGAATGATTCAGATCTGCAAACTTGATCATGGGCGCCAGCGGTGCGGAACTGCTGCCGTTCGGGCTCAATGTCAGTTGCAATTGCGGCAGCAGCGTCCACACTTGAGTAATCAAGTTGTAGTGCCAGACCTTAACTACGGTAGACGCGCCCGACGTGGCAGTGATCTGGATGATCTCGGCTTGGCCGTCGCCATTCACATCGGCGGTCATGAGCATGTCCGTCGATTGGAACGGCGGCGTGCCTAAATTCATGTTCAACCATGCTTGGCCGTAAGGTTCCCAATGCCAAACTTCAATGCCGGCTGGTCCTTTTCCAAGCAGTTCAACCTGACCGTCGCCATCGATGTCAGCCATTTGAATTGAGCTATAAGCGTTGAATTGCTTCCAGGTGGCATCGCTCCAGAGTGGGAATTCGAAGCTGCTCTGTTGGTAAATTGTGTTTGTGCAGACTTGGGTTTGCGCGTTCCCGGCTGAGAGACAGATAAGAGCCAGCACTGTGACTGCGCCAAGTATATTTACGCGACCGATTCTCGATGACATAACGATTTTTTTTGAATGCTGAACATCCTTCGTCTTTTAGGAGGGAGAGCAGACGGTCAAAGTCAATCACGAAAGCGGAAGAAATTTGAAAGAAATCAGCGGTCTCGAATAAAAACGTAATTGCGCGATTTTTCCTTTTCGCGCGCGCAAAAGCCTGTTAGATTTCAGAAATGACCGAACAGCAATGGAGGCGCGCGCTTGAGCTGTATGAGACCGCAGCCGAGTTGCCGGCCGCGGCGGCGAAGGCGCTACTTGATTCCACGTCCGCCGAGCCAGCCGTGGTGCAGAAGGTAAGTCAAATTCTGAGCACGGATGGCGCAGCGGAACTTATTTCCGTTCCGCGCCCGGCGGCTCGTTATGCCGGTATCGCCATTGGCCGTTACGATGTTATTGAATTGCTTGGCCGGGGCAGCACCGGTGAAGTGTATGCCGGACGAGACCGGGAGCTGGGCCGGCGGGTCGCTTTAAAGATCATGTCGGCCGAATATGCCACCTTGCGTTCATCCTCGCAAAGGTTTCTGCGTGAGGCACAGGCCTCTTCGGCTCTTAATCACCCCAATATCGTCACCATTCACGAAGTGATTACCTTCAACGCGTCTGAAGAACAAGCGCAAAACGGTCACGCCGAGGCCGCTGGCTTTCGCAAAGTTTCTGATCCGTTCGGCGGCACGGCTCGTGCCCTTTGCGCTTTACCCGTCATCGTGATGGAGTTGGTGGAAGGCAAGACGCTGCGCGCGCTCTGCGGGAATCCCATGCCGGTGGATGCGGTTGTTCCTCTTGCCGTCCAGATGATGAGGGCGCTTGCCGTGGCGCATGCAAGCGGCATCGTGCATAGAGATTTAAAACCGGAAAACGTGATTGTGCGGCCCGACGGTTACGTGAAAGTGCTGGATTTTGGCCTGGCGCGCCGAAGCTTCATGCAAGCCGCGGCAGCAGCGGGCGGGGGTTCGTCGACTGAAGGGCTGCCGGTTGGCACCCTCCGGTATATGTCTCCGGAGCAGTGCCGGGGCGAATCTGCTACGGCCGCCAGCGATGTGTTTGCCGCAGGCATTGTTCTTTACGAGATGCTGGCGGGAAGGCATCCTTTTGCGGCAGACTCGCCTTTGGATACGGCGCATGCGATTTCCTCGACCGAACCCCGGCCCTTGAGACAAGTAAAGCCGGGCGTACCGGATTTAGTTGACCGGCTTGTTCAGAGCATGCTGGCAAAAGATGCCGCCACGCGCCCTTCGTCTGAGCAGGTTGTGAAGGCGCTGGACACGTGTTTAGACCGGCCGGCCGAAAAGCGAGTGCAAAAACGTCCGGCGGTCTGGCTGGTTGCCGCTTTGCTTGTGGCGCTTATCGCTTTGGGAAGTTTTTGGCTCAGGAGAGGGTCACTGGCCACGAAGCCGGCCACCGCCGTGCAGGAGCCGGAACTCAGGATTGTGGCGCTTGCCAATCTGTTGGGCCAGGAAAGCTATCCGGACCCCTCGCCCGATGGAACTCGCGTGGCGTTTGGATTTAGCAGCGAAAGCAGCCCGATCAGTCACATTTATTTGAAAGAGCTAGGTAGTTCCAAGCTGACTCAATTAACCAACGAAAGCCTAGCGGACTTTGAGCCGGTCTTCTCGCCGGACGGGAGCAGAATCGCTTTTCTGCGGCGGCAAAATGGCTGGCTGAATGTGATGATAATGCCTTCGATTGGCGGTATAGAACATAAGGTGGGCGAGATTGCCGATAGCGGGATCAACTTACGGGTCATAACGTGGGACGCCCAGGGCGGAAACTTAATCGTGGCAGAAGGCTTGGGCCGGCCTGAGGAACAAATGGCCTTGTTTGCCATGTCATTGGATACAGGTATAAAGCAACAGATTACATTTCCGAAGCCCGGGAAGATTGACTGTATGCCAGCGATATCGCCAGACGGGCGTAACTTGGGGTTTGCGCGGTTGAACGCCAGCGGAGTTGGTATCTTGTTGGCAATGCCGCTTGCGGCGGCATTAAAGGCAAAGGACGAAACTCCGACGATACGTCTTATTCCTTCGGCCGATCAGATCTTCTGTTGGAACTGGACGTACGATGGTCATGACCTGCTGGTTTCCCGGATGGTTGCGGGGAAAGCTCACCTTTGGCGCTATCCGTTTACCGCGAAGATCGGTTCCAGCCCACCCGCGCGCGTGGCTGGCCTAGAAGACGAAGTTACGCAGACTTCTATCTCGCGCGTAAACGGCCGCCTGATCTATACCGGCCAGGTATCACGAAACGTTGGGGTCTGGAGTTATCGCCTGCGCATGGCAGATGCGGGCAAACGACTGATTGCCTCGGCAAAAATGGATGTGGACGCCCGCTACTCTCCAGACGGAAAGAATATTGTATTTGCATCAATGCGTGCCGGCTTTGGACAGGTTGACCTTTGGATGTGCGCGAGCGATGGCTCCAATCAGCGCCAGATCGTCATGTTCGACGAACCGGGAGAGCATGCAGTGGGAAGCCCTAGTTGGTCGCCCGATGGCCGTTGGATCGCATTTGACGCCGACCTGCCCGGGAAAACTAAAGCCATTTATGTGATGGATATCTTGGGGGGCAAGCCAAGGCGGCTGACGAGTGCCGCGGGAAGCGAGGACAGCGTGCCAAGCTGGTCGCGCGATGGACATTGGATTTACTGCAGTTCGTATCGCGGCAGCCGGCACGACATCTGGAAACTACCGGTTGGGGGCGGGCCGCCGGCTCAGGTTACTCATGACGGCGGCTTTGAAAGTTACGAATCCCCAGACGGAAAATTTTTGTACTACACAAGAATAGGCAAGTCCGGCATCTGGCGGATGGCATTGCCGGATGGCCAGGGAGCGCCGGTTGCCGGTTTGAAAACTGTAGCGCAGAGGAATTGGGAGGGTTCCGCCAAAGGAATCTACTTTGTTGCTGCTTCTAAGCCGGCGCGGCTGGAGTTTTTCAATTTCTCGAATCAGCACGTAACCCGGATAAGAGATCTAGCCGCAGCATCCAATTCTGTCTATCGAGGGCTCTCGGTAAACCCCGATGGCCGTACCATGCTGTATCTTCAGCGGGAGCAAGCCAGAACTAATGTTATGGTTGCGAGCAATTTTCACTAACCCCGCAAGATAGCCCGGCTGACGCGTCTCCGTCCGCTTGCACTCAGCTCCGACGAGAAACAGCTATAGGCGGGTAGATTGATAGAATTGGGCGGAGTGTTGTCCCAGATCCCCGCTGACACAGTCACCCGGCTCGTGACCTTGTTTCGCGGCGGGGACAAAGAAGCTGCCAACGAGCTGATGGAGATTTTCTATCCTGAACTTCGCCGGCTAGCTGCAGCCCGGCTGCGGCACGAGCCCGATGGACACTCCTGGCAACCCACGCTGCTGGTGAATGAGCTGTACCTCGAACTGATTAAGATCAATGCCCTGCCGCCGCCTGAGTCAGAACAGGGGTTGAGCGGCAAAGCGGCTTTCTTCGGATTAGCGGCGCACCTGATGAGGCGGTTGTTAATTCACCATGCCAGGCCGCTAGCGGCAAAGCAGGTGCGAGTGCCGATGCCGGATTTAGCGTGGGATTCGAGTCTTGATACAGTCACTGACATTGAGGGCGCATTGTCCCGGCTGGAGGCAATCCGGCCACGGCTGCGCGGCATTGTGGAACTGAAGGTCTTCGAGGGCATGACGCTGCAGGAGATTGCAGACAGATTGGGATGCTCAACGGCAACAGCAACACGAGAGTGGAACTTTGCTCAACACTGGTTACAGGATGAGCTTGCGGGTTGGGTGGAGAACTGACGGGCTGATACACACTTGCAAAAAGATCTGAACGGCTAGAGAAATGAGTCAGATGAGTTGCGGGCAAAGCGCGACGCCGGAAGAAAGCTGGGCGCGGCATGCGTGCAGCGGCTTGATCCCGGGAATGCCGCGCTTAAACACGGATGATCTGATTTGACCGAATGAAAAGTGTGGTGCAAGACGTAATGCAATCACTGGATAGCGAAGACGCGAGGACTTATGTCGGGCTGGCCCTGGTGTGGTTTTAATTAGGTTCGGTTTGTTGGTTTATCCAATCCCCTTGCAGGATGGGACAACGACTACTTGCCTAAAACACTAGGAACGTAAGGCGCGTCGGCCTTGGTGAGACTGCCGAGGCTGGCAAAAGTGGTGCCGGTGAGGCGTTCCGATTGCTCCCAGAGGCGTGCGGCGACCGCCTGGTCGGTTGCGGCGGCTGGGATCTTGGCGGCGGTGGGGTTGCCCTTGGTTTCAAGGAAGCCGTCAGGACCGTAGTAGCCGCCGGGTTGGGCGGTGGGCGATACGGCGGCGAAGAGCGTGGGAAGCGCGCCGTGGTGCGCGTCTTGCGAGAGGGGATGCAGGAGATTCAGCAGGATCTTCATGGGTGAGTTGCCAGCGCCCGGGCCGCTGTCGTGCAGGTTGGTGACGGCGTAGCCGGGGTGAGCGCCCACGCTCAGAATCGGCGACTGGGCCGCGGTGAGGCGGCGCTGGAGTTCCAGCGCGAAGATCAAGTCGGCGAGCTTCGCCTGCGTATAGGCTCCAAACATCGGACTGTAGCGGCGCTCACTCTGCAGGTTATCGAACGCGATCTTGCCGTACTTGCCAGCGTTGCTGCAGAGCGTAACGATGCGTGAGCCGGGCTGAGGCTTGATGGACGGAAGCAGCAGTGCCGTTAGCGCGAATGGCCCCAGGTAGTTGGTGGCGAACTGGCGCTCGAACCCATCGACGGTGACTTCACGCGTGGGGATGGCCATGACGCCGGCGTTATTAATGAGCAGATCGAGCGACTGGCCAGGAAAGCGCTCGATGGTACGCGCGGCGAACGCACGGATAGAGCTTTGGTCGGCCAGGTCGATAATCTCCGCGAGCACTTTGGCGTCGGGAACTTCGGCGCGAATGCGTTCAACCGCACCCTGCGCCTTGGTTTCGGTGCGGGCTGGCAGGATCACCTCCGCACCGTGCCGGGCGAGTTCAAGCGCGGTATGGAAGCCGATGCCGCTGTTGGCGCCGGTGATGACGACACGGCGTCCTTGTTGAGAGGGGATGTTCTTGGCGGTCCATGGAGTCTTCATAGAAAGTTGTATTCTCGCTTTCGTATCTGCACTATCTATTCGCGAAATCGAGGACATGCTTTCGAGAGACGCCCTGAGCGGCGTTCGACGTGTCCTCCCAGGCTTCCCACAGGGCCAGCCGCTCNNATGCGGAGCGGCGGGTGTTCCGCCTCGACTACCTTCAACACGGCCGGGAAGGTTGCCTGAGGATCACCGAACTCGATCTGTGCGCCATAGGCGAATAGCTGCGCCCGAATGCCGGCGTAGGCGTCCAATCCGGCGGCGATCTTGAGCGAAGACTGACTGCCGAAGTCAGTGGCGTAGGC
>PLRJ01000009.1 GCA_003163855.1 Bryobacterales bacterium | reverse complement strand
GAAAAACCTGCTGCGGCGAAGGCCGGGGACTGATGGCGGCAGGCCCCAGGGCGGCCAATCAGTCCGACGCATTGGTGGTTTTCGGTGTGACGGGGGACTTGGCCCACAAAATGATTTTTCCCGCGCTATACGCAATGGTAAAGCGAGGCACACTTAAGGTCCCGGTGATTGGAGTTGCCCTTCAGAAATGGAGCGCAGAGCATCTGCACAAACGCGTGACGGAAAGTATTGAGCGATCGGGCGGCATCGATGACAGGGGGGCTTTCAACAATCTGTTGTCTCTGCTCAAGTATGTGGGCGGCGATTATGAAGACCCGGGCACGTTTGCGGCGTTGAAACAAGCGCTGGGCAGCGCGCGCCGTCCGGCACATTAACCTGGCGATTCCGCCCTCGCTCTTCGAAACAGTCATGGAAGGGCTCGGTGCGGCGAGCCTGGCGGTGAATGCGCGCGTGATTGTAGAAAAGCCGTTCGGACACGACTTGGCCTCCGCGCGGGCTCTAAATCGCGCCGCGCGGAAGGTATTTCCGCAAGACTCCATCTTTCGCATTGATCACTTCCTGGGCAAGGAGGCGATCATGAATATCCTTTACTTCCGCTTCGCCAATTCGTTCCTGGAGCCGATCTGGAACCGCAATTACATCGCCAGCGTCCAGTTAACTCTATCCGAGGATTTCGGCGTGAAGGGCCGAGGAGCGTTTTACGAAACGGCCGGTTGTCTGCGCGACGTGGTTGAGAATCACCTCTTCCAGGTTGTGGCGCTGCTTGCCATGGAGCCGCCAGCCGACCGGAACTATGGAGCCGTTAACGGGGAAAAAGCCAAGGTCTTGCAAGCCATGCGCCGGTTGAAGCGCGGCGACCTGGTGCGTGGCCAGTACTCAGGCTACCGGCAGGAGCGTGGCGTGGCGAAAGACTCCGACGTAGAGACCTTCTGCGCCATGCGGCTTTTCATCGACTCATGGCGCTGGCAAGGGGTCCCGTGGTGCCTTCGGTCCGGCAAATACCTGGCCGAAACAGCGACCGAGATCCTGGTGCAGTTTAAGCCGCCGCCGCAGAAGCTCTTCGAAGACTCAGCGCCGGCGGAAGGCCAGGCCAACTATCTGCGGTTCCGGCTTTCCCCAAACTCGGCCATCGCGCTGGCGGCTCGCGTGAAGGTCCCGGGAAAAGAGTTTGTCGGAGAGCAGAACGAGCTATTCCTTTTGGAAGAACAGCCAGGAGAGCAATCGCCCTATGAGCGGCTCTTAAGCGATGCGATGGCTGGTGATGGAGCACTCTTCGCCCGAGAAGACGCGGTTGAGGCAGCCTGGGCGGTGGTGGACCCGGTACTAAAGACCCACCAACGAGCTCGCGCTTACAATCGTGGCGGGTGGGGACCAAAACAGGCTGACGCGGTTATCACTTCACACGGCGGCTGGCACAACCCCAAGCCTGAAAAAGCATCCGGATGAAGAGTCAAGAAGAAAACATATTACCCAAATTACCAATGATTCAAGCCTGTTGCTTTCTAATCTTAATTGTCTCTGCCAATTCGACCTTGCTGGCGCAAACACGAAGGACCATTCCAGCGGGGACAGATGTGCTGGTTCGAGTGGACGAAGCGATTAACTCGAAGACTGCCGATGAAGGCAGAATTTACGCTGCCCACCTGGATCAGGATCTGCTCGATTCCAACGCAAGCGTCGCAGTCCGCAAGGGTGCATCGGCGGAAGTCCTGGTCAGACAGGTCATATCCAGCAAGGATCTGGTTCTGGACCTGCAGGCGCTGACCGTCGATGGCCGCCGATACTTCGTCACGGCGGACGATTATGACCAGACGCGCAAACATAAGGGCATCGGACTGAATCAAAGAACTGGTGTGATGGTGGGCGGCGGTACTATTTTCGGCTCTATCATCGGTGCGCTTGCTGGCGGCGGCAGAGGTGCGGGAATTGGAGCGCTCAGCGGAGCCGCTGGTGGCGGATTAACGCAAATCTTCACCAGGGGAAAAGCTGTAAAAGTCCCCGCCGAAGCGGTGCTGACCTTTACTCTGGAAAGGCCGCTGTACTTATATGAAGTCCGCCCGCGATGAGGCCTCAATTGTCACCACAAACACAGTAGCACCCAACTGAAGGCGCGGGAAAGCTTCTTATTTCACGGAGTCAGCGGCGATATATCCGGTTCGAGTCCGCACCTCAAGTTGCCCCATGCCGGGCGCTCGAGCGGCAAGTCTAATGGAACGGAATACCCCAGGCTGCACATTGGTGTTGCTGGAAACATAGCCGACAGTGTACTGATTGCGAATATCTCGTGCAATGCGCTGGCAGATGGAAATGATGCCAGTTAGCTCGTGGGGGAAAAAACTTTCACCACCCGACACATGAGCAAGATGCAATAGAACCTTCTTATTTTGTTCCGGATCAGCTTCATCAAAGACCCCGATCGTGTAGACAAGGACACTTGATCGCTCGACTTCATTCAGCACCTGCCGCAAAGTGATTCTGCTTGCATTGTCACCGCCATCGCTGATGACGATTAAGACCTTCTTGGGAGGTCCGCCGGCTTTAAGTTGCTCTAATGCCTTGTTAACTGCGTCATATAGTGCCGTCTTACCCATGGTGGGTTTGCTCGATATCGCTTGAGCCAGTTGGCCCGGTTGAGCAAAACCCTCAAGCGTGACAGTATCGTTAAAGTTGACCACAAACATATGGTCATCGGCCCGGCTGGATGTGACAAACGTCTGAGCGGCGGCGATCACCTCTGGAAGTTTTGGCCTCATACTTCCGCTGTGATCAACTACCAGGCCAACGGTGACAGCAATATCCTCGCGACGAAACAAACGGATTGCTTGCGGTACTCGATCTTCGGAGACCTGGAAATCTGGCTGAGTCAAGCCGGGAACAAACCACCCCTTTTTATCGCGAACCGTGGCGTTTAAGACCACTAAATCGAGATTCGATGAAAAAGTGGATTGCAATTCATCCGTTTGCCGCAGCGGCGTGGTTTGAGAACTGGCATTCCCCGCGAGACCAATCAAAGCGAACCATACGAGGCTGCCGGAGTGATGCATGATTACCTGCTTGTTTCTGAATCGTGCTCCTGGCACGGTGCTTCATCGGCATCGTGCCAGTAACACTCATGAACAACCGGTCGATCAACAAACTTGGTTCTAGCTTACTTGGCTGGAGCTCTTTCAAAAGCCTTCAGACCAAAGGCTGCAAGGAGAGCTAAACCTCCGACCAGCGCCACTGTTGGTAATTGACTTCCTGTAGACGGTAGCGTTGTCGGCGCCGCCGGTACCGGAGTTTCTTCTCCGGTCGGTTTCACCGCGACGACTGTCGATTGTTTCATCGCAACCACTGTCGGTTCGGTGGCGGACTTGATTGGTTCGGTGCTTTCAGCCGGGATGTCGGCCGCCAGAACCGGCATGTTCGTTTCTTGGGCAATTTGCATTGCTTTCGCTTTTGGATAAACAAATTCCTGTCCGGAGTTCATGCCCGGATAGAACCACGCTCGCAACGCTTCCGGCTGGCCGGCCGGTCGCTCGCTGAAGGTAATCACTGTCTTACCGGTCGCCTTTAGACGATAATTTGGAATGGCCAGTATGGTGGCGTATACTTTCGTTTCTTCCTTGTTGAAGATTTGGACGATATGCCGGTCCGAATCCGAATCAAGTAGCTTAAATACATAGGTGCCGGCGGGCAAAACACCCATGCCCGCAAGGTGAACGCCTGGAATCTCGACCGGACCACTGAAAGTCACTACGGTCTTCTCGTTCCACTCGTCCGCATTAGCAACTGTTGTTAGCAGCGTGCTCATAAGCAAAACACCACACATGCCTGTTAGGGCTTTGAATAATTTCATTTCTTACTGTCCTTTGGGTTTAATTTGAGTCCGCTTCGCATTTGGATAGGCGGAGTAACGGATCGGCGGGGCATTCCCACACTTGTGCTGGAGCATTTCGCTGGCCGTTGCCAAGATTGGCAGTTTCCGGGGTTTGGGGGGTATTGCATGGCCCAGCAGCATGATGCACTAACTAGGACGCTTCAGCGTTATGAGGTCAGATGACCCAATATCGCCATACCGCCAGTTTTTTTGTCCGCGCCGACAGGGCCGTTGCTCCCGAAGCCGCGCGTGGAGGAGAGCCCGGAATTTCGCAGAACCATTTTTGACGTCTTTTTGACGCCGCTTTCTTTATAGTGGGGCTGTGGGATAGAGGTTTGACCATCCTCGCCCGAGCGATAGGAAGGAAATTTAAAGACTATGAAGATGAATCTGACCGTATTCGCAGCAGCCCTGACTTCGCTCGCGGGTATGTCCTCTGCAGCGAACAAGATCGACATCGGCACATGGACGCTCGACCAGGCCGGGCGCGATGGATGGAGCGTTAAGAAACTGATAGGCACGAAAGCTTTCGGGCCAAATCGCAAGGAAATCGGTAAAGTTGAAAATGTCATCTTTGGCCCATCCGGCGATGTTCGTCAGTTGATCATCGCCACCGGAGGCTTCCTCGGTTTCGATGAGACACCCCTCGCTGTCAATTGGAAGGACGTGAAAATCGGTCCCGACGACGATTACGTTAACACGCCGATCACTGTGGAGAGTCTTGAAAAGTATGGGCTGTTCAATGGAGTGCACGGCAAGGTCGCCACAACTCCACGCGAATGGCGTGCAACGGAACTCATCGGGAACTATGTGAACCTGCAGAGTGACAATCGGTATGGTTCTGTGCGTGACCTGATCATATCCAGGGGCGGCGAACTCAAAGCGGTTATCGTCAAACCGGATGTTGACTACGGTCGAATGATGGGCTATTACGCATTTCCGTTCTACGGTTACGGCATGGGGTACGATTACGCCTGGAATCCTGCCAACAACTATTACGATTTGCCTTTTGGAAAAACCGACATTGCTCACTTGTTGCCATACGCTTACAGCAAGAAATAACGTTCGCGGCCGAGAAAGTAAAAGGAGGATCTCAACTATGTACTACTTTTGGGGAATGCATTGGATTTGGTGGTTTTTTTGGGTTTTGCTGTGGGTGGTGTTCTTTTCATTCATGATCCCTATGAGGCGCTCTGCCTACCGGCAAATGCAATCGCCACTGCAAATCCTGCAACAGCGATATGCCGCAGGGGAGATCTCAGGCGAAGACTATGAGCAAAGGCGGACCGCATTGCTGCGGGATGCCAAGCTCTGAACGCTGGACTCATTCCCGCCTTTACTGAAGAGCCCGAGAAGAAGGCCCTGTAAGCCTTTCGGGCGGAGCAATTTAGCGACGGCAGTGCGCCATTGCCGGTTGGCGAACGCATCATCGCCTCCGGTTTTTTGCATGCTTAGCTGAGGCGAAGGTTCGGTTTGTTGATTGGTCGCCGCGATCTCTTCAATCGTTAACTGATCGATAACTCGAAAGCCATTACCGCCGACATAGCTCTCTCCTTCAGCCTCTCAATCAAGCTGACCGCTTTGCTTCTTGGACAGTGTGGTGATATTTCTCGCGGATATCGGCAATGTTCACCGTCGGCTTCGGTAACTCGATTCCAAGGCTTTCCAATGTTTGCACGATGATTTGGGAGATGGCGAGGTCGCGGAACCATTTGTGGTCGGAGGGAATAATGAACCAGGGCGCTTCGTCGGTGCTGCATTTGCTGAGCAGGTCCTCATAAGCCCGCTCGTAGCTGGCCCAGTATTCCCGTTCGGTGTAGTCAGCTTCGCTGATCTTCCAGCGCCGCGCGGGGTCGTCAAGCCTCTGCTTAAATCGCTTCAGTTGCTCTTCCTTGCTGATGTGCAGAAAGAATTTCAAGATGTGGGTGCCGTTCGCAACCAATCTCCGCTCAAAATCGTTGATTTGGTCGTAACGCCTCGACCAGACTTCTTTCGGCACTAGGTCATGAACGCGCACGATCAGCACATCTTCGTAGTGTGACCGGTTGAAGATGACGACTTCACCGCGCCTAGGAACCTGCTGTTCGATCCGCCACAAAAAGTCGTGGGCTAATTCCACCGGCGACGGCTGTTTGAAGCTGACAACCCGGCAGCCCTGCGGATTCATCGAGGAAATGACATGGCGGACGACGCCATCCTTGCCGCCAGCATCGGGGGCCTGAAGACAAACGAGCAGCGAACGTCGTTGGTCGGCGTAGAGGCGATACTGCAAATCGTCCATTCGCCGCTGGCATTCCTCAACCTTCGGAAGCGCGGAGTGTTTCGTTTCGTGCTTGTCCACGAACTCAGGGTCGCAGTCATTCAGCTTGACGCTGCTTCCCGCTGCCACGCGAAATTCTGCGCTTTCTTTCATACTTTATATGACTCACCTTTCGCAATTTCCTGCTCAGCCTGGAGCCAGTCCTGATCGGCGTGACCGCCAGTATGTCCCTCCTGCTCATACAACTCGTATGCCCGTTTAGCGATTTGCGGTTTTAGCTCGGACGGTGTCGCGGCGGGCTGCGGCTTAGTAGCCGCCGGTGTCTTGGCGACCTGAGATGTCGGAACCGATGGCGTTTTCGCTTTGACCGGGTCCAATATCCGATAAGCGAGAAGTTTCACGCGGTCATTCACCAATGCCCAGACCAGGGCATAAGCCCAAACGAACCCGGCCCATTTCCAGCCGAGAGGCGTCATGAAGAGCCCATAGACTGCAATCAGAGTTGCGATAGTCTGCGTTCCGAGAACCGCCATCCATAAGATCCGGGC
>PLRJ01000176.1 GCA_003163855.1 Bryobacterales bacterium | reverse complement strand
CGCGAAGCGGTTTAGTTCACCGACAAAGATTGCTTTACGTGGGTGAACTACAATGGTTGTCCAGCATGGGCCATGCTCCGATTGTTTTTATCGCGTCCACCTCGGAGGATTTGAAGGATTACCGTCAGGCTGCGGCCAAGGCTGCGCGCGGACTGGGCTTTTTTCCGCTCATGATGGAGGACTTCCCCGCCAATGGCCGGGGGCCTTCACTTGATGAGTGCCGCCGCGAGGTTGAAAAGGCCGAGTTGGTCATTGCCATTGTGGCTCATCGTTATGGCTGGGTGCCGAATGATATGGGCACCGCTGACGCCAAGAGTATTACTTGGCTAGAGTGCGAGCATGCGTGGAATGTAACCGAGAAGGAGGTGCTGAGCTTTGTCGTGGATCCGAAGGCAGATTGGCCACTCGACCAACGCGAGGACTACCGGTTGATTAGGGAAAGAGCCAATCCGAACATATCTAGGCTGGCAGAACGTAACGAAGCTAATCTGGCCAAATTCAAGGGGGAACTCGGTCGATACTTCCACAAAGAATTCGCCGACATCCCCAGCTTGCGTGAAGCAGTGATGCAGTCGCTTGCTTTGTGGAAGGAACGCCATCCCCAAGTAGACATCCCTGCTGCGCCGGGCGATCCGGAAAGCTATCTTTCCTATCTCCAGAACGACACCGCTCAGATCCGCATCATGAAATTGAAGTCGAAGCGGGCCGAGCCTTATGCGTTCGACATTGATGAAATTTACATCCCGCTCACAACCGATACGCCGCTCGACGAGAACAAGAATGGCCGCCTAGAAAGGCGGCCTGCAGGCAAGACTGCCCGCCCTACCCTGGAACAGGCCATTACGCAACGCAAGGTGCTTCTTATTGGCGATCCTGGCTCGGGCAAATCCACCTTCTTGAAGCGTGTCGCTTTCGAACTCTGCCGCAATATTCAGGGCACGCGCCCTAACTCCGCTCCGCCTTTCCTCCCCCTTGAGGATCGGCGCTTTCCGTTATTGGTGCGCACGGCCGATCTCACCAAGCTTCTCGCGGCCGACAAATCTCCGATGCCGCCGGACGCGCCGGAGTGGCTGCCTTACTTCCTCGGCAAGCAAAGCGAGTACTACAAGTGGGGCTTGGATGAAGGCTTCTTCCGGCGCAAGCTGAGCGGAGGGGGTTGCCTGGTGATGGTTGACGGCCTGGACGAGGCGCCTGATCAGCGACTGCGGGAGCGGGTGTCGCGCATCTTTGAAAGGGCAACCGTTGCTTATTCAAGATGCGACTTCCTTGTCACCACGCGTCCGCAGAGCTACTCGGGGGATTCGGTTTTGGCCGGATTCTTCCAGGTTCGAATTGGGGACCTGGAGACGCCTGAGATCAAGACCTTCTTCCGGCACTTTTCGCGGGCGCTGCTGCTGCCCGAAAACAATGCCAAGGAATTTCAAGAGTCACTGGAAGGGGCATTAGAGCGCCGGGCGGAGATTCGAGAGATGGCGCGCAATCCGGTGATGCTGACGGCGCTCGCCGTACTCCAGCACAACGATCAAAAGCTGCCCGAATACCGTGTCGAGTTGTACGAATCGATTCTCGGCTGGCTCGCGGCGGCACGGGACTCCAAGGACGGCCGACCGACGGCTGAAAAATGCCTGGAGTATTTGCGCAAGCTGGCGCTGGCGATGCAGGAGTCTCCATCTGGGCGGATGGTTCAGATCAACAAACGTGCAGCGGCTGAGTTGGCCGCGCGCGAATGGGGCGGTACCATTGAGCAAAACGAAAGCGTTATTGAGTTGGAAACGCAGGATAGCGGCGTAATTTCGGCGGTCGAAACCGACGTCAGGTTCTGGCACCTGAGTTTTCAAGAATACCTGGCGGCGCGGGAGCTCGCCAGCTTTTCCGATGTTCAGTTGGTGGCGCGGGTCGTGAAGAGCCGTCAACTCTACTATCCGGAGTGGCGCGAAATGTTGAGCCTGCTGGGTGGCATTTTGAAGAAGCAGGGGACGCAGAGGGTAGACGGCCTTCTTGATGCCGTTCTGGCAACCGTGCCTTATTGGTCCGACTTGAAACTGCTGACGGGTTGCGTTGCGCTCCTCAGTTCGATGATACGTGATCTGACACCCATGGGCTATCGACCCTAGGATGAGAGATTTGACAGCGCAATCAAATCTGTCATGGGTATCTTTGAACGGGGCACGGCACAAAAGATTGATATCAAAGCCCGGATAGACGTGGCGGACTTGCTGGGTCAGGTTGGCGACCCGCGGCTGGACGACCACAACTGGGTGATGATTCCGGGCGGCACTTTCTGGATGGGCGCACAAAAGGGCTTCGGGAATGGAGACCCTAAAGCTTATGGAGCTGAGGCCCCGGTTCACAAAGTCACTCTGAAAGGTTTCCGAGTGGGCCGCTTCCCTGTGACCGTTCAGGAATTTGCACGGTTCGTGAATGCAGAGGGCTATAATCTGAGGAAATTTTGGGAGGCTAGTGAATTTAGAAAGTTCACCGAGCCTGACGCATGGGAACGTCAAAAACAATTTCCGAATCGCCCCGTGGTGGGCGTGAGTTGGTTCGAAGCTTCGGCCTATTGTGGATGGGTTGGGGGTCGCCTTCCGACAGAGGCGGAGTGGGAACGAGTGGCTCGTGGGCCTAATGGCAGCAAATATCCGTGGGGCGAGCAGCCACCCTTGGATCATTCGCGCGCAAACTATGCGTCGGCGATAGGGCATCCTACCCCTGTGGGCCTTTTCCCGGAAGGAAACAGCCCGGAGACTATCTCCGATTTGCTTGGAAATGTTTGGGAGTGGTGCAGCGATTCGTATAGCGCATATCAGGGGAGCCCGCAATCGAACACGGTTGGTCCGAAAAAGGGCGAGGTGAAGATCGTGCGAGGGGGTTCTTGGAGCAGCAATCGACGGGATGTCGAGGCCTCGGTCCTTAGCGGGTATGAGCGGACCAATCGGGGTACCAATATGGGGTTCCGCTGTGTGAGGGAATTGAGTTAACTCTTTATAGTTTTGAATGCAGTGGCAGGTTAACCTGAATATTGAGCTGGAACCTAAAGCCATGAACCTGACCGTTGAAATACCTGATGAAATCGCTTGGCGGTTGAGCGCCCAGGCCGGCGGCGATTTGTCGCGCCGGGCAACGGAGGCGTTTCTGGCCGAAGAGTACCGGCAAAACCGGCTAACCAAGCAGGAACTGCAACAGCTTCTCGGTATGGAAACCGGCTATCAATTAGATGGCTTTCTTAAGGCGCATGACATCTGCATCGACGGCACACCGCAGGACTTCGAGCGCGGGCGCCGCGGCCTGGAAGGACCCGAAAAACGCACCGGGGCAGATTTAATAGCGGCCATTCAGCGCTCTCCTTACCGAGATCTTGAGATCGAGCCAGAACGCTATCGGCTGCCGGTGCGCGACGTAGCCCTTTAATGGCGTGGCTGCTGGACACCAACATCATTTCTGAAACGCGCCGGTTGAAGCCGGAGCCAAAAGTGCTGGCCTTTCTCGCGAGACATCCGCTCGAAGACCTTTACATCAGCAGCGTATCCTTGGCGGAGCTTCGTTTTGGTGTTGAGCTTCTGAGCGAAGGTTCCAGCCGCCGCGATGAATTGGACAAATGGCTTGCGCAAGAAATCCGGCCGATGTTCGACCGGCGTGTTCTGCCGGTTACCGAAGATGTAATGCTCCGATGGCGGATTTTGATCGAGGCGGGACGAAGAGCCGGGCATACGTACTCGCAGCCTGATCTGATCATAGCGGCGACGGCCCTTCATCACAACCTGACAGTTGCGACCCGGGACCGGAGCGATTTTGAGAGAGCCGGTGTTCAGGTTTTCAACCCTTGGACTGACTGAAAGCTAATTTCAATAGCCGATCGGCGTTGCCGTGGGCAAGGGCTGATAGGTCGGGCTCGCTTAAGGTTTCGGCAAGGCTGTCCAGATACTGGCGTCCGCGGGTGTTTGCACTGAAGGGATAATCGACGGAGAAAAGCAGCCGGTCGATTCCAACCACGTCCATGGCGCAGCGGAGTGGGGGCTGGGTGAAGTAGCCGCTTGTTGTGATGTGGATGTTCGATTGGAAGTAGGCGGCCACGGGCTGGCGCAGATGCGGGGCTCCGGCGGACAGCATTCCGCTGGAACGGGCCAGCGCGTAGGGAATGCCTTCGCCCATGTGACCGATGATCCATTGCAGGTTGGGCAGGCGATCGAAAAGGCCTGAGACGATGAGGCGCAAAGTGTGGAGGCCGGTCTCGGCGTGCCAGCCCCAGCCGGCGATGGAGAGCATGAAGCCTAACTCGCCGGGCAGACCGGAAAAATACGCTTGCTTCACCGTCTCAGGTGGAGGGGCCGGATGAAGATAGACCGGCACTCCCAGATGGGACGCGGCTTCAAAGACGGGCAGAAAGCGGGCATCGTCAAGAAACAGACCGCCGGTTGTGCCATCCAGCATCGCTCCAACAAAGCCATGACGCGTTACGCAACGTTCGAGTTCAGCGGCAGCCGCGGATGGATCTTTAAGTGCCAAGGCGGCGAAGCCTGCGAAGCGGGTGGGATGAGTGCGTGTCGCCTGAGCCAACTCGTCGTTGATATCTCGCGCGAGCGGGGTCGCGGTGGCGGCGTCAAGCTCGTCGAAGCCAAGGGCGGCTAGCGAGAGCACCTGCAGATCGATGGCTGCTTCATCCATCGCCGCGATGCGGCCGGCGCCAAGGTCGAGTAGTTTCGATTGCATTTGGGCAAGCTGCGGCGGAAAGCCGTGACCGTTCTCATTCGTGGCGCGCAGAAATGATTCCGTAACAAAGTGTTCTTCGAGCGTTATGGTGCGCATTTGGTTTGTTTGTTCCACTCGGCTAACAGCACCAGAGATATCACGATGAGCGCCATGGTCAATCCCCACCACAAGCCGCGCACGCCTAGCCCCAAGTGAAAGCACAACATATAGCCAATGGGCAATCCAAACAACCAGTAGCCGACGAAGTTTACCTTCATCGCGATGCTGGTTTTGCCGAGTCCGCGCAGTGCTCCGGTGGCGACGGTTTGAATGCCGTCGAAGAGTTGGAACAGGGCGGCGATGGCCAGCAGCGAGACTCCGGTCGAAATCACTTTCTGGTTGTCGGTGTAGAAGGAAAGAATCTGGCGCGGTATGAGAAGGAACGCGAGCGCGGCGCAGAACATGAAGGCGCAGGCGAGACCGATAGCGATGAAGCCCTCGCGGCGCGCTGCCGAGAGTTGACGGCGGCCTGCGGCCTGGCCCACGGCCACGGCGGCGGCGGACGAAATGCCTAGCGGAACCATGAAACTGAGGCCGGCGCAATTCAGCGCTACCTGGTGGGCGGCGAGGGCGATCGGGTTCAAGCGCCCGGCCAACATGGCGGCGGCGCCGAACGCTCCTATTTCGAGGAGGATTTGAGTCGCGGCGGGAAGACCTATTTTCATCAGGCGCAGCAACCGGACCGGGTCGGGGCGGCGCAACAGGCTGCGCAATCCCGGTTCGTTACCGCGCTCGAACCAGCAGATGAAAAACAGCAGCAGACCCGCCATGTAGACGCGCGCCAGGCAAGTGGACAAAGCCGATCCGGTGACGCCGAGCGCGGGCATTCCCCAGAGGCCTTGTATAAAGAGCCAGTTGAAGAACCAGTTCACCAGATTGGCGCTGACCAGCACGAACATAACGGGCCGCACGTGGCCGATGGCCTGTAAATAGCGGCGGAATGCGCCGTAGAGAAGGAGCGGCAGCGTGCTCCAGTTCAGCGTCTTGATGAACAGCGCGGCCAGCGTGCTGACTTCCGGGACGATGCCAACCGCGCGGAAAATAGCGGGCAGAAACAGAAAGATGACGGTGAGCGGGATGGCGATGAAGAAGGCCGAGTAGACGCCTTGCGCCAGCGAGTGATGCGTGTCCGCCTTGTTTCCCGCGCCGTGTGCTTGCGAGACCAGTGTGTCGAGGCCCAGCAGGATGCCCATGCCGAAGATGGCGATGGAGTAGAAAGCGCTGTTCGATACACCCAAGGCACCGATAGCAGCCGGACCTAGCGGGCTTACCATCACGGTGTCCACGGTAGTCATGGCCATCCAGCCCAATTCAGCCAGAGCTACTGGGACGGCCAGCGAGGCGACACGGCGAACTTCGGGCCAAAACCTCGGTGCTAACTGCTCAGGAGCTGGCGTTCGCTGCACGGATAGCTTCAAGTTGGCGCAGATGATTTATGTCGTGTCCGGCCGTGATCTGGAGCAGGAGTTTGAGCGTCAGTTCGCCGCGTTCCGGATGGATGACGGGTTTGGAAAATGCTTCGCCGGGGACGGTCTTCAGGAACTCGAGGTTCCACAGGCGCGCGGTGACAAAGGCTCCGAGGGCCCACTTGGCTTTTAGCGAGTCGTAGCGCGCGGCCCAGGCGTCCTGATCGAATGGCTGAATGACTAAAGAGGGTGTAGCGACGGCTTGCCGCCAGCGGAAACCGAAGCCGATTTCGCAATCGGCCAAATGGGCGAGGATGAAGCGTCCGCTCCACTTGCCGGGAGCCCAGGGAAGTTCCAGGTTGGCTTCGCCGATCTCTTGCGCCAGATCGCTAATGCGGCGCGGTGTTTGCTCCAGTAACTCCATGGGATCGCGACCGGCTACGAATTCGGCGTAGGGATGAGTTGTCTGGGTCATTTAGAGAAGTTTACAGCAGAAGAGTCAGGAGCTTTGCCGAAGGGGGACACCCCTGCGGTTCGGGCATGCGTGGATTAACGACGGCTAACCCGGAATGTCCACGAGCGCTTTGGGGTTGCGGGAAGAGGACGAGTTAGCGCTTATTTTCAACTGTGCCCTTGTCTTGCGCGATTTTCAATAAGGTTGGATAGAACTGGACGAAAGTTGTATCTACCACTCCATGCTGCTCGTGGCAGGAATAGCAACTGGCTGATGTCGGGATGAGGGTGCCGGATTTACCGGTTCCGAATGAATAGAAGGCCCATTTACCGGCCATACGCTGATCTTTTACGTGTGCCTCAATGCCTTCCACATCCGACTGAAAGTGACCGCTGGTGTTGATTGAGCTGTGGCTTTGCGCCTTTCGCACCTCCAGAATCAGCATGGTCTTGTCGGGCCAGGTGCCGGTCTTCTTGAATTCGGCGTAGGCAGCTGGTTCGGTGAAGACGTTGTCGAAGTCGGGGTCGTCGTCGGGCTTGGCGTTCGCGGTATAAGACATGCCCAAGCCTGAACTCAGATAGACCCACTCGCGGTAGTTTTCGGGCAGAGGAATTTTGCGCGGCGCTTCGTCTCTGGCACTCAGCAGGGCGAGACCGAAAACGGCGAAAACAAGGCTGGCCAGGATCTTCTTCATGGTTATCCAACTATACTGCCACCTGTTACGATGGAGATTCCCATTGCCATGTTCCTGCGATGATGCTCCGCACCTCATCCGGCATTCTTGCCGAAATTGTCCAGCAAAAGAAGTCTGAATTAGCGGAACTGCATGAACGTTCGGCTGAGATTGAGCAGCTTGCATATGCGCGCAAGTCGCATGCGCGGCCTTTTGCGGCGGCGCTGCGAGCCACACATCCGGCGATTATTGCGGAGGTGAAGAAGGCTTCGCCCAGCAGAGGCCTGCTAGTGGCCGATTTCCATCCGGCGTTCATTGCGCACACCTATGAACAGGGCGGCGCGGCTTGCGTATCGGTGCTGACCGACCACAAGTATTTTCAAGGTTCGCTGCATGACATGGAAGCGGCGCGGGCGGCTGTGTCGCTGCCGGTACTGCGCAAAGATTTCACGCTCCATCGTTTGCATGTGTTTGAGGCGGCCGCGCATAATGCCGATGCGGTGCTGCTGATTGCGGCCATTTTGAGTACGCGTGAATTGCGCGATCTGCGCGAACTGGCTCAAGCACTGGGGATGGCGGCGCTGGTTGAAGTGCATGACGATGACGAACTCGCCGCGGCTGTGGATTCGGGCGCGGAGATCATTGGCGTCAACAATCGCAACCTGGATACGTTGGAGGTTTCACTCGAGACGTCTGTAAGGCTGAGTTATTTGATGCCATCGCAGGTGACTCGAGTGAGTGAGAGCGGGATTTTTACTCGCGCGGATGTAGATATGTTGGGCGCGGCTGGTTTTCATGCGTTCTTAGTTGGGGAGTCGCTCATGAAAGCGGCGCAACCGGTGGAGGCGCTGCGGGCGTTAACACAGTGACGGACTTCATTATCAAAGTCTGTGGCATCACCACGCAGGAGGATGCGGAAGCGTCGCTTGAGGCGGGGGCGAATGCGCTTGGATTTAATTTCTACGCGCGCAGTCCGAGGTATATAGCGCCTGAAGCGGCGGCAAAAATGGGCGGGACAGGCGCCTATCTGCGGGTTGGGGTTTTCGTCAATGCAACGGAAGCGGAGATTCGTTCCACCGCGCGAATCGCCAACTTGGACGTAGTTCAAATTCATGGCGCCACGGCCGCCGTTTCCGGTTTAACCAACTGGCAGGCGATCCAGGTGACGACTCAGCCGCAGCACGACAATGGCATTGCGGCTTACCTGATAGATACGGTGAGTCCGAATTTCGGCGGATCGGGCAAGACGTTCGACTGGTCGCTGGCCAAAAGTTTTCCCTTTCGCGCGATTATCGCGGGCGGACTGGACGGCGCGAATGTGGCGGAAGCGATTCGCATGGCGGAACCGTGGGGCGTTGATGCCTGTTCGCGGCTGGAATCGCAGCCGGGCAGGAAAAATTTGAAAAGCGTGGCAGCTTTTATTAGCGCGGCGCTGCTGGCATTCCACTCTAAACAGGCAGTTGAGATATGACCTCCACTACATTACCGCTGGCTGAGGAAGCGCTGGAAAGCCTTCCCGATTCGATGGGACATTTCGGACCTTATGGGGGACGTTATGTGCCCGAAGTTCTGATGTCGCCGCTGGAAGAGCTTGAACAGGCTTACCTAAAGGCTAAACAGGACCCGGCTTTTCAGAGTGAACTGAGCGATCTGCTGCATCACTATGCGGGCCGTCCGACGCCGCTGTATCATGCCAAGCGGCTGAGCGAAATGGTGGGAGGCGCGCAGTTATGGCTGAAGCGCGAGGACCTTTTGCACACCGGCGCGCACAAGATTAATAACTGCCTGGGTCAGATTCTAGTGGCGCGGCGCATGGGGAAGAAACGGATCATCGCGGAGACTGGCGCGGGCCAGCATGGCGTGGCGACCGCAACGGTTTGCGCGCTGTTTGGCATGGAGTGCATCATCTACATGGGCGAAGAGGACATGCGGCGGCAGCGGCTGAATGTCTTTCGCATGCGCTTGCTGGGCGCGAGCGTGGTGGGCGTGGCGAATGGAAGCCGCACGTTGAAAGATGCGATTAGTGAGGCCATGCGCGACTGGGTGACGAATATTTCGACGACGCATTACCTGCTGGGTTCGGCGCTGGGCGCGCATCCTTATCCGATGATGGTGCGCGATTTTCATCGCGTCATCGGGCTTGAGGCGCGGGAACAATCGTTTTCGCAGATTGGCGAACTGCCCGATGCCATCATTGCCTGCGTGGGTGGTGGAAGCAACGCTATGGGGATTTTTCATCCGTTTCTGGCCGATAAAGCAGTGCGTTTCATTGGTGCCGAGGCGGGTGGAAGGGGACCGCGGCTGGGTGAACACGCGGCACGTTTTAGCGGTGGAAGTCCGGGCGTGCTGCATGGCACATTCAGTTATCTCCTGCAGGATGAAGAAGGCCAGGTTGGGCTGACGCATTCGGTTTCGGCGGGGCTGGATTATGCGTCTATCGGGCCTGAGCATGCCTGGATGCACGATCAGAATCGCTGTGAGTACGTTTCGGTCAGCGATGCCGATGCACTGGCAGCGGCCAAGACATTAGCGCGTACGGAAGGCATTATTCCAGCACTGGAATCGGCCCATGCGGTTGCGGAAGCTATCCGGCGCGCGCCATCGGAACCTGGTAAGGTTTATATCGTCAACGTGTCGGGCCGCGGCGATAAGGATATCGACATCTATCGCGAGAACATGCCGGAGTTGGATCAATAACCGGCGTGCCTGCTCAAACCACAACACGCATTGCGAGCCTGTTCGCCGAGCGTAAAGCAGCGAATCGCAAAGCGTTTATTGCTTACATCACGGGCGGGGACCCCACGCCAGCGCATACAGTGGAACTGGTGCTGGCCTTGGAACGCGGGGGCGCCGACCTGATTGAACTTGGTGTTCCCTTCTCTGATCCAATTGCCGATGGTCCCGTGATTCAACGGGCTTCCGACCGTGCTTTGCGGGCAGGCGCCACGCTGCATGGGTTGCTGGAGACAGTGCAGCAAATCCGGCGGCATTCGGAGATCCCGCTGCTGCTGTTCAGCTATCTGAACCCGCTGCTGCGCTATGGATTTGAAAAGCTGGCGCGCGATGCGGCACAAGCCGGCATCGATGGCGTGCTGCTGACCGATCTTTCGGTTGAGGAAGCAGCCGATCCGGTGGCTCGCTTACGCGGGCAGGGATTGGACACAGTCTTTTTAGCGGCGCCTACCAGTACCGACCATCGCTTGCAACTTGTCGCGCAGCATTCTTCCGGCTTTGTTTACCTGGTCTCGCGCACGGGTGTCACGGGAGAACAAACGTCGTTATCCAGCGCGGCGGCCCCTTTGCTAGCGCGCACCAGGCAGTACACGGACCTACCGCTGGCACTGGGTTTCGGCATCAGCACGCCCGCGCAAGTGGCCGAAGTGGCGGCACTGGCGGACGGCATTGTGGTGGGAAGCGCTATCGTAAAGACGATTGAAGCCAATGCGGGTGCGGCGGATCTGGCGCAGAAACTGGAAGCCTTTACCCGCACATTGACCAAACCGCTTCTATAGCGCATGAGCCAAACGACCAGGGAAGATTTAGACCGGTGCCGCGTCCTGATTGACGAATTGGATATCCGGCTGTTGCAGTTGCTGAACGAGCGTACTGCCATTGTCGAGAAGATCGGCCAGATTAAGCAGGACCTGTCGCTCAATATCTACGAACCCAAGCGGGAAGAGCAGGTGTTCCAGAACGTGTTGAGCCACAATCACGGTCCGCTGCCGAAGGAAGCGGTGATGCGCATCTTTGAACGGATTATCGATGAGATGAGAACCGTGCAAAAGGTGAGGATGAACGCCGAAAAGGAAAAATGTTAGTTGTCATGCAAGAGGGCGCAACGGAGCCCCAGACGGAGTTTGTGATTGAGCGGCTAGTATCCATGGGATTCACGGTGCACCGCTCCACCGGTGTAAGGCATACTTTGCTAGGCGGCGTTGGACCGCAGGACGATTTCGATCCGCTGGCGCTGGAAGCGCTGGATGGGGTAAAAGAGTGCCATCGCATTGTTTCGCCTTACAAGCTGGCGAGCCGGAGTTTCAAGCCCGGCGGGACTATCGTCAAGATCGGCGAGGTTGAAATTGGCGGATCGCGCGTAGTTTCCATGGCCGGCCCGTGCAGCGTGGAAAGCGAAAGCCAGATGGAAGCGTGTGCGTCGATTGTGGCGGGGACAGGCGCGCAAGTTATCCGAGGCGGCGCTTTCAAACCGCGCAGTTCGCCTTATAGTTTTCAGGGGATGGGCGAGGAGGGCTTGCAGATTATGCGAAGGGCGGCCGACCGCCACGGCCTGCTGGTGGTGAGTGAGGTGATGGACCAGATGCAGATTCCCTTGCTGCTGCAGTATGCCGACATTCTGCAGGTGGGTGCGCGCAATATGCAGAACTTCAACCTGCTGCGCGAGCTGGGCAAGGCGCGCAAGCCGGTGCTTTTAAAACGGGGTATAGCGGCGACGATTGAAGAGTTGTTGCTCTCGGCCGAGTACATTATGTCGGGTGGCAATTACGAAGTGATTCTGTGCGAGCGCGGTATTCGAACCTTCGAAACGTCCACTCGCAACACCATGGACATCGCGGCCATTCCCGTGTTGAAGCGGCTGTCGCATCTGCCAGTGGTGGCCGATCCATCGCATGGCACGGGGAAGCGCGAATATGTTTTACCCATGGCGCGGGCAGCCGTAGCGGCGGGTGCAGATGGATTGCTGGTTGAGGTGCATCCCGATCCCGATCACGCCGCCAGCGACGGAGCGCAAACGCTGCGGCCTGAACAGTTCACTCAACTGATGCAGCAGGCGAACGCGATCGCCGCCGCTATTGGGCGCACCGTTTAGCAAGAACGCTAATGGAGAAGGTTGCCATTGTCGGCGTAGGGCTGATAGGAGCGTCGTTCGGCCTGGCGCTGCGTAAGGCGGGTTACGATGGCCCAATCATTGGCGTTAGTTCGGAGGCGGCACTGGAAGCCGGTCTGGAGGCAGGGGCTATCTCCGATACAGCTCCGCTTCTGGAAGCGGTAGAACAGTCCGACCTGATTTATTTGTCCCAACCAGTGGACCGAATTATCGAGACGCTGGCGAAGATTGGACCGGTTGCCAGAGCCGGAACACTGATTACCGATGCCGGAAGCACCAAAGTAGCTATCGGGCAGGCCGCGGCAGAGCATGTGAAGCGCGCGACCTTTCTGGGCGGACATCCCATGGCCGGCAAGGAAGCACGAGGCGCGACGGCAGCGCAGGCGGACCTTTTCGTTGGGCGTCCTTATGTTCTGGATCAGGTGGAAGGCGTCCAGGCAGATGAATTTAGAAGTTGGATCAGGCGGATGGGTGCGCACGTGATCGAGATGAGTGCATCCCAACACGATGCGACCGTCGCCCTGACGTCGCATCTGCCGCAATTGATCTCCACCGCACTGGCTAGCTATCTGTCAGCTCAGTCTGAAACTGCAATCGACCAGGTTTTCGGTTCCGGTTTGCTCGATATGACAAGGCTTGCCCTAAGTCCGGCTGACCTTTGGTTTAGTATCATTAACACTAACCGCGAAAATGTAATTAGGGCTGTAGATGGGTATATTGAAGCTCTGATTAAGCTTAAGGGATCTATCGGGACCGACGATTTCTCGTCTATTTTCGCCTCCTCTTCGTCTAAAGCCGCTACCTATCGTAAGAATCCCAGGTAGACCGGGGCGAAAGTATCGTACCAAAATACTTGCGTAATCCGAAAGCCCTATTCAAATTGCCAAATAGGACATATACTATTACCAAAAAACGGGTGAACAACTTGAAAATGCTCGCAGTCGGAGTGCGCAGTATCTTACTCTCGGGACAAGAAGTAGGTCGCCTGGGACCGATACGGCGCGGTACTTCTCTGTTCTCTCAAGGTCAACCAGCCCAAGAGGCTTACTTGATTGAAGACGGTCTCGTAAAGCTGACGCGTACCAGTGACACAGGAACCAAATTCATCAGCGCCATCTATGGCCCTGGGCACCTGATCGGCGAAGAGGCCGCTGGTGAAAACCTTCCGCTTCATTACTCGCTGGCAGAGACCCTTACTGTAGCGACGGTTTATCGGGTTCCCTGCGAAACGCTTAAGCGTCTTGTATCCATGAACCCTGAGGTTTGCAGCGGGTTTATTACGTACTTGCTGGAACGGTCGCGCGGGCTGGAGGAAAAGGGCGAATTGCTCTGTTTATATGACGTAGAGTACAGGATCCTCTACAATTTAGCTAATCTTGCCAAACTTGTGAAGCCAGTTCAAGGGGAAGTGGGGTATCAATTACCGCTAACCCAACTGGAACTGGCAGACCTTGTCGGCGCCACGCGCGAAACTACTTCCACCACACTAAACTTGCTGGAACGGCGTGGACTTATTAAGCTGTCCCGGCGTTTGATGACCATTAACTCACCTAATACCCTGATGGATGCAGCGCGCGATCGCCTAACGCACACCAAAGTTGCTGGCTAAGTGGTTCTTAGGTAGCTGTGCGCGCCTTACGCTTCTGGGGAACTACTATATTCCCAGGACTCTTAGGACTTTTACTGTGATGCAGATCACAGATTCACTGGTATTTGTTCTTGATGAGGGAATGAGTCTTTTGCTACACTCCTAGGCAGAATTTGTACATGCAAGCTGGTGGTTGTCCGCGAGCCCGAAGGAACAAAGTGGCGGCTCGGCCGTTCCCAACTCTGAACTTCTGGTTTTCTGGCGAGATCGTTGCATAGAGTAACAGGAGCTTAGAAGTGAGAGAAAAAGGCGTTGTGAAATGGTTTAATGCCGCCAAGGGTTATGGATTTATCCAGCGATCAAATGGCGACGATGTGTTCGTGCATTTTTCCGCCATCCAAATGGGTGGCTACCGAACACTGGAAGAAGGGGCGGAGGTCGAGTTTGAAGTAAAACGCGGTCCCAAAGGACTGCAGGCCGAGAACGTAGCTCGGCCATAAGTACAAACCACCAATTTTAAAGGAATGCCGCTGCCTGGGATCAGCGGCATTTTTGCATCAGCCGGCAGCTTGGTAGTTTTGCGCGCCGAGGCGGCGTGGCCGTTCCTGTATTCTGTCCGGTGTAGGAACACATGAACTATCGAAAATTAGGCGCCACCGAGTCCGCCATCAGCGAGATTGGCTTTGGTGCGTGGGGTATCGGCGGCAATCAGTGGCAGGGTGCTAAAGACGATGAATCTTTGCGCGCGTTGCACCGTTCTTTCGACTTAGGCGTCAACTTTGTAGATACGGCGCTCGCCTATGGCGAGGGACATAGTGAACGGTTGGTTGGGCAAGCTGTAGCTAAGACCTTTCATAGCGTGATGGTGGCGACCAAGATTCCGCCCAAGAATCGGGTTTGGCCAGCCACGCCCGATTCCAAAATAGAAGACGTCTTTCCGTATCGCTATGTGGTCGAGTCGACTGAGCAGAGCCTGCGGAATCTTGGCCTTGAACAGATTTGGCTGCAGCAGTTCCACGTATGGACCGACGCGTGGACCGAAACGGAAGAGTGGCGGCGCGCGATTGAAGACCTGAAGGCAAGCGGGAAAGTGCGGTTTATGGGAATTTCCATTAGCGAGCACGAGCCCGATACCGCGCTGGAAGCGGTAAAAACAGGACTGGTGGATTCTGTGCAGGTGATTTACAACATCTTCGATCAGGCGGCTGAGGAAAATTTGTTTCCGCTATGCCAGAAGATGAAGGTGGGCGTGCTGGCTCGGGTTCCGCTGGATGAAGGCGGGTTGACGGGGACCATTACCCCTGAAAGCGTGTTTGAGCCGGGCGAATTTCGCGAAAGTTATTTCCGGGGCGACCGCAAACAACAGGTTGCCGAGCACGTAAAGGCGCTGGAAGAGGAATTGAAAAACGTGCCGGGTACGCTGCCGGAGATTGCGCTGCAGTTTTGTTTTACGAATAAGGCGGTTACCAGCGTGATTCCGGGTATGCGGCGGGTGAGCACGGTGGAGAGCAGTTGCCGGGCGGCGAGTGCGGGGCCGTTGGATGCCGCGACTATGGCGGTTTTGCGGCGGCATAAATGGGAGCGGAATTTTTACAAGTAGCTTGCTCGACGCGTTCCAACTGGACACCCTGCATGAACAGGCCGTGAAACTTATCCCGGCCTTGGGATCGCCCAAAGTTGTCACGACCGAACTGGTCATGGTCGAGTACTTGCATTTTGCCGAGTGGGGCGAGCCTTTCAGGCGCAAGGCTACCGGCAATGTCCGCATCGCGCCCAGGTCGGAGAGAATCAAGATCGTCCCTCACACCCATGAAAATTTTCTGGCAGGCATGGCCCTGTACGAGGCGCGCATTAACAAAGGCTACAGCTTGAGCGATTGTGTTTCGATGCAAGCGATGCGCGATGAAGAGTTGACCGACGCGCTCACCAAGGACCGGCATTTCGAGCAGGAAGGTTTCCGGGCTATCTTCCGCGAAGAATCGGCTTTTCTTAAGTTAGACGGCCCGTTACCACACCCGGCAGGCGTTTTCACGCATCATGGGCTGGCCCACTTTGCAGCCGAATGCGGCTCCGAACTCGGGCAGATCGGCCACCACGCCATTGATGCGGAACTCGTCGGGCGAGTGCGGATCGGTAATGACATGCATGCGCTTGGTTTCGATGCGTTCGTCGCCGCAAGCCCATTGCGCCATGCCGACAAAGAAGCGCTGGTCCGGTGTGTAGCCGTCGATTGGTGCCGGCGGCTCGTTGGCAGAGTGCTTCCAGGCAATATAGGCGAGCAGCGTGCCGCCTAAATCGGCTACGTCTTCGCCTAACGTCAAGCTGCTGTTGATATGAATGTCGTCCACGGCTATGTATTGCGCATATTGATTGCGCACACAGGAGACGCGCTGCTCGAAAGCCTTGGCGTCTGCGGGAGTCCACCAGTCTTTCAGGTTTCCGGCAGCGTCAAACTGGCGGCCTTCATCGTCGAAGCCGTGTGTCAACTCATGTCCGATGGTGGCGCCGGTGTTGCCGTAGTTGGGAGCAGCGTCCATTTTCGGATCGAATAAAGGGGGCTGCAGCACGCCAGCGGGAAAGTTGATGTCGTTGGTTTGCGGATCGTAATAGGCGTTGATAGTGGGCGGCGTCATGTACCATTCGTCCCGGTTCACCGGCTTGCCAATCTTGTTCAACTCGCGCCGTTCGGCAAAGACATGGACGGCATCCACATCGCTGCCGAAGTTATCCGGCGTTATAGCTACGCTGCTGTAGTCGCGCCAGCGATTCGGATAGCCGATTTTATTAATGACGCCGGCCAGTTTTTTCAGCGCCTGCTGCTTGGTGGCTTCGCTCATCCAGGTAAGGTCTTTAATGTCGCGGCCCATCTCGGCTTCGATCTGCTGCGTCATCTTCAACGCTTCTGCCTTGGTGGAGGGAGCGAACGTGCGTGCCACGAACACCTCACCCAGCGCTTCGCCCAGGTAGCGATCGACCATGCGTTCGCATTGTTTCCAGCGCGGCGGCATGGCGGGAACACCCTGCAGGGTCTTGCTATAGAAGTTGAAATTCTCCTGCTGGAACCTGGCTGGGAGAAAACGCGCATAGGCATGCACAATATGCCAACGATAATAAGCGCGCCACGACGCCATGTTCACGTTTGTGAGTTCCTGATTCATCTGCGTCAGGAACTTGGGTTGATCCACATTCAGCCTTTCAAACGCCGGCGCGCCCAATTGAGCCAAGTAGGTGTCCCAATCGAAGGCCGGCGTCAGTTGCCGCAGTTGATCGACGGTAAACGAGTGTTTCAGATTATAGGGGTCGCGCATTTCCACCCGGGTTAGCGAACTCTTAGCCAGGCCGGTCTCAATCTGCATGACAGCCTGCGCGTCGGTCTTGGCGTCGGGACCCGATTCGCCGATCATGCCCAGCATGGTTTGCATGTGATCCAGATACTTGGCGCGAATGTCCTGTGAGCGGGCGTCGGTCTTGGTGTAGTAATCGCGATCGGGCAAGCCGAGACCGCCCGCTCCGGTGTCGGCAATCACCTGAGAAGAATTGTCGTAGTCGGGCTGGGAGCCGAAATCGAAGAGGGGATCATCCACTCCGCCTCGATGCTCGGCGGCGATGAAGGCGGCCACATCGGGTGCGGTCTTCAGATTTGCGACTCGTGCCAGTGAAGCTTCAATCGGTTTCAAGCCGGCAGTTTCGATGGCAGGTTCGTTCATGCAGGCGCCGAAGAAATCGCCGATCTTCTGCTCATTGGGTGTGCGCCCAGCGCCGCCCTTCGAAGCCTGTTCCAGAATGCCCCACAGGTAGCGCGCGTTTTCGTCGGCCAGTTTGGAATAGACATCCCAGCGCGACTGGTCAGCCGGTATGGGATTGAGTTTGTTCCAGTTTCCGCACGCGTACTTATAGAAGTTCTGACACGGATCGACGGTCTTATCGACAAACTTCAGGTCGAGGCTCGGAGTATACGGAAGCGCAGTCAGCGGCTTCTCAGCTGGGGCTTGGGCTCTCAACAAGCAGACGGTGGATAGAAACAGCAGCGCACGCGTGAAGTTCATCTACCTGATTTTCGCCTAGTCGATTTAAGGAGAGTTGGGAGAGTTGAATGTACAGACTCATGCAGGCACGATAGAAGTGCAGTGGCTTATAAGTGGTTCGCCGATAAGAACGCCTTCGCTCGTATCCTTGCCGTCGTCCAGCCCGGCGCGATGCGGCATAAATACCTTTTCTTGTAGACAGCGCCTACCAAAGAAGCTTATAAAGGGATTAGGGTTTGCATTCAATTGATGTTTCGTGCTTTTCTTAGACCAGTTGCCGCTCTAGCCGCGTTGTCGGGCTTGGCCGCCTATGCAGCTATCATGCTGCGCGGGCCGCAAGGACTGGAGGCGCTGGCCGAGAAGCACAGCCAGATTCGATCTTTGCAGGAGTATAACGACCGGCTGAAACACGAAATCGAGTTGAAGCAGGGACGCATACAACGTCTGAATAGCGACCGCACTGCGCAGGAAGTTGAATTGGAGCGCCACGGCTATATGCATGAGGGAGACACGCGCTTCACGCCCGCAGATCCTTCCGTTAAAGTACCGGTGACTGGTGCAGTTCCCGCTCCATAGCCTGGGCTATTTCAGGAATCACATCCGGTTCCGCCAATAAAGCCCGTTGATTAATCCAAAAGCTATCTCTGGTTCGAGCTTCCGCAACCGGGCACGGCATGACGCGGCAGCCTCCGCTGGCATAAACAGGATTCTGATAAAGCGTATGCGGGTAAAAGGGTGAACATGGAATTCCCTGCGCCTGCAAGCGCGCGCACATGGCACGGGCGTCACCGGCTTGCAGCCTTCCCGTCAGCAGATACTGGCAGTTGGCGGTTTGTTGCAGCGGCTCGCGCTGCCAGTGAAGTTGCGGCAGGTCTTGCAGCAATCTCTTCAATAAACGCGCGTTAGTAGTGCGCCGGCATATCTGCGCGGGCAGGCGTTCCAACTGGCAGATGAGAACAGCGGCCTGAAACGCACTTAGGCGGTAGTTGCTGCCAATGCGGTGGTGTTCATAGAAGCTGCGCCCGGCTTTGCGCCCGCAATTACAAAGCGAACGCGCCTGCTCAGCAAACTCATCGTCGGAGGTGACAAGTGCCCCGCCCTCGCCCGCGGTCAGCACTTTCCCGTTCTGAAAGCTGAACGATGCAGCGTGGCCGAAACTGCCCGCTCGCTTACCGTCCCATTCGGATCCATGAGCGTGCGCGGCGTCTTCCAGCAGCAGCAGATCGTTATCCAGGCAGAACTGCCCGATGGCATCAACCTGGCACATGACGCCGCCGAAATGCACCGCCATAACGGCCTTGGTTTTCGGCGTCAGTGCTTCTGCCAGGCGCAGCGGGTCGAGATTGAAGCTGTCTTCATCGATATCGACGAATACCGGTATAGCGCCTACGCGCGAAATGGCCGAAGCGGAGGAGACAAACGAGATGGCGGGGACAATGACTTCGTCAGCCGGACCGACGCCCATCAATTCCAGCGCGAGTTCCAACGTAACCGTACCGTTCATCGCGCTGACAGCGTGCCTGGAGTGGCAATAAGCAGCAAAGGAACGTTCGAATTCCTCTACGAACGGGTGAAAGCCGCCCCAGTGGGGACTGGCCAGAACCTGGCTTATCAGCTCCGCTTCCTTTTCATCAGCTTGCGGCCATGCCGGAATCTTCATGTCTACCTATAGAAAAGCACGCTGCATGCAAAAATGAAGCAGGATGACCGTCTACGAAGAACGCAAACAGGACCTGGAACGCTACGAATTCATGATGGGCCTGGAGCGCGGACGTTTGGCGGTGACGCTGGATTGCATAACTGATGCGCTGGTGCTGGTAGGCCAGCATGGCGTCTATTGCCAGAGCGCGCGGCAACTGGGCAAACCGGCAATGGATATTCAGTTAATAACCAAGAGCCTGACTGATGCCAAAGAGCTGATCAGCAGCGTGCTGGAACACAAGAACAAGGCGCGGCAGGACTAACCTCCGAGAACCTGGCGGGTAGAGGGATCGACCGGCCAGGCACAAGAGTGCGGAACCAATCAGCGTTGGCCGCGCACGCGCGCCCAGAAGCCAAGGCCGACCAGTGCGAGGAAGCCCAATCCCCAAATCTGGAAGCCAGGATCGCTGATTGCCACCAATGGACTGTCAGGGGACAACTGACGCAGGACCGAGACAGCGATGCCGCCGGCTATACCCATGCAGAGCCAGATAATCATCAGGACCAATAACGGCGCACGATTCCATAGTTGCCCTATGGTCTCGCGAACAATCTCTTTTATGTCTTCCCAGCTTTCCCGGGCTGATTCTTTAGCCGCCAACTTCGCGCGCCGGAGTTCCTCGTCGGCATCTTTGGGCAGATTTGCGATTGACAGGCCTTGGGGAGTAAAGGGCGAAACGACATACGGGATGGTAATACCAGGCACCATCACTCCGGCGGCGGCGCCACTCTGGACGGCCAATCCAGTCTGCATATTATGCAGGCCGCCGGCGCCCGATGTGGCACCGGCCAGTGCGTGCATGGTTGCGGGGTCGGCGGCCGTCGTCAAAGCGCGTGTCAATTCGCTGGTTCGAGAGTAGTTCGCATAGCCGCCCGCTTCATACAGGCGATGCGCCAGTTGGACCAGAACTTCCGGCTTGGTGTCCCAGGTAGGGATTTTTGTGGCCAAGTCTTCAGCCGATTGACCTGCGCGGACCAATCCATCTTCAGCTGTCATCTTGGCTACGGCCGTCATGCGGCCAAGCAGGGTATCCATCTGGGCGCGCACAGGTTCGAGTTCGGGAAGCGAAACCAGCAGTTCGGCCCTTCCAGGCGCCCGCGTAGCGAAGTCGGCCAGATAGCCCACCGCGCGGCCTTCATTTCCACTATTTACCTGCTCGATGGCATGTTTTAGCAGCGTATCCAGCACCTGCACCGTTTGCGGCGTCTCCGGCGGCTGCAAGATCTGGTTCAACTTTGCTAAGTCTGACGATGCTACCTGCTGCCATAATGTAACAGCGACATCCTGTTTCGGCTGCACCAGTTGCAGTCCAGTGGCCCCAGACGCCGCGACGGGCGCCGTCACATTACCCGGCGCCAGGCCGGGAGCGGGTGCCGCGCCGGTGGCCGCGCCCGATGCCGACTTGGCGTTGGCTGCGCCAGTCGATCCGTGGCCTCCTCCACCAGACGGGATACGCTCCGCCAGCTGCTTCGTCAGTGTGTCGGCTAACTGCGTGCCCGAATCCGAACCGTTACCAACTGATGTGATAGCCATCTACAAATTAATCGGTTGTTATGTCCCGAACTTCAGTACTTATCGTCTTGTTGGACGACTGCAAGCCTGCTTAATTCAAGAAAAATTGCGGTCGGCTTAAGAAATATCCCGGCTAAGAGCAGGGTAGGGTCGCTACCCTCACACCTTAGTCTTGGAGCAGGAAACCGGCAACTGTAAACAACCGACGCCACAACTGATTGCATAGTTGTGAAAGCGCTTTTTCATCTCGGGAAAACTCCAACTAAAATTCCTGGCCGGTTTTCAAAGCTGCGGGTTGTGATGGGCTGGGAGCGCGTGATAGTTGCGGTCGCACCAGACTAGCGGACTTCCCTGATGGCGTTGTATGTCAAAGACTTCAGCGATCAGAATGAAGTGATCACCCGACTCAAAAAGCTGGGTTACCAGACAGCCGAAGGTGGCAACGACGCCATCCAGCAACGGCACTTCATGCCAGCCGCTATGCCACTGCGCGCCGGCGAAACGGTCTTCGTCTTTGCGATTGGCAAAGCGCGTGGCTATGTGCTGTTGTTGCTCGCTAAGAACATTAATGGAGATGGCCGCGCCGGATGGCAGATCGCGCAAAAAACGCGCAGCTTTATCGATGCATACCAGAACGAGCGGAGGATTAAGGGATACCGAAGTAAAAGAACTTACGGTCATGCCATACGGGCTTCCGTCGTTCAACATGCGGGCTACCACCGTTACACCGGTCGGGAATAAACCACAAGCCGAGCGGAAGTCCGAGTTCGTGATGGGAGAGTTATGGTGCACTGCTTGATGAGATCCGGCGGCGATAGATCCGCTTTCAAGTTTACGGCAGAGACTTGTTGACCATGATTTTGGCCTTCCTGCATCAGCAAGCTGCGGGGTTTGTTTTCGTTGTCGCCTGGCGGAAGATCAATTCCGCTGGGCTGCCTCAAAAACCTGAAAACGCTTCTCCAAATCGGCCTGCAAACGAGCCTTGTCGTTGGCCGCCAGGAACGCCTGGCATGTTTCCGCCGCCATTCCGGCTGCGCACGCCTTCGCCGGATGGCGGTAAGTAGCATCGGTCCAATAACTCTCTCCGCTGAGGAACGAATACTGCAGGCTGTTGCGTACAAGTTGCTTTACGCCGGCATAATTCAAGCCATAAGTCAGCACCGCCCGTTGAAATTCCTCGGTCAGATGGGTACGGCCAACACCTTCATCGTCGGTGCTGAGCGTCACAGGAATTCCGAACTTGCGGTAGACCGGGAAGGGATGGTTGTCGCCCTTCACTCCAAGGATCTCGTCATTGCTGCTCAAATTTACTTCCACGTCAACGTTGCGCTTCTTCATCGTGGCCAATAGACCCAACGCATTGGTCTCGTACATGACGTCCACGCCATGCCCGATTCGTTGGGCGTGACCCAACTCCACGGCTTCTCTGATATGGAAGCGCAAACCTTCGGGCGGGACTAAGCCAAGCGTAAGTTCACCGGCGTGCAGCGTGATGTGGACGTTCGGATAGAGCTGATGGATGTAGTCGATCATCTGCATGTCCAGATGATAGTTTTTCATCGAGTTGATGCCGTCCTCCGGCTGCACGAAGTTAATGGCCACCACGCGCGGATCTTCCGCGGCCAGCATAAACCCGCATAGGGTCTGCGCAAAGACCGAGGCGTTCGGAGATTCGCGCAGCACCTGGTACACATAGCGAACCGTTACCTTGCAAGCGTCCGATTGCGGATTTTCCGAACAGTTCAGCAGCTTGAGGCGGCTCTGCTCAATGCCGTCCACCTTGGCCTTCTGGTCTGTTACCGTTTCGGCAATGCCCGCAGCGCGCAGTTTGCTGGTGGTATCGGCAAAGTCGCCGCTAAATCCCACCTTGTCTCCCAGCGCCGAGGCCAGGTTGCCGTTCAACGCCATCAACTCCAGATAGCTTTCGTTCTGTTCCGCCGCCCTGCGCACAACCTCGACCACAAACGAGGCGGGCTGCGGAGCCTTGTCGGCGTTAAATTTGTTGAAAGCCGTAAAGAAGTGGTCATGGGCGGATTCGGGGCCTGGGACAAAGGCGCGCATGGAGAGGCTGTTCACCAGCGAGTTGAACAAATCGTTATTCGCCTCCGCCAGTGCCGCGTCCACTTTGCAGGTGCCGTCCGGCGCGGATGATTTTTGAAAAGAAAGCGTTGCCTGGTCTATACAAAGATGTTGCTGCGCAGCCGCACCGATCAGGTTCTCCGCATAAACGGCGCCGACTACGTGGTTATGCAGATCGCCGCCTTTGGGCATGGCGAGGAGAAAGGCATACAACTCAAGCGGACTCTTACGCAGTGCCGCGAAGCGCTGTTCGATGCTGATGGAGGGGCCGATGGAGGCAGACTTTTTTTGGCCAGCCACGGGGCGCAGGGAGAGAACAGCGAGCAAGCCTGCGCAGAAGCAGATCTTAAATGGGTGCAAAAGAGATTTTCCTATAGCGCTATCGTACATTGCTCCTGCGCTGCTGCTACGTTGTCGAAGAGCCGGCGCGCCTGCAGCACAATTTCATCGATGGCGCGGTCGTCATGGGTTGGATCGTGATGATGCAGGATCAGCTTACGCGCCCGGGCTTCCGTGGCAAAGCGAGCCGCCGCCTCGAAAGTGCTGTGGCCCCAGCCCTGCTTCGAGGCGTATTCCTCGGGCGTATACTGCGCGTCGTAGATCAGCAGATCGGCGTCCGCGCAGTGTTCCAGCAATACCGCATCGAGCTTCGCGTCGCCATGCTCCACATCCGTGGCCACCACGATGGTGGCTCCATTACATCGAACGCGATAACCGCTGGCGCCTTGCGGGTGGTGCAGCGGGAACGAAGTGACTGCGATATCGCCGCATTGAACCGTCTCATTTTGTAGCTGGCGAAACTCACGCTGGCCGCGCACAGACTCGAAATCCAGCGTGAAGAATGGATTCATCATCTGGCATTGGAGCCTTCGGCGTGTTTCCTGCGGCGGCGGGGCGGCATGGAAAGTGACTCGATTCCCAGGTTGCAGCAGCGGCGCAAAGAAAGGCAGTCCCTGGATATGATCCCAGTGAAAATGTGTCAGGAAGAGATCCACACTCATGCCATCCGGCCCGGCATCCTGCATGAGGCGCCGCCCGAGGTTAAACGCACCGGTGCCGGCATCTACTATGATGCGCTGGCCGCCGCTGGAACAAATCTCAAAGCAGGAAGTGTTGCCGCCATATCCCAAGTTGGCGGCAATGGGGGTAGGAGTGGAACCGCGAACTCCCCAGAACTTCAGCGTCAGGCGGGCGGCCATCACGCTCGCTGGCTTTCAATCAGAGTTTCGCCAAAGATTGCCGGATCGGGGAACGACTTCGGATAGGCTGCATAAACTTCCTGGTATTTCTCGCGAAAGGCCTTGGGTACACCATCCTCAAGTGGCCCGGCGAGCAAATTCTGCCTGGGTTTAAGCGCGAAGAACATCTCCATCTCACGCCCTTCCTTGATGCGGACGCGGCCGCGTGGCTCGCATTCGATGAATTCGGAGACCAGGGCGCACGTGGTTTGGGATAAGTTCACGCGATCTGGCGCGCCGCTGGATTCCATGCGCGCCGCAAAGTTAACGGTATTGCCCCAAATGTCAAAAGCGAACTTGCGCTTGCCGACTACGCCCGCCACAACCGGTCCACTATAGAGCCCCAGCCGAATGCGCCAGTTCACGCCTTTATCCGGGCGCGCCAAGCGCTGTGAAGCGGCCACCATCTCAAGCGCGGCGAGCACCGCATCTACCGCGTGCGACGGCGAAACCGTTGGCAAACCGCTGGCAAACATATAGGAATCGCCAATGGTCTTCAACTTCTCCAGCCCATAGCGGCCAATGATTTCATCGAACGCCGTGAAGTATTCGTTCAAGGACGAAATAAGCTCTTCCGGAGGCAGATTTTCGCTCGACAGAGTGAAGCCGACGAAATCGCTGAAACAAACCGTCACATCGTCGAAGGCAGTGGGCTTAACCGCGCCCGTACTGCGCAGTTCCGTCGCGACCGGCGACGGCAGAATATTCAACAGCAGCGCCACGTTCTGATCGCGTTCGCTTCTAACCTCCGCCGTGCGGTCCTCCACCACTTGTTCCAGCCACTTATTCTTGGCCTCCAACGCCTGCAGACGCCAGCGCAGAATCAGCCAGCCCGCCAACAGGAACGCGGCCACGTAAACCGCATAGGCCGGCCAGGTTCGATACCAAGGAGCGCTGACTGTAAAGGCATACACAGCATCGGAGGTAACGGCGTCGTGCGGATTGCGCGCGCGCACGTGAAAGGTATAGTGGCGTTCCGGCAGGTTTGTGTAATCCTTGCGCGTCTCTGTGGTCCAAGGAGACCATTGCTTGTCGGTTCCATCCAGCTTCACCTGGTATTCGACTGCCGATTGACTCTCAGGGAAGGGCGCGGCGAACTCAAAGCGCAGCGCGTTGTCGCTATAAGGCAGCTTCGGCGAAGTGTTATTTACACCAAAGCCGCTAAAGAGCACCTGCTCGCGCGCCGTCGTGGTCACGCGCCGTAATAATACGCCAAAATCTTCACCCGCTTGAAAAGGCGTGGCCGGGAACTCGTAGCGAAACAAGCCGCCCCCGTCGCCCGACACCCAAACCGTGCCATCCGCCTCCGGCAGCATCGTCCACACGGACTTAATGCCCGTTTCCAGCAACGGACGCGAGAACAAACGATAGCCGCCGGCACGCTGGTTCAACAGCACACCGTCGTAACCTTGGCCAACTACCCAGATATTCTGAGCTTTGTCCTGCAGGACCAGCGATACCGCACGGCTGCCATCGGAAAATTGCGGTCCCAGTTCCGGATCGGGAACAAAGCGCTGGCTGGTTTCGGAAAATCGCATCAGGCCTTTTGAAGTTGTAAAGGCCGGATGTCCGTTCACCAGGTAGACAAACTTGAAGTCGGGCGGCACCCCCTCGGCTGCTCCGTAGTGTTTAGCGGCGGCGGGCTGCGCACGGAAGTCGATGTTCCAGATATCCGCCCTGGTGGTTGCCCACACATGCCCGCCGGCGTCTTCCAGCGCCATACGAAACTCCTGGCCTTTGCTCTCCTTGGCCACAACCGTCCACTTGCCACCGATGGGCTTCAAAGCTTGAACGCCATCGCGTCCGGAAATGTAAACCAGTTCCGGATCGCTGCGCGAAAAGCTGATGTCGTACACAACATCGGTTGGGAAGATGGGTTTCGCGTCTGTGCCGGAGACTGAAAAGAGCCCGCGCTTGGCTCCGACGAGCAAGGTGTTGCCGTGTTTAGCAATCGCATACACAGGCTGCTGCAAAGAAGCTACCGGTTCAAACAAAGGCTCCGGGCCGCCAGATGCCTGCAGCCGGAAAAGGCCCAATGTCGTCCCGGCATAAAGAGATGCGTCAAACCGGCCAATGGCGGTAACGCTGCCGCGGAGGCCCTGCTCTTCCCCGAAACTGCTAAGCGCGGGATCGAAACGCGCCAGGCCCGCGTCTGTCGCAATCCAGATTCCGCCCTGGCGGTCGGTAAAGAACGCGGTGATGATATCGCTGGGCAAGCCCGATTTCTTCGTCAAAGTTCGTTTGACTTTGCCACTTTGATCCAGCACCACAACTCCACCCGAACTGGTACCCACGGCGATTTCTCCGCTTGCCCACTGGCTGATGGCAGTAATGTTGTGCTGAGCGAAATAACTGTCGGCTTGTGTGGGAAATGGGTCGATTGAGCTGAGGGAAAAATGGAACAAGTTCAGGGCGTTTGCCAGCAGCGGACGTTGGTCGGGCGTAGATCCCCGCGCAAAGATGGGCCCTTTACGCACTAGCTTGGCGTCGCCCTCCACGCTTGGCGTCAACTCCCCCTTCAGCATGCGCAGCAAGCCGCGATCGTTGGTGGTTACAAACAGTTCATCGTCGACGGCAAAGGCGCGCCCAAACTGCTTGCTCGGCTTCCACACTTTTGGCGCTACCGCTCCGCCTTTCGAGAACAGGAAAAGCGCTCGCTTCGAACAGAAGTAGACGCCCTCCGGGGTAGGCAGAATGTCGAAGACAATGCCAAAGATCTGGTTCGCTTTTGGCAGTTTGTCCACAAGTGAGATGAACTTCATCTCGCCATGGGCATCCGGGGCCAGGTAGCCCGCTGTGTTGCTGCCGGCAACGAAAACCGTGCCGCTGGAATCGATCGCCAGTGCTTGCGCTCCGGCACCGCTGGTCAAGGGAAGCAAGCGCCAGTTCACACCGTCAAACTCCAGCACTCCATTGGTGTTGCCAATGTACATAACGCCACGCCGATCTTCAACCATGGCCCAGCCTTGCGGGCTGGCGTTGAAGTCTTTCACGGTGTAGTTGTGAAACTGGAACGAACCCGTATCGGAGTTGATAGCGGCGCGCGCGGGGACGCAGGCAAACAGCGCCATCAGACAGATGGCGGTGGGCGCCTTCAGATTGAATAAAGCTGCAATCAGCGCTTGCGTTTTCTTAGTGTATAGCTACCAGCCACCAAACCGAGGCCTACCAGAAAGCAGGCTGCCGGTTCGGGGACGTCGCCAATAACAACCGAGTTTGCGTCGACCCCGTCGAAGGATGACGGGCCGTTGGTGCCGTTCAGCGTGAACAAAACGCCCACGTCCTGAAAGGAAATAGCCGGAGTGCTGAATATGATGGATGCACTCAACGACAGTGGGGGTATGGTTCCCACCGACAGCGCCTGCACCGGGTTTGAAAGAAAGCCGGTGAGACAGGTTCCCTCAAACACATACTGGGAATCGTTACAGAAAAACTCGGTAATGGTCACATTCCCGCTTGGCGGATCAACCGAGTTGTCGGCACCGGCCAGGATGGGAGCCGGATCGATGATGATGTTGTAGTCGATTTCAAACTGAACAATTTCGCCGGCACTGGCGGTGAAAGGCAACCCGCTGGTCTGGGTGAACGCGAAGCCGCCGGTTTCCGGCGTCAAAGTAATAGCGCCGGGCAGCGGAGCGTTGCTGATGGGGTGATAAGTGAAGCCTGAGTAGTCCAGGATGCCTATTGAACACCCGAGGGGAACCGAATAACTCGATTCATAACTCGATAGAGTTCCGGTGCTGCAGGGCGTGGTAGGAGTGGCCGACACATTGGCGGCTACTGCCAGGAAAATAAGTGCTAGAAATTTGGGATGCAAGTGTTACCCGTTTGGAGGGATTATACTGCAACCCCGCAGCGATTGTATCCTGCTGCCAAGTTTTGGGGAAGTTCTCATAGTAATAGGATAAAAGTCCCAGCGATGACTAGTTGGCCGAGATACGCACTGCCACGGCGGTCATATCGTCATGCTGCTCACTACCGGCGGCCCATGCGTCGGCCGCCTCTATAAAGGCGTTTGTCATCAGATCGAGCGAACCGTCCCTGTGCTTACGCGCGACATCTTCTATGATCTGTTCGTCCCAGAATTCGAAGTTCTCGTTCTTCACTTCCGTCAGTCCGTCGGAGACGCAGACCACGACGCTGCCGGGCGTCAGCAGCACGGTTCGTTCCTTGTAAGTTGTGCCGCGCAACAGGCCTACCGGGAAGTCCGCGCCAGCCGGGCGGTCCACCTGGCCGTTGCTCCGAATAATGAGCGGCGGAATGTGCCCGGCGTTTACGCAACGCATTTCGCTGCGATCGGGATTCACAACGCCGCAAAAGAGAGTGGAATAGCGATCTCCGCTTGAGGTCAGATGCATGGCTTCGTTCAGCTTGCCTACAGTTTCACCCAGGTTCCGCCAGTTCTCGCTGAGGAGACTCCTCAACAGCGTATGAATGCTGGCCATCAGCACGGCCGCCGGCACGCCCTTGCCTGAGACATCGCCTAGCGTGAACGCAAACGATCCGTTTTCCAGCGGCAGCAGATCGAAATAGTCGCCTCCGACAAAGCGCGCCGACCGGCAAAAGCCTGTATACTCAAGCCCCGGCAAACTCGGAAAGGAACGCGGCAGCAATTTCATTTGCACTTCCCGGGCAATGTTCAACTCATGACTTAGCAGCCGCCCCATCTCAGCCTCGGTCCGTAAGCGCTCGGCTTGAATGGCCGAAGCGGCATACACCGCCATGAGGCCCATGAGTTCGGCATCGCCACTTAGAAACCCGCCGGGTTTGTTCAGAAGTTGAAGAGCACCGATAGTAGTGTTGTCGGCATGCAGGGGAGCGCACAAGACAGACTCGGTCTGATAGCCGCTTTTCTCGTCCACCCGCCTGTGAAAGCGCGGGTCGTTGCTGAGGTCGTTGGCGACGATGGTTCGGTTCTCCGAAATACAGGCACCCACAATTCCCGTGTTCAGGGGAATGCGAATCTCATCCACTCCATCCGCTACACGCGTCCAAAGCTCTCCCTTTTCTTCATCGATCAGCCAGACACTGGCGCGGTCGCCTCCCACCAGATCCCGTGCTAACGCTGCATGCATTCCCACCAGCGCGGAAATATCCTGCTCCTTGCTGATTTTTGCCGCATGCTGCAGAATGACGCGCGCAATCCGAGCCCCGGACACGTCGTCTAGCGAATTTTTGAACTGGTCCATCCTCAGCCCTCTGGGTCATTCACCCGGTTATTTGTATTGAACTTTACGCTACCACCGACCACTGCTCTCCAACGAACTAGCCCGGCGGCTAAGAATAGGCAGCAAGCAAAATTCCGTATACATTCAAGGCAAGACGCCGGCATCGTCCACAGGCAGCACTGCAACCACGGCAGGCGCGGCGATGGCGCTACGATCAAGACCCAAATTGCTTTTGCAAATGGATTTTCCTTTTGACGCGAGAATCAAAGCAATTCCTCGAATTACTTCAATTTCCGTATACGGGTAGCACGTGAAGTAACTGAAAATTGACAATTTTTTTCGAGCGAAAAGTAGCTCCGGTTTACGACCAACTTTGCAAGTAAGTGACTCCTCTAAGTAAGAGGAAAAGTTCTGGTACTCGGAACTTACGCTCCTTTGATGGTATCTTGGCGAACTATCTGCTAACGTGAAAAAGCTGATTGGTACTGGGGAATTCCACGACAAGAAAAACAATGGGCAATCGACTGCAGATGGACCATTTAATCCCAGTCTTGGGTGATCAGCCGTAGCCCGTTTTGGCTCGCGTCTCCATCGGCTTTGTCAGACGATGATCAGGAGCTCCGGCTCATTAAGATTTCAGAAGGGATGCGAATTAACGGGAGGCAAAGCGAGAACCGGGCGAGATACTCTTGAATTCCGCAAAACCTTTGTTAGAAACTAGTTTGTTCCGTATCTTGTCTTTCTATTTGACTTTTCCTTTTTTATGTCGACCATAACGTTGATCGATTACGGGTGTCATTCCTTTTCTTACCGCCTGGCTGCTCGTTTACATGATTACGGTCTGCCAACGCGTTATTTTGTGAATGGCTCGTTAGAATCGCCGAATCTTTCTTCGCTGCCGCAGTGGGTGCAGGACAACCCGGAGATGGTTCGCAACATCACGTGCAAGCGTCCCTATGGAAAGCTGAGCCTGGCACGGAGGCTACGTGGGGAATCTGATTGGGCCGTCGAATGCCTAAAGGCGCTGGAACAAGAAAATCCCGCAGCGGTCATCGTTTCCTGCCTGCCACTCACGGTTGCCTCAAGAATCGAGTCGTGGTGCAACAGGCGCTCCATACCGTTTGTCTACTGGTTGCAGGATATTCAGGGAAAGGCCATCTCCGACCTGCTAAAAGCGAGACTCGGATGGTTCGGGCGCGTGCTGGGTGGTTTAGCCAGTAAGTGGGAACAGCACCTGCTAACCCGGAGCCGGATGGTAATTACCATTGCTCCGAGCCATGCAAGGGAACTGCCTCCACCGGTGCTCAAGCAGCATCGCTACCGTCTGCTGGAGAACTGGGGAAACCTGGAAGATTTTCCGAAGGGTCTATCCAGCGGTGACTGGGCATCGCAGTACGGCCTGGATAAGACCGTAAACGTTATGTATACGGGCACGCTCGGCTTGAAGCACGATCTGCACACGTTCTTCGACCTGGCAATCGCCTTTAAGGATCGCCCCGACATTCGGATCGTCATCGTCAGCAGCGGCCAGGCAGCGGATAAAATCCGGCTTGAAGCTGCACGCAAACGGATTCACAACCTAGTAGTTTTACCGTTCCAGCCGCACGCTGACGTTCCTACCATGCTGGCCTCCGCCGCAGTCCTGGTAGCTCCGCTAAATCCGTCGGCAGGCTCTTTCTGCGTGCCGTCAAAGATTCTGTCTTATCTGTGCTCGGGCCGTCCCACGGTCATCGCAATCGACCCGGAAAACCTGGCGGCGAAGACGATTTTGCGCAGCCGCAGCGGCCTAGTGGTTCGTCCCGGCGATTCCAAAGAGTTCATCAAAGCCGTGGCGCGCCTCATCGACGATCCAGCCTTGCGGCTGGAAGCGGGAAGCAACGCGCGTGCTTACGCTGAAGTCGCGTTCAACATCGACACCATCATGGAAACGTTTATCGGCATACTTGCCGATTCGGGAGTAAGCCTCACTCCGCAAGTGGCGGCGAAAGCCATTCACGATTTGGCACAGACCGCAGCCACCGTCTAGCGATCGTTTCTCATTTTGCGAACAAACTGAAGCCGGTGTGCGTATGCTACGAGGGAACGCAATCGGCACTCAGTCGTGCAGCCGGATAGCTTAAATAAGATCGGCGGCCTTGGCGAGTCCATGCGTGATACTTAGGGAGACACATACCCATGCCGCAAACTACCGCCGTCGCCAACATCGGGCAAATTCATGCCCTTCTGGCCGCCAAAAGATACTCGGTTACAGATGTCGCTGAAAACATTCTTCGCATCGAAGAAGTGGAGAGCGGAATATCTTTGAGCGCCGTTCTGGAAGGGGAGATTCTGTTTCTCTCACTGGTCTGCCTGGTCACTCCTGCCGACCATCTGACGCCCGCGGTTATGCATAAAATGCTCGCCGCCGATAACGGCATTTCGACCTCGCACTTCCAGCTTTATGAGAACGGCGATGGCAATGTCGCCGTAACCTTAAATAACTTTTGCAAACTGCAGGAAATGGGACCTGACGACGAGGACGACATCCTCTCGTGTGTCAGTTTTCTGCTGGCCGACGTGCTGCATGCAAAAGAACTGATCGGCGCTGACCTGCACGCTGCATAACGGAAAATACAAAGGACAACCGCAATGGCATTCTTTTCAGAAATCTTCAACCGCGCGGGCCGCGTCGCTCGCGGGCAGGTTAACGCCGGCATGAACAGCATTGAAGACGCGAACTTCGAGACCACTGTCCGTCAGACTATCGAGGACATGAAAGCCGAGCTCAACAAGGTGGTGCAGTCTTCCGCCATGGCCATGAGCAATTACAACCAGCTTGATGCCGAATATCAGAAGTATGTTCGCCAGTCCAAAGAGTGGAAGGATCGGGCGGGTCTTGCCCTGGACGCAGGCAATGAGGATCTGGCGCGCAAGGCTCTGGCCAAAAAAGCCGAGTCCGATAAGCAGGTGGCGTCTCTGCAGTCGGCTATCGATTCCGCCCGCACTGCCAGCGACTCGCTGAAGCAGCAGGTGAGCGACCTCAAGCACAAGATTGAAGAAGGCGAGCGCACCGCTACAACCCTGGTCGCGCGCAAGAACGCCGCCCTGGCGCAGCGCAAAGTTTCGGAGGCGCTGGCCGGCGTAGGAAAAGCCGATAACGCCTTTGCCCAGTTGTCCACCTTTGAAAAGTCGGTAGCCAAGGAAGAAGCTACCGCCAAAGCCTTCGATCAACTGGCCAGCGCGGGCAAAGACACCAACCTGGAAGCCGAGTTCGCTCAATTGGAGAGCGGCGGCGTAGACGCTGAACTCCAGGCCCTGAAGCGCGAGCGCACACCCAAGGTGGAGTTCGTCAAAGAGCTTCCTCCCGCAAGCGGCCGCTAACAAACAAGGCGGTACACAAATGTTTTTTGACAAAAAGCCCGCGCCTGGCTCTACTCCCGACCTGGCGAATCTTAAAATTAGCGACGCGCACGTCGGAGATGTTCTGTCCCTCACTGGAGCAGCGGCCGATTTCAGTGATCTCGACTTCACCGTTGACCGTTTAGACGTGATCGAGGCCGGCAGCAGCCGGTGGGTGGAACTCAGTGGTCCCTGGCGCGACCAGCGCGTCTATCTGGAAGTTCATCAAAACGATACAGTTGAGGTTTTCGCTAATCTCGATGGCCGCAAGATAACTCTGGATGAGATCGGTCTCTCCGAACAGGATCTGGCGGATCTCGATGCCCGGCAAAATCCCGCCGACTTTTTCGACTACGACAAGAAGTTCTGGCTGTACCGTCTTAGCCGCGAAATGGGCCGCTTCACCGGCGGCAACTCCACCGGCAATGGCTTCTATGCCTGGCAGTTTCAGGAACAGGACGGACGCCGGTTCCTGTACATCCGCAAGTATCAGGGTGAACCCTTCACCGGCACCATCTGGACACGGATTGAACCTGCCGACATCACCGTCTATCGAGGCAAGTGATGAAACACCGAAGAAAGTTCCTAGCTCCGCTGATACTGTTCGCGGCCTTCTCGGCGTGCAATAAAGGACTGCCGCCGTCACTGCAGCGCGAGGTCGTTCTTGAGAACGACAAAATCCAGTCCGCGCTGCAGCAGGTGGACAAATCGGAAACGTCGCTCAACAACGACCTGCTGCGCGGAACACCCGATTTCACAGGATGGCGCGCCAGCCTTGACGATGCGAAATCGAACCTTCGCAGCGCTCAGAATGACGGCAGTGAACTGACGCGCCTGGTGCAGCGCAATCGTCCCGATGCGCGCATCTCGCAACTGCTGGCTGATGAAGAGCGCCTACGTCAATCCGCGCTAAAGAAAGCCCAGTCAGTGGATCAGGCCACTGTCCGATGGATCGACTACAAGAAAGATCCTGCCGCCTTCACAGCCAAACTCGACCACGAGCGGCAAACCATCAAAGCCTTCGACATCGCGCCAGTTGCCAAAGTAGTCCACAAAGCGGAACAGGACTGGCCCGCCAAGAAGAGCGTGCTTGAGAGCAAGCTGACTGCGCTTACCTACGTTGACAAGCCAGCCGAGACGCCCTCGCAACTCATCGCTCAGGAAGAAACGCTTGGGGCCAGGGCGAGCACCATGACTGCGCAGGCCACCGAGTTGCAGAATGAGTGCGGCCAGCTCTACGATTCCTGGGACAAGATTCTGACTGACCTTGACCGTTCCCAGTATGGAGTGGAAACGCTTTATCGGGAGCGCCTGAAAACAGTCAGGACGCAGTTCCTCGACGTTCCTTTGAAGAAAACCGAGACGCATAGCGACGAACACTGGACGGATGTTTCGGAGGCTGCATTCCATTCAGTCGAAAACGACATCGGCATGGCCATCGCGCATAAAGACGCGGGCCTGTTCGATTCGGAGGCGCAGAACACACCGCAACCGCCAGGCTTTAGCTATGTGGCTTCGCCCTCGGCCGGTTCGAATCAGTATGGCTATTGGAGTCACAACGGAGGCACAAGCGTCTGGACCTGGCTTCCGCAGTACCTAATTCTGCGCGAACTTCTCTATAACCACGACTACCATCCGGTGATGGTGAACGAGTACAACGCCTACCGGACAGCGCAGAGCAGCGGGACAACCTACTACGGCCGCGAAACACCCAACGCGGCGCCAAAGTACGGAACGCACGGAACCTTCACCCAGTCCCACTACGCCGACAGCCGTTATGTGCAGTCTGGAGGATTCCGCGGGTCGGGCTACGCCTCAAACGGCAGTGCTCAGAGCCGGTTCGGCGCACAAGCGCAACCGGGCGGGCCGAAGCTCGATCCTAACGCCGGCCATCGATTTGGACGCCAACCTGGAGCAGAACCGTCCGGCCACCAATTTGGACGGGCGCCGAGTGCAAGGCCACCGGGAAGGTCGTTTGGGCGACGGAGATAGCCTCAAACTTGTTAGAGTTTACGATCATTAGAACATGAACTGGATTATCGCGGTCGCCATCCTGGTTAGCTTAGTGATATTCGCCGTGCTGGCTGCGTATTTTTGGGTTCGGACGTCGAAACGCGGCTTCGGACGGATCGTACAGGACCGCGATCCGTGCGGCCGAGTTACACGCCCGATGCCGCCCGTTCCGCCAATTTCCGCTTCGAGTCGAATGAGACTATCAAACGCGACTTCGACGGCAACTGGTACAGGGCGATGAACTCCTGACGACACAGGCAACTTCGAGAACCTTGCTCCGCGTCAAAAGCGACAAAGCGGCGCACATCAGGACGATCTCGGCTACTGGCGCGCAGATTTTGGGTTATCGGTAAACGGATTTGGCGGAATCGATATTCCCGAGACTATGGATGACGCTATCTTGCGGCGCGGATTTCAGGTCAAAGGTGCCGAACCAGGCAAATCAGACTGCATCTAGTCCGCCGGAAACTTCTCGAACCAAGTATCGGCTGTGGTCCACGGCTCGAGGAAACCCAAATCGGCATGACGTGGGCCTGGGTGACGAAGTTTCAAAGGACGTCCCTCGGCCCGCATGCGACGAGCGGCTTCGGGCCAGTCGGGACGCTCCGTGTGATCCTGATGCCAATGAACCACGCTTGCCTCGTCTGCCCAGTCCGCCAGCCTGGGCATGGCTTTGCGATGTGAACCACTGGTGATGTAGTGCTTCATGGAGCGCTGATCCGCCCACATAGTCATTGTCCAGAAGACGCGGTTCTTATCTTTCAAGAGCGCCAAGGCCATACATCCCCTGGCGCGGCGTATCTGCGAGATGCTTCGCCGGGCATGAAACGCGAACATTGGCACGTACCAAAATGCGCGGGCCCGAAACCTTGTGATGCTAACCAGTGGCATTACTTACTCGCGTAGTAACCCGGCGCCTTGAGGTCGGTGAGCAACCCCGGTCCGGTGGGCTCCCAACCGAGCTGCTCGCGAGTGAGAGTGCTGGAGGACGGATTGTCCGTTGCGGCAAAGCCCGCCAGAAAGCTGAATTGTTTGGCCGCTTCCCTGGCGGGTATAGAGCCGACCGGGACATTTAGCTGACCGCCAATTACTTCGGCGATGGAACGGAACGGGATTGCCTCCTCGCCTACACCGTGATAGCGGGCCCCTGCGACACCTTTTTCGAGTGCCAACCTGAACAGGCGCGCTGCATCACGCCGGTGGACGGCCGGCCAGCGATTTTGGCCATCACCGATATACGCGGACTGGCCTTTTTTACGCGCGATGTTAATGAGCTGGGGTACGAATCCGGTATCCCCATCGCCATGAACCGACGGTGCCAGGCGAACCATGGTTGCACGTACGCCTAAAGATGCCCACGCTTCGACCTTCTCCTCGGTCTTTGCACGAGCGATGCCAGGCGAGAGGACATCGGGCTCATCCTCTTCCGTTGCCGGTTTCCCGGCACGAAATCCAACGTGTGAGAGGCCGATTGTGCCAAAGGTAGTCACGAGCGGCCGTCCTGATCCCTTCAGCGCGGCGCCTATAGTATCAATGGCGCGGCGGTCCGCCTCGGCGGATATCGCCAAGAAACGAGAAACGATGCCGGTCGGCAGTCCGCCGAAGAAAATACGCAGACGCTGGGCAAACGGGACTTGACCCAGGCCGTGCATGAAGGCGAGGTGGATGACCCCATCGGCCGCTGCCGCTGCGGTACGCAGGCTCCCGCTATCATCGAGATTGCCGAGGATTGGCTGTATCCCTTTTGCAGACAGTGCCTTTGCTGCCGCTTCCGAGCGCGCCAAGGCGGTGACGGAATGTCCGGCGGCCATCAGTTCCTGCGTGACTGCCGATCCAATAAAACCTGTTGCACCTGTAACAAAAACTTTCATCTGACTTCTCCTTTTTTCTGCCCGACCTATTCTGGTCTGTGGTCCGATGGGCTGTTTCCGGTCCACTGAATCCAAAGTAGCCGCAGAAAATAGGATCGTCTATAATCGAACGTCCAGCTATGTTTATCAGGAGTCCAAATGGA
>PLRJ01000133.1 GCA_003163855.1 Bryobacterales bacterium | reverse complement strand
AAACGCCATCCTGATCGTCGAGTACGCCAAGGACGAGTACGAGAAAGGCAAGACCATTGTCGATGCCGCCCTTACCGCCGCCCGTATTCGATTCCGTCCTATTCTGATGACTGCCTTTGCCTTCATCCTGGGCTGCGTCCCGCTTTGGACAGCCAGCGGATCGGGAGCAACCTCGCGCAGAGTCTTGGGCACCGCCGTCATTGGCGGCATGCTGGCCGCAACCGTCATCGCCATCTTCCTCATCCCCGTTATGTTCGACGTAGTCGAAAGTTTAACCGTACGCTTCGGCAGTAAGACCGCTCATGCCTCTCAGCCAACTCCGCAACCGGAGGGTGCACTATGAAACTCCAACTCGCAACCATAGCCGCTCTCACCCTCTTTCTAACCTCCTGTATGGTCGGTCCTAACTATACGCGGCCCGACGTCCCTACTGCCCCTGCTTATCGCGGACCCGATGAAACCAAGGTTTCCGATACCGCCTCCCTGGCCGATCAGAAATGGTCCGAGGTCTTCAAAGATCCGGTTTTACAGCAACTCATCCGCACCGCTCTAAAACAGAATTTCGACGTCCGCATAGCCGCTAATCGAATTCTCCAGCAGCAGGAGCAGGTGCGCATCACCCACTCCAATCAGTTGCCCACCGTTAGCGGAGGCCCCGCTGTCAACGGACTCCGCCAGCCCGGAATCCCCGGCGTCTTCCCCAGTTACGCCTACGCCGATGACACACTTAACATCAACGCCTCCTGGAATCTCGATTTCTGGGGCCGTTATCGCCGCGCCACTGAAGCCGCCCGCGCTACTCTGCTTTCCGACGTTTGGGCCCAGCGCGCCGTCACCGATACCCTCATCGATAATCTCGCTACCGCTTATTTCCAGCTCCGCGAATACGATCTCGAACTCGAACTAAGCAAGCAAACCCTCGCCACTCGCAAGCAGTCGCTGCAACTGACAGAAACCCTCGAGAGCGGTGGCAACACCAGCCTCGTCGACGTCCGTCAGGCCGAGCAGTTGGTGGAAGAGGCCGCCGAAGCCATCCCTCAGACCGAGCAGAACATTCAGCAGGAAGAAAACCAGATCAGCATCCTGCTAGGCGAGAATCCTCACTCCATTCCGCGCGGTCAATCGCTGATCGAACAGCCCGATCCCGACAGTGTTCCCGCCGGGCTGCCGTCACAGTTACTGGAACGCCGCCCCGATATTCAGGAGGCTGAACAAACCCTGGTCGCCGCCAACGCCAACATCGGCGTAGCCCGCGCTCAGTTGTTCCCGCAAATCTCGCTAACAGGCGCTATCGGGCTCGAGAACATCGGCCTCGGCAATCTCTTCACCTGGGCCGACCGCTCCTACAATTGGACCGCGCAGGCAACCCAACCCATCTTCAACGGCGGATCGCTGCGCGCCAACGTCCGCCTGAGTGAAGATCAGAAGCAGCAAGCTGTCTTGATGTATCAGCAGGACATTCAGCAGGCTTTTCGCGATGTGTCGAATGCGCTGATCGCCTACAAGAAGTCGCGCGAATATCGCCAGCATCAGGAACTGCTAACCCAAGCCACGCAAGAATCTTCCAATCTCGCGCAGATTCGTTATAAGGGCGGCGTCACCAGCTATCTGGAAGTTCTCACCAACGACACCAACTACTTTTCCGCCGAACTGGCATTAGCCCGCGCGCGCCTGAACGAACGGCTTTCTATTGTCCAGCTTTATAATGCGCTGGGCGGTGGCTGGCAGCAGTAACCGCACTCGAAGCCAACTCGGCCCCGAAGAACGGACAAGCCGCAACCGCGCGCTCCGCATCTTCATAACCGCGCTCCAGCCATTCTTTGATTCTGGCGCGGTTCCACGAAATCGCTTCGCTGTAAGGTCCCAGCGGTGTGCTTGGCCTTATCACCAGCGTTTGCGCTTTCTTCCCTGAACGCATCCCCGGTGCCAGCATCTTCATCGGGCTCACGCCCATCCGATACCACCATGGCGCTTCATAATGCATTGCGTCAATCGCTACAATTTTTGTCGCGCCCATCTCCACCGCGGCCCACAGCGGCACATCTTCCAGCAACCCGCCGTCGGTGAATATTTTGCCGCCGATAGCAACCGTCGGCATAGCAACCGGAATGGACGCCGTCGCCGTAAGATGATCGGCCGTCACCATATGCCGCCTGATCAAGCGCGAGCGCAGAAACGGCAGTTCCACTATCACCAGCCCGAAATCCAACACCGGCTGATACTGCGCAAAAACCTCTTCCGCAAAATCGCGCAACGGCTTTCCTTCGAAATAGCCAGCCAGAATTCCCGGCTTCTTGCGCATCGTCAGGATGCGGCTGGTGCGCTCATGCAGCCACTGGTCCGCCAGTGCGGCCGGGTTTGCGTTCGCCGCAATCGCCCAGCCATTCAACGCGCCTACCGATGCGCCTACCACCATGTCCGGTTGCAGCGACGTCTCGGCAAGATACTGCCAGGCACCCACCTGGTAAGCCCCAAACAATCCTCCCGACGACAAGACCAGGGCGGTTTTACTATCAGCTTGCGATGCTATTTCTTTTCTCCCGTAAAGCGCGTTTTTTTCCCGCGCAATTACAGGATCGCTCATTTCCGTTCAGCGTTTCAAATATCAACCTGCAAGATTAAACCGAGCACAATTGCACAGCCTGTCGCAGCGATGTCATAGGGTCTTTCGTCGGTACAAATTCATGCGCGAAGAAGCCTTGAAAATTCAAATCGGCAATCGCCGTTGCCACCGTCCGCCACTGCAATTCCTGCGTATCGTCCAACTCATGCCTGCCCGGCACGCCGCCCGTATGAAAATGCGCAATATACTGAATGTTTTCGCGCACGGTGCGTATGATGTCCCCTTCCATAATCTGCATATGGTAGATGTCATACAGCAGTTTCACCCGCGGCGAATCCACACCCTTCATCACCGCTACGCCCCAAGCCGTGTGGTCGCACTGATAGTCCTTGTGGTTCACCTTGCTGTTCAATAACTCGAGGCAAATCGTCACACCCGCATCTTCAGCCATCTTCTTCACGCGCTTCAGGCCGATGATGCAGTTATCCATACCCTGGTCATCCGGTAGTCCCTTGCGATTGCCGGAAAACGTAATGACATTCGGAACCTTTGCCGCCGCCGCGCGTTCGATACTGCCCTGCATCTGCTCTACCAGGCGGTCGTGGCTCTCCTTCCGGTTCCAGCCGTCCGGAATCGTGCCTGCACCCGTTGCCGTCATAGCCGGCACCAGCCCATACTTCCGCACCGTGGGCCAGTCCGCTTGGTCCACCAGATCGATGCCGCTCAAGCCCA
>PLRJ01000169.1 GCA_003163855.1 Bryobacterales bacterium | reverse complement strand
CTGAAAGAGTTCGAAATGCCGCTCAGCGCATCGGGTGGCGGTGGAGGCGTTCATGTCGGTGTTGCCGACCTGCCCCTATCCATGCCGTTCGACTCGGTGAAGCACTACGAAGACTACATCGCTCGCCTGCACCAGATTCCCAGGGCTTTTATGCAAACGGAGGACGTCCTGCGCGCCGGCGTGCGCGATCATCTTGTGCCGGTGCGCTTCATCGCCGAAAAGGTTCCAGCGCAGGCCGAGGGTGTGGTTGCCGCCGATCCATTCTTGCTGCCACTAAAAAAATTTCCAGCCAGCTTTTCCGATGCGGATAAGAAGCGACTCAGTGACGAGATCACGTCCACGGTGAACAAGGAAATTTTCCCGGCGTACAAGCAGTTCGCTGCCTTCGTCACTACCGACTACATTCCTTACTGCCGAACCACGCTCTCCATCAATTCTCTGGGTGGCGGCACGCGCCGTTACCAGGCCGCGCTGCGGCGCTTCACTACTACTGACCTGACGGCGGCACAGATACACCAGATTGGCTTGCGCGAGGTCCATCGGATTACCGAAGAGATGGCCGCACTGGCCAAGACCAACGGCTACAAAGATCTCGCCAGTTTCCGCGAGCACATCGAGAGCGACCCCAAGTACAAGCCCGCGTCTGCCGAGGCCATTGTCGAAGACTTCCGCAAATACATCGCGCAGATGGAGCCGCGTCTGCCTGAACTTTTCAACCTGTTGCCCAAGACCGCCGTGACGGTGGAGCCGATTCCGCCTTTCCAAGCCGCCGCTGCCACGCACTACCAGGGGGGAACGCCGGATGGCAAGCGTCCCGGCCGCGTCTCGGTTGCCGTTTCCGATCCCACCCATCGCAGCTTTATCAATGATGAGGCCGTCGCCTATCACGAGGGTGTTCCCGGCCATCATCTGCAGATCACCATCCAGCAATCGCTTACTGGGCTGCCAGAGTTCCGAAAGCATGGCGGCAACTCAGCCTACACGGAGGGCTGGGGACTCTATGCCGAGGAACTAGGTAAAGAGATCGGCTTCTATCAGGACCCGGGCTCAGATTACGGCCGGCTGCGCTCGGAGTTGTTCCGGGCGGTGCGACTGGTGGTAGATACGGGTATTCACGATATGAACTGGAGCCGTGACCAAGTTGTGGAGTACATGCGCAACTCGCACGCTGTGGACGAGCCTACCATTCAGTCTGAGACGGACCGTTACATCTCGGGGCCCGGCCAGGCGTGCAGTTACAAGCTCGGTCAGTTGAAGATTCGCGAACTGCGCGAACGCGCCAAGAAAGAACTCGGTCCTAAGTTCGACCTCAAGACTTTTCATGACGAGGTGCTTTCCGGTGGAGCGCTGCCGCTCGACGTACTCGATGCGCGAATTGATAGATGGATCAAAGCGCAGCTTCCCTCGAAAAGTTAGCTCCGTGCGCCCTCCCTTTGTCTTTCCAGAAGGAAAGCGTTAGTGACTTGGCTGAAACGCTCAAATATAAACACGTTTTACACGCGCGTGAATGCCGCATAGAACGCTATAGGAGATAGTGCCGGCGGTCTTCGCAATGTCCTGCGCATCGATGGTTACATCGCCATCGGTACCAAGCAAGGTGACGGCGTCTCCGACGTCGGTGGCGGGGCAATTGGTGACGTCGATGGATGTCAGATCCATTGAAACTGCACCGACGATGGGCGCCATTTTGCCTTTGACAATGACACTGCCTCTATTGGAAAGGCGGTGCGGAATGCCGTCCGCATAGCCGGCAGCCAGGACGGCCAACCTCATGGCAGTGGGCGTTCGAAACATCCCGCCGTAACCTACCAAGGCTCCGGCGGGCAAATCTTTTACTGACAGCACAGTCGCCCGCCAGCTAAGCGCCGGCTTGACGCGAATGCTTCGAGCGGGGGCGTGCCCACGCACGGGTGAAACATAACCGTAAATGGCATGACCGGGACGAACCATGCCGCGCCAGGCAGCGCGCCGGGAGTAGGCAACCGGAATGCTGCTGGATAAGTGCAGTAAAGCGGGACGGATGCCGGCGGCGAACAGAAAATCGGCGGTCGCTTCAAATAGCGCCATCTGGCTCTCGGTCTGGCCTGTTTGATAGTTCGCGGCGGAAGCGAAATGCGTCATCAATCCTTCCACTTCGACATTGGGCGAGGCTAGAATCGCTTCGGCGATTTCAGAAGCCGGGGCGCGAACCCCTAAGCGGCCCATGCCGGTATCGATTTTCAGATGGCATTTTACGCTCCGATTCTGGGAACCGGCCAAAGCGTTCAGTTCAGCCAGTGCGGGCAGGGAATGAATGACGGGGGTGAGATTGTGCGCCAGCATGGCGGAACGCGTAAAAGGCAGGAAATCGGCCATGACCAGAATGCGCGCGTGAATGCCGCTCTCGCGGAGTGCGATGCCTTCGTCGGTGTTGCTGACGGCAAACCAGCGGGCTCCCTGCGCTTCCAAGGTTCTGGAGACTTCCACAGCGCCGTGGCGATAGGCGTCGGCTTTTACAACCGGCATCACTTCCACACCGGGCCCGACGGCATCCCGGATGGAACAAAAGTTCGAGGCAATCTGCGCTCGCGAAACCTCTACCCACGAACGATAGGGCATGGGCCGTACACCTGAATCCTCCGCAACCGGCGCGGCAACACTAAACTGCTGATTCATCGTCCTGACACCAAGTTTTGCAGAAGCGATTCGTACTGATTGGTAACGGCATCCCAGCTATAGAGTTTTTGGACGCGATCCATGGCGCGGCAGCCCCAGTCGGCGCGCTCGGCCGGAGAGCGCGAGACGGCCGCTTGCAGCTTTTCAACCAGATCGTCCTGGCCGGTAAATTCGATGGCCGCATCGCCTGCCACTTCGGAATTCTCAGGCGTGTTCAGGTAGAGCACCATCGAACCACGGCCCATAGCCTCAATCAGCGCGGGATGAGTGCCGCCAACTTCAGTGGCTTGCACGTAAGCCGCGCAATGAGATTGCAATTGCCGGTAGCCAGCGCCATAAATGGAACCAGGTATCAGGATGCGCGGGTCGGAGGTAGCCTTCACCTGTTTGATGTAGCTGGCGGCGTATGGCGCATCGCCAACAATCGCCAACTTGAAATCGGTCTTTACACGCTCAAAAGCTTCACGCACCATGAGGGCATTATTCTCCGGCTCCATTCGACTGACGTACAGGATGTATCGGCCGGGTTCAAGACCCAGCGAACGAACAATATCGGTCTCAGGAACTTTGCCGGTTTCGGCGCCATAGGGAATGAACGTTGAATCAAGGCCGTAGCGTTCCAGATAGTACTCGCGGATCTTTTCGGCATCTGTGATGACGGTAGAACAGCACCAGGTACACATCCATTCTGAGGCTAGATACCAGGACTTGGCGGCAAAGTTCCATTTCTTGCGATGACGTTCGACTCCGTCCACATTGAGCGCCGTGGGCACGCCAATAATGCGCGGCCAACTGGTAAAGACGGCATTGGCGGCATTGCAGTACAGGACAACATCAAAGCCGCGGAACAACAGGTCCGCGGTGGAGAAGCCGGTGTGAGCGATGGTATCCAGGTACTTGTGCTTGATGGTAGGAAGGTAGCGGAGTTGGACGCCACGGTATTCGGTCTGCGCATACTTCTCGCGGCAGTATACGGTGACGTGATGGCCGCGCTCAACCAGGCGAACTGAGATTTCCTCGGCGAACGTCTCAAAGCCGCCATAATTGGCAGGAATGCCGCGCGTGCCGAGCAGGGCAATGCGCATGGGCGCAGCCAATGGTTTCGAAATCGGGTTCAACGGGTCGCGATCTTTTCTCTGTCCGCCAGTGCGGTTGCGACGGCTTTAGCAGGATAGCTGACGGGCGTTTGGCAGAACCAGGCTTGCATATATTCGTCGCTGGCGCGGCGCCTGGCCATAATCTGGCGGCGTTTGGCCCACGTTTTACGCCACAAATGCGCAAGCAGGCTGAAAGCACGCAGCGACGACCATTCGCGAAGCAGACAACCGGCAATCACCAGAAGGTCGCGCAGGGCGATTGGCAGCCAATAGCGACGGTACAAACCCGCAGTGATGTTCTTAATGCGGAGCAGCCAGCGATTCTTCACTGAATGCATGTTGATGACCGGCGATAACTGCGAACGGTTGGAAGGAAGAACGCTCCGAACATGATGGGCGACGGCAGGCGGAACGTACAGGCATTTCCAACCGAGCAATTGCGCGCGCCAGGCCACGTCGGCATCTTCGCGGTAGGCGAAGAAATCGTGATCGAAGAATTCGCCACCAAGCGAAATGTGTTCAATCATCGAGCGGCGATAAAGGCAGGCGGCGCCCGTGCCTCCAAAGACGTATTCAAGGTCATCGTACTGGCCGCGATCAGGCTGAAGGCTGCCGCGGTCGAAGTGGCGCATGTTTGGAGTGACGTAAATGCCGGTGGAGTCAAATACAGGCGGATGGATGGGTTCGAGATCGGGCGACAATGCCAGCAGTTTGCCGCACGCGCTGCCAATGGTGTCATCCACCGAAGCATGATCGACCAAGGTGGAAACAAAGTTCGGCGTAAGCAGCAGGTCGGGGTTTAGGGTAAGCACCCAATCGGCGTCGGTGAGTTGAAGCGCCTGATTCTGGGCGGCTGCAAAGCCTGTGTTTTGCTTGTTGTAGACAACCGTTACGCGGTCTTCAAAATCGCGCAGGATGTGGGCTGTTTCGTCCGGCGACGCGTTATCAACCACAACTATGGTTATGGGCTGATAGTCCTGCAAAAGAGCTTTTTCGAGACATCGGCGAATGTATCGGCTGCTGTTGAAGGTGACGACGGTAATGGCTACAAGACTGCGGTCAGACATGACGCCCGGAGGCTAAACCTCAGCGTAGCGCAGAGGGTACATTAAGTTGGTCTCTCCAGATGAAAAAGCTGACGCCTCGGACGCTCGCCCTTGCCTTGGAATACCACCTTTTTAAGAAGGATGGCGCACTGCTTTCACGGCTGGTTCCAGCGAAAATGCAGGGCATGCTGCGGCGGCGGGCGCGCGCCAAGTACCTGATTTGGGATGCGCGAAGTTATGCGGAATGGATGAAGCCGCATCTGGAAGACAGACGCCGACTGTATACCGGCAGCTTGACCCCCGGTCTTCTTTCCATCGCTACGCCGGTTTGGGATGGCACACCGCTCGCGTTCCTGAAACTGCTGGCGGAGAGCATCGCGGTGCAGAATCAAGCGGGCGCGTGCGAGTGGCTGTTGCTGGATAACGGCTGCACTAAAACGGAGGTGCTGGCGTATTTACAGGAATTAGCCAAATGGAAGTGGGTAAACCTGATTCGGAACGAAAAGAACGAGGGGATAGTCGGAGGATTGCGGCGCTGCCTTGAGCATGCCAGTGGACGCTATCTGCTGCCGGTTGACTCCGATGACTGGCTCTATCCGGATTGTCTGCAAATTGTTCAGGATTGGATCACGAAATCGGGCTACCCTGCGTTGTTATATAGCGATGAGGATAAAGTTATCGGTCCGCATGCAGTGCAACCGTACTTCAAGCCAGACTTTGATCCGGTTCTTCTGCTGAATTCGGCTTACATTGCTCATCTGGGGGTGATTGACCGCAAGGAAGCTTTGGAGGTGGGTGCTTATTCGGACAGGAAAGCAGAGGGCAGTCCCGATTGGGACTGCTTTGTGCGCTTCTATTGCGCTGGCCATGAGGCGGTGCATATTCCGGAAGTGATTTACAGTTGGCGCATGCATCCGGAGTCGACCGCGGACGACGCGGGCAGTAAGCCGTACATTCACGATTCCCAGCGCACGGTTCTGCAAAGATTCCTTGATGCGCGCGGCTTGAACGATCGGCAGCAGATTGTTTACAGTCCGTTGCTGCCAGGATCGTGCGACTGGTGGTATCAGCGGAAGCCGGTTGCGCCGCAACCCACTACGCTGGTGAAACTGACGGCTGAACTTACTGACATCGGACTATGGCGAGGAGCCCCTGTCTCCGCACTGGTTGCACGTTCGGGCAGCGACGACCATCTGGTCTGCCTTTTGTCCGAGACGGTTCAAGTGGAACGGGAGGACTGGCTTTGGGATGCGATGGCCTTGTTTGAAAGGCACCAGGATGCCGTGATGATTGGCGGCCGGATTGCAAACAGCGAAGGAGTTGTGACGGACGGCGGACAAGTGCTGGGGTTTGGCAGCGGCTGCGAATGTCCAGATAAAGGACGGCCCATCGTGGACCCTGGATACTTTACGCAAATGCGTAAGCAACGTTCAGTCAGTGCGGTCAGCAGCCAATTTGCCGTTATACGCTCGAGTTTTCTCAGGAGTTGCTTTGAGTCGGGAGAGTTACAGGCGGCTTCCCTCGGCTTTCTGGGTGCATGGCTTGGTGTGGCGGCACTGAGGGCTAAGAGGCGTGTCATCTACTCGCCGCTGCTGAGTGGCCGGTCAGACTTCGATTGGGATTCGCTCGTGGCAGTGGAAGAACGGTCTTGTTTTCTGGAAGCGAGCAAAAACTTCTATCCGGACTGCCGTTTTTATCCCCGTCCCTTTGGTCTGACCGCGGGTACGGCTTACAAGCTGCCGCGACTGCGACAATAGAAGAGGATTTGTCGCGAAAATCAGAGTTGCTGCCGCGGATAATGTGGATTCTTATCCTTGTTTGGATGATTCTTCTTGTCGCGCTGTCAGTTAGCCCCTTGTCTTTCAAGCTAAAACTGCACACGGTGGGGCCTTACCACGACTTCGGCCACTACGTAGTGTATTTGTTAACGGCGGTGCTGATCTGTCAGGTGGCTAAAAGGTTTAGCGGACGCTTGGCGGGTTTTTTTCTCGCGATCGTCCTCGCGCTTGGACAGGAATGGCTTGAGAACCAGTTGTATCATGCAGGCTACGAGTGGAAAGATGTGGCCACGGACCTGGCCGGGACAGTGAGCGGGTTTGCCCTGGTGACTCTGGTGACCGTGCTCTTTCAGGATTCGGCCTCAAGCCGCCACGCTAAGTAACCGAAACTGGTGCGGCTACGTTCAACGAAATAGGACAGAGGAACATAGGTTTGGATATCAATAAGCGCAGTGCGTTTAAGTTGTCGTCGATTTTTTGCGTTTCCATCGTTTTAGGCGTCACTTCAGGCGCGCTGAGTGCGAGCGAACCCGCTGCGAGAATACATGCAAGTCTGGATAGCGCCGAAACGTTCCGGTTGACCGGCAATACGCGCGTTCTCCCGGCCGTTGCTATGGACCAGGGCGAGGCGAGTTCATCGCTTGCGCTGCCGCGCATGACGATTCATTTTTCGATGTCAGCCGCGCAGCAGACGGACTTGCAGAATCTGATAACCCAACAGGTGGACAAAAGATCGAGTCTTTATCACCACTGGCTGACACCCGAACAGTACGCCGAGCGTTTCGGCGTAAATTCCAGCGACATACAAAAGGTGACGGCGTGGTTGTCGCGCGAAGGTTTTTCCAACGTCGAAGTTGCGCGCTCAAAAAGCTTTGTCACGTTCTCCGGTACCGCCGGCCAGGTGCAAGCCGCATTTCAGACATCTCTGCACAGCTTTATGGTCAACGGACAAGCGCACTACGCCAACGTCACTGATCCAGTGCTGCCGAAGGCGCTCTCAGGAATGGTTCTGGGCATCCGCGGACTCACCGATTTCCATCCCAAGCCACACTTGAAGCCCGCCGCATTGAGGCCGCACTTTACTTCCAGCATCAGCGGCAACCACTTTCTGACTCCCAATGACTGGGCCACTATGTACGATGTCCAGCCGCTTTACGGCGCCGGATACACCGGAACAGGTCAGAAAATCGCCGTTATTGGCCAAAGCGACATTAACCTGACCGACATTGCGAATTTTCAAACCGCATCAGGTCTGGCACAGAATCCGCCTCAGATTGTAGTGGTCGGCATCGATCCCGGTGCACAGGTCAATTCGGGTGATCAGGGCGAATCGGAACTCGATCTTGAATGGGCCGGCGGTATCGCCTACAACGCAACCATCATCTTTGTGAATTCAGTGGACGTATTCGATTCCTCGCTTTACTATGCCGTGGATCAGAATTTAGCTCCAGTTCTTTCGATTACCTACGGCGACTGCGAGGCGGACGAAGGCGCAAACAACGTTAGCACGCTGAACAATCTATTTCAGATGGCAGCCACAGAGGGTATGACGGTTGTGGCCGCTGCCGGAGACTCCGGCGCCGCGGACTGCGACACCAGTTTGCCGGCTACAGGCGGCTTGGCGGTAGACTTCCCAGGGACTTCGCCTTACGTCACATCCATCGGGGGAACTACGTTGAGCGAAGGCACAGGCAATTACTGGAGCTCTACCAACAACTCGAGCAACGGTTCAGCACTGTCCTACATTCCTGAGGTGGTCTGGAACGATGATGCTTCCACCGACAGTCTGAGCGCTGGCGGCGGCGGGGCGAGTATCGACTTTCCTAAGCCAAGCTGGCAGACCGGCCCTGGCGTGCCGAACGATGGGGCGCGCGACGTGCCCGATATCGCGTTCGCCGCATCGCCTAATCACGATGGCTATCTGATGTGCGAAAGTGCCGGTGACGCATACTGCCTGAACGGCGGATTTAGAGATGCTAACTCCAATCTGGATGTGGTTGGGGGTACGTCCGCCGCGACCCCGAGTTTCGCCGGTGTCATTGCGCTCCTAAATCAGAAGCTTGGAAGCACGCAGGGAGTTATTAATCCGACAATTTACTCGCTGGCCTCGGTGTCCACCGACGCTTTCCACGACATCACCGCCGGCAACAATTTCGTCACTTGCCGGGTGGGATCAATCAGTTGTCCGAGCAGCGCCCCCTACCAATTCGGCTTTTCAGCCGGGGTCGGCTATGACCAGGCGAGTGGTTGGGGATCGGTCGATGCCTATCACCTGGTTAACGAGTGGCTGGCCGATTTTGGAGTCTCGCTAAACCCAACCAGCCTGACACTAACGCGTGGGACGCCAGGTTCGGCGACTGTCACGGTTGCCAAGTCAGGCAACTTCGCCGGCACGGTGACGTTTACCTGTGCCGTGTCGGGAGTAACGAACACCACCTGTTCCATTCCTGGTTCGGTATCGGGCTCTGGCACGGCCACGCTAACCATCACGCCCGGCGCGACGGCGGCGGTCCCGGCGTGGCGATCGTTTAAGAACTTCCCGCGATTCGGAACACCCGTTGTATTTTCGACGCTGGCGGGTTTGTTGATTTGCGGTGCAGCGTTCTGGCTGGGCGGTAAGAACAGGAAGCGGATGCTGGCGTTTTCGGGTGCCGCGTCCATCATTCTTGTGATGGCAAGTTGCGGCGGCGGCAGCAGTTCCAGCACAACAACGAGCACCTTGGGAGCAACTTTGAATCTGGCAACGTCTCCGGCCACTTTGGTGTTGTCTCCTGGGAATTCCGGAACTTCAACCGCAACGGTAACTACCGGCGGCTCGTTCAGTGGCAACATCGGGCTGGCGGTCTCAGGTGCACCCTCTGGACTAACGGCAACTCTGGGATCCACCAGTCTGAGCGGTTCGGGAACTGCCACCTTGACTGTCACGGTAGGAAGTACAGTTGCTGCCGGATCATACCCGCTGACCATTACGGCGACCGGCGACGGCTTAACTGCAACGGCGCCAGTTACCGTCACGGTGGCCGCTGAGACTGGAACGGTAACGGTAACGGCGACAAGCGGCTCCATAGTGAGCACCGCTACTTTGAATTTGACCCTGAACTAAACAGCCGCGCGGTGCGTTGCCCGCATATTACTGAATAACCGGCTGAGCCGAATCTTTATTGCGCATCTCACGGACGCGTATATAAAGCATGTAGGCGACGATGCAGACGTTAATCGCCAGAACGCTGATGTGCTCCCATGTGGCGCGCTCGCCAACCTTCAGCAATTCATAAGGAAGGTAGAGCGCGCCGGAGAGGAGCGCAAACCACTCTGCCCAAACCCGGCGGTGCCATAGGCCCCAGGCTTCGACGAAACGCACCAAGGCATAGACGGTGGCGGCAAGGCCAAGCGCCCACAAGCGCGAGCCGTTAAGCGTGCTAGCCGCCCGCAGCACGCCCTGAGCGAAGCGATGGTCGAAATCAATATGCAGATGGTAAAGAAGATCTTCTACATAATCTTCAATGCGGTTGTGGACGGCGATCAGCGTGATAAGCAAAGCAAGGACGAGTAGCCCTTTGAGCGCTTCAAATCCCGCAACGGCCCGTAAACCGGCGTCGCTGGCGCAATCATCAATGGCCTGCGGAATACGATGTCCCGGTGGGTTAACTGAAATGGCCATCCCTGTTGATAGATGCTAGCAGGAGGGAATCTGCAGCGCCCATTCCCGGCACCTTTCAAGCTGCCAATTGTAATGCTAACGCTGTTCAAATTGAGCAAAGTACCAAATACGAAAACCAGTAGGCCTGTATGGCTAGATATTGTTCTTGGTATTCGGCCTTTAAATGGAGTACACTAGTGAACAAATCAGGGCGGTTTGTTTAGGGCCGCCCTTCCTCCGAACCAGCAGGGGCCAGCCACGAGCCGCCCCTGCTGCATGAATATCCCCTCTCTACACCTGGTGACTGCGAGCGAGTCCTTCGAGCCAATTGATAACTGCGACTATCTTTTCCTTGCCGAGATGCAAGAGCTCGGGGGAAACGGTCTTCGCTTGTTAGTGAGGGAAGGACGCCCAGTTGGTGGCCCACAAGACAAAGTCATAGCTGGCCACACTTTTCACGACTGTACGCCGATCAAGGTAACGGCTGAGAGTGCTGCATTCGAAATTATGTGGGAGCACTACGTCGCCTACTGCGTGCTGAATGAGTCCTTCGCGTCTCCGCCTAACGACGAGGACGTCTACACTGGCAAAAGCTTCCGCATTTATTCGAAATCTGGATTCCGGCAATATATATCGCGGTCCACGTTTGCCACAGAAGAGTATCCCGGACCAATGCAGCACTACGAGGTATGCTGCCAGGATCACGTCATTAACGTGATTTCTACTCAGCCGCCAACGGTAACCCAAACGGGACCCTGAACAAGCTGTTTGATCGCTAAGTTATTGAAGAATTGGTGGACCTGATCGGGTTCGAACCGATGACCTCTTCCATGCCATGGAAGCGCGCTCCCAACTGCGCCACAGGCCCGTCTCAGGCGGGGTAACGTCCTGAGAATACCACACTAGCTGTACCATGACTTGTTGTGCTTCAGTTCTCGAAGAAAGGCGTGGAAATGCGCCTTCTCTGCTATTGACTAGCCGCCTTATTCCAGTCACAATCGAACGGTTGGAAATACCTGCCGGTCATTTCCAAAACGGGTCAATTTGCATGAACACAGTCGTTTCAGAGTTCACTGCTTTACAGCAGGATGTTTCTCTTGCTCCAGGTGAAATTAGTTTGAGGTCCAAGACAGGTGCCAGTCCTGCATTCCTAGAAGAGTTAATTCACGAATTGCGCCAGCCTTTGGGCGTAATTGAAACTCTTGCCTATTACATCGAATTGACAACAACAGATGAAGAGATAGCTCCACGCATACAGCACATACAGAACATGTTGGCCAAGATTAATAGCATTTTGGAATCGGCCAACTTCGATCATCCTTAACCAGCATCAGCTTTTCTTCTTTACGTCAGCTTCAATCCTGCTGATTTGCTGCCCGAGTTGCTGGACTTGTTCTCTTAACTCGGGCAGTTTCGCAACGTGCGCCAAGCCTTTCAAGTGCTTACGAAGCGGGCGCGCAGGAATGCCCCAAACAGGCTCACCAGCATGCACCTTCACCGATGGCAGTATGCCGGCTTTACCGCCGACAATGGCTTTTGCTTCAATGATTGCTTTTTCTCCGATGCCCGCTTGGCCGCCAATGACGGCAAAGTCACCAACTGTAATGCCACCGGAGAAGCCAGCTTGCGCGGCCACCACGACATGTTCGCCGAACACGCAGTTGTGACCCACATGCACAAGGTTGTCGAGTTTCGTACCGTTGCCAATTCTGGTTACGCCAAGCGCCGCTCGATCAATACACGAGTTAGCGCCAACCTCTACGTCGTCTCCGATGGAGACGGTCCCGACTTGGGGAAATTTTTCATAACGGCCATTGACAAGAGCGAAACCAAAGCCGTCGGCGCCAATGACAACCCCGGAGTGCAGCACTGCTCTGGCGCCGATTGTTACTCCGTCATAGATGGTGACATTTGCGTGAAGAACGCTTCCAGGACCGAGCGTCACGTTGTCACCTATGCAGCAGGAAGGACCGACCGTGCAAGCAGCGGCGATAACTGTGTTTTCACCCACGGTCGTGTGCGGCCCGATGCAGCAATCGTCAGCGACGGCCGCACTGGAAGCTACCACCGCCGTGGGGTGAATGCCAGCGAACTTCCTCTTTGGCGGGTAGAGCGCAGCCAGCACACGGGCGAAAGAAGCACGAGGATTTTCGACGCGAACCAAAGCCCAAGGTCCGGCCAAAGTAAACGATGAATCGACAAGCAGACAACCCGCCTGAGAACTCGCCGCTACCGCTAAGGCTTTCTTGCCCGTTACGAAGGCAATGTCAGTGGACGAGGCGGTCTCCAAAGATGCGGCGGCGCGGACGCTGCGCGCTGGATCGCCGGCCGCGGTGCCCCCGCAAAGCTCAGCAATTTCAGCAATGGTCAGGGGCATCCCTCATAATGTTTAGCATGCTACGGGTAACTTGACATGAGCATTCACCCCTCGGCCTACGTTGCACCCACCGCCAGGGTGCATCCTTACGCCTTCATTGGCCCGCAGACGCGTGTCGGCGAGTTCTGCGTGATTGAGTCCGATGTCGAGATCGGCACAGGCTGCATGTTAGAGCCTTACGTGTTTGTGAAGCGCTACACCAAGCTGGGCGATTACAACGAAATCTCAGCTGGCACCGTTTTGGGCACCGATCCGCTGGACAAGGCGTTCAAAGGCGAGCGCAGTTACTTAAGGATCGGCAACGGAAACAAGATTCGTGAGCATTACACAATTTCGCGCGGGACGGAACCCGAATCAGAGACGCTGATAGGTAATGGCAACTACATCATGACGTCGGGCCATATCGCGCACAACTGCAAGCTGGGCGATGAAATTGTGGTGGCCAGCTGCGCCCTGGTGGCGGGTTACGTGGAGATTGAGGATCAGGCGTTTCTATCGGGTGGTGTGGTGGTGCATCAGTATTCGAAAATCGGCCGACTGGCGATGGTGGGGGGCAACACGCGGGTGAACAGCGACCTGCCCCCGTATTTTCTCTACTCCGATTTCAATGTAGCCGCACGGGGATTGAACCGCGTTGGCTTGCGCCGCGCGGGTTTCGCAAAAGAGGATATCTGGAAATTGAAACAAGCATTTACGCTGCTCTACCGGTCGGGTTTGAACCGCAGTGATGCTATCGGGCGCATCCAGGCTGAGGCGGATTCGGCTCATACGCGGCATTTGATTGGCTTTATTCAGAACAGCAAACGAGGGATTTGCGGAGCGTCGCGGCACGAGGAGAGCGGCAGCGAAGAATAACTGTGCTATTCCGATTTAGCGCGAGCCATCTGACTGTGGCTCAGCGAATTGGCATACTGCATAACGCCCTTCATAAGCGCCTCGGCAATATGCTGGCGCGTGTCGTTGCGGCGCAGGAGGCGCTCGTCGCGGGGATTGGATACAAAGCCAATTTCAGCCAGGATCGACGGCATGGTGGCTCCAATCAACACCACGAAAGGCGCCTGCCGGACACCGCGGTCCCGAACTTTGACGTTGCCTTTGGACTCATTTGCTATGAGCGAAGCCTGTACCTTTTGGGCGAATTCACGTGATTCCTCCAACTTGGTTTGGAGCACGGCGCGATGCAGAAGATCGTTCAAGTCTGAAATGGAACTGCCGGCCGCTGCGTTTTCGCGGGTTGCCAGGTCCAGCCCGACCTTATCGGAATTCAGGTTGAAGTAATAGGTCTCGACCCCTGTTGCAGCGGGTTCAGCAGACGAATTCGCGTGCACGGAGATGAAGAGGTCGGCTTTGTGGTCGTTGGCAATCTTGGTGCGTTCCTCCAGCGGAATAAAGACGTCGGAAGAGCGCGTGTAAACCACTTCGGCACCTAATTGCTTGGTAATCAGCGCGCCCAGGCGCAGCGCGACATCCAGCACCAGATCTTTCTCCATCAGGCCATTAGGGCCGACGGTGCCGCTGTCGTGGCCGCCGTGGCCGGCGTCGATGACCACACGGCCCAGCTTTAGGCCAAATACGCGAACCAGCGATCGGTCGCCAGTGCTGTCGCTCTTAGCCGCGGTTATGGCAGTTATGGGCGGCTGGGGCGCAGGCGGGACAACGGTTGTTTCGGGAACTGTCTCAATCGGCGGGGCAGCGGCCGCGGCAACGATTACCGGAGCAGTATCGCGGCGCGGATGGTAGGCACCGTTGGGATCGGTGTCCTGTACCGCTGCGTTTCGCTTGCCGGGTGCCTGGGCCAGTTGACCTTTGGCCGGTTCGGCTTGCGGCGACTCTAACGACTGCAGAACCTTTTGGCCGCTCGGCTTGCTCTTCATCGATGGGTCGGTAACATCGCTGTCGGCCTCGGTCAGGTGTTGAGAAAGATCCACCTTCTGCGATCCAGTCACACTGCGGGAAGCAGACAGAGCGGGCAGGCTCGTACCCTTTGGCCGAATTTCAATCATCAGACGGTCCGGGTTGACCAACTGGGACGAGACAACCTCAACTGGGCACTCCACATCGAAGACAATGCGCGTTTTGCCCGTATTCACCTTGGCCACGCGGATCTGACGAAGCCGGTGGTCGTTCACCTGGATCACCTGCATGCCGTGCTGCGCGCCGGCAGGAGCCTGCAAGCCCACCAGGTCGAAGTAGATGCGGGTAGGGTTCTCAATCTGTTCGGAATAGAGTTTGTAATCACCCGACGTTTCGATAGCTATGCGGGTGACATCACCAAAAGACCAGAAACGAATCCCCTCAACGCGAGGCGCGGAAGGTTGCGCTGCGCGGAGGCAGGCAGCAGCGGCCAACGCTGCCAAGAGCACCATTCTTCGGGGGAAAAAGAACATGCGTAGTTCTAGCGTAAATGCAGCCGCCCCTCCCGATTTAGTTGACGATTCATCAGCGGTTCCGGTTGCGTGCGGACTGCAGCCACTCTAACCCTTTGTATTCGCAAGCGTATCACTGTTGCTACTGAAATTTCCAGTTGAACTATGTGAATTGGCCTGGTTGGTAGGGCGGACACCCTCGTGCGCGGGCCGAAACCCCGGTCGGCCTCTACTAGCGCGGTTCCTCAACGGCTGGCATAATTAAGCATGAAAACAGCCGGATTTGTCCTCACCGGCGGCGAAAGCTCCCGCATGGGACGCGACAAGGCGCTTCTCCCGGCCGGAAACTCGGTGATGGTTGAATCCATTGCCAGCACCCTTGCGACCGTCACGGAAGAAGTATTTCTGGTCGGCAGGCCGGAGCGTTATTCTGGCTTGGCATTCGAATGTTTGCCGGATTTGCGGCCAGGACTAGGCCCTCTATCCGGACTGGAAACGGTATTGGCAAGCCACCGCGCCGAACTGAACGTAGTCGTCGCTTGCGATTTGGCAGGGCTGCGTGCAAGCTGGATCACGGGCTTACTCCAGGCTATGAAACCTGAAGCCTTATGTGCCGCAGTATTGGACAGAAACGCCAAATTACAACCGCTATGCGCGGTTTACCGGACGGAATGCCTCGAACGAGTGACAAACGCGATAAATGAAGGTCGATTGCGCGCCATCCATCTATTGGCCGAGTTGAAAGCAGTTAAGGTCAGCGTCGACGATGTCATATTGAACATGAATACACCGGAGGAATTCGAGCGATGGGCGACGAGCAGGTAGCTGGGCGGAACAATGGAAACGGGCACTACATCGAATTCCGAGACGTCTCTAAACACTTTGATCACCCGGTGCTAAAAGACATCAATTTTCATGTCGATGCAGGCCAGACGCTAGCCATAATAGGCCGCAGCGGCGTGGGCAAGTCGGTATCGCTGGGGATCATCATGGGTTTCTTGAAAGCCGATGGCGGCCAGGTGATTGTCGATCACATGGACATTAACGACATGTCGGAAGAACAATTGCGCCAGCTTCACAAGAAAGTGACCATGGTCTTCCAGTCGGGCGCGCTGTTCGATTCCCTGACGGTAGGCGAAAACATCGAGTTCTCATTGGAGCAGCGCGACGATTATTCGGAGAAAAACAAAGAGGACGTGGTGAACGGGCTGCTGGAAATGGTAAGCCTTCAAAACTACCGGGATTCAGCGCCTAGCGATCTGTCAACAGGTTATAAGCGAGCCGCAGCTATCGCACGCGCTTTAGCGGCGCAGCCCGAGTGCATCCTCTACGACGAACCGACAACCATGGTGGACCCCATTATGTCTGACGAGTTAGGAAATCTCATGCTGCGGCTGAAGCAGAAACTGAAGCTGACTTCCATCGTAGTAACGCACGATCTTGACCTAATGCGAAAAGTGGCGGATAGCGTAATGTTCCTCTACAAGGGAGAAGCGATCTATTTCGGTCCTGTTTCGGAGATGGAGAAGTCTGATAATCCGCACGTGCAAAAGTTCTTAGCGGCGGACCGGGTGGAGATCTCAGGCAAGATGGAGGAGTAGGCAATGGCTTGTCGAAATCGCGGCACTCCGTATTACGAGATGACCAAGGTAACCGTTGTGGTCGCGGTGGTTGTTCCCGATGTGCCCGTCACCTTCACGGTGTAACTGCCTGCTCGCGTTCCAGCCGGCACATAGACGACCAGAATTGACTGGGTGGAAGTTTCCTGCAGGAAAACATAATCAATGCCCGCCGGTATACCGGTCGCCGTATAAGTGACTGTGCCCTGGAAGCCGTTGATCGGGTTTGCGATCACGTTTAACGTCCCGCCCTGGTTAGGCGCCAAGGTGAGGGTCAGTGCGCTAGGTGCGATAGTGAAGCTGGCATTAGCAGGTTGAACCAGAATGACCTGTCCCACGTCGGCCGCCGCTGAATAGGTTGCATTGCCGGCCTGGCTGGCGACGATACCGCAGTCGCCTGTGTGGAGGAACGTCACCACGCTTCGAGAAACGCTGCAGTTGCCATTCGGAACGGCCGAGTAGCTGACCGGCAGGCCCGAGCTGGCGGTGGCAGTCAGAATTAGGGGCGTTCCTATCTTTTGAGGCGGGATGGGCGTGAAGGTAATCGTCTGTGATTTCAGCGCGGCGGCGACAATACTGAAGCTTTGCGACACAGGCGTGGCCGCAGCGTAGCTGGTATTGCCAGGTTGTGACGCAGTAATGGTGCAAGTACCGTTAGATAGGAAGGTCGCGGTGCTGCCGGAGACAGTGCAGACAGCGAGTGTGGAACTGGTATAGCTGACCGCTAGACCGGAACTTGCGGTCGCTGTCAGTGTCAGGGGCGTTCCTATCGTTTGCGAGCCCGGGTTCGCGAAGGTAATCGTCTGTGATTTCAGCGCGGCGGCGACAATACTGAAGCTTTGCGAGACCGGCGTGGCCGCAGCGTAAGTGGTATTGCCAGGTTGTGACGCAGTGATGGTGCAAGTGCCGTTGGTTAGGAAGGTCGCGGTGCTGCCGGAGACAGTGCAGACAGCGAGTGTGGAACTGGTATAGCTGACCGCTAGACCGGAACTTGCCGTCGCTGTCAGTGTCAGGGGCGTTCCTACCGTCTGCGAACCCGGGTTCGCGAAGGTAATCGTCTGTGATTTCAGAGCTAGCGCGACGCTGAACGACTGGTACACAATGGGAGCGGCGGAATATTCAGAGTTGCCCGCCTGCAATGCGTTGATGGTGCAAGTTCCCGCAGTCAGGAAGGTCGCGGTGCTGCCGGAGACAGTGCAGACAGCGAGTGTGGAACTGGTATAGCTGACCGCTAGACCGGAACTTGCGGTCGCGGTTAATGTCAGTGGTGTTCCGACGGTTTGTGAACCAGGGTTCGGAAACGTAATGGTCTGCGCGGCCAGCACATTGAAGCTCTGAGAGACCGAAGGCGCAGCGGCGAACGTGCTGTTGCCAGCCTGTGAGGCAGTGATGGTGCAGGTTCCGGGGGCCAGGAACGTTGCTGTGATGCCGGAGACGGTGCAGACCGACAAGGTGGACGAGGTGAAGCTGGGTGTCAGGCCGGAAGTGGGGCGTGCGACAAGAGTCAGCGGCGTGCCGACGGTTTGTGTGCCGGGATTCTGAAAGACGATGCTTTGTGATTGGAGCACACTGAAGCTTTGGGAAACGGCTGGCGCGGCCGCGTAGGTGCTGTTGCCGGTTTGTGATGCCGTGATGGTGCAGGTTCCGGAGGCCAGGAAAGTCGCTGTGCTGCCTGAAACCGTGCAGACGGTCTGTGTGGACGAAGCATAGCTGATAGCGAGACCTGAACTGGAGGTTGCGGAGAGTGTCAGCGGGGTGGCGACGAGTTGTGAGCCCGGGTTGGTGAAGGTGATGGTCTGGGGCTGCGGAGTTAACGTCACGCTGAAGCTTTGCGAGACCGGAACTGCCGCGGCATAGCTGCCGTTGCCCGCTTGCGATGCAGTGATGGTGCAGGTTCCCGCGGTCAGGAAGGTTGCGATAGTTCCTGAGACGGTACACACGGGCAAAGTCGAACTGCTATAGCTCACCGCCAGACCGGAGCTCGCCGTAGCCGTCAACGTCAGGGGCGTTCCAACTACCTGTGCTCCGGGGTTGATGAACGTGATAGTTTGCGTGACAGTTCCTGACCCGGCCGGCACCACCAGAAAAGCGTAGGCCTGGATGCTGCCAATCACCGGCGAGCCTGCCTGTGTCGATGTCGCCTGCTGACCATCCGCTGCATAAGCATAAAGAATGTGGAAGCCAGGCTGCAACGTCGCCGGAGTACCCGTAAAGCTGGGGCCACTGCCACTAGCCGCCGTCCAACTCCCCTGCCAGGTATCGAACTGATAGACCAGCGCGTCGGGTTGGGCAACGGTAGTGCTGGTGGCATTAAAAGTGAAGCCCGGGACTGGGGTGGGGGTTTCGTTATCGGTCAGCGGGGTGATGACGGTGGTGAGCGGAAGCACCTGGGTTTGCGACTCCGTGATCACCGTCACATTGTTGCTGGAGTAATTGGTGACATACGCTTGGCCGGTGACCGGATTCACCGCCACCCAATCAGGATTGGTCCCGGTGGTGACAGTTTCAGTATTGTTCGTCACACCGTCAATCACGGTCACGGTATTGCCCGGGTTGCCCGTAAAATTGCCATTGTTAGACACGTAGATCTTGTTGGTGACTGGGTTGACTGCCACGTCGTTGGGATTGGTCCCGGCAGCAACCGCGACTGTATTGTTGGTTGCGCCGTCAATCACCGTCACAGTGTTGCTAATTGAATTGGAGACATAGATTTTGTTCGTGACCGGGTTCACCGCAACCGATGAAGGGAAGATCCCGGTGGCGACGGTGACTGTGTTGTTGGTCGCACCGTCAATCACCGTCAAGTTATTACTGCCGGTGTTGGCCACGTAGATTTTATTCGTGACCGGGTTTAGATCTAAGGAACCGGGTTGGGTTCCGGCGGCGATGGTGGCGGTAGTGTTGGTCGCACCGTCAATTGCGGTAACGTTGTTGCTGCCGTAATTAGTCACGTAGACCTTGTTGGTGACCGGGTTCACCGCCACGGTGAAAGGAGTGCTTCCAACGGCGACGGTGTCGGTATTGTTGGTTGCGCCGTCAATCACCGTCACAGTGTTGCTAACTAAATTGGCGACATAGATTTTGTTTGTGACTGGATTGACCGCCGCCGTATTGGGCCCCGATCCGACAGCGACGGTGGCGGTATTGTTGGTTGCACCGTCAATCACCGTCACCGTATTACTGCTGTAATTGCTCACATAGATTTTATTAGTCAGCGGATTTACCACCGGGTCCTCTGGACCCTTCCCGGCTGCGATTGTGGCGGTGGTGCCCGTTACTCCGTCAATCGAAGTCACCGTGTCGCTGCTGGAGTTGGCAACGTAGATTTTATTCGTGACCGGATTCACCGCCGCCGTATTGGGACCCGTTCCAGAGCCGACCGTCGCCGTGCTGTAAGTCGCACCATCAATCACTGAGACCGTATTGTCGGAGTAATTAGCCGCATAAACTTTGTTCGTCACAGGATTTATGGCTACGAATTTAGTCAGATTTCCGGTGGAGAAGGTGGCGGTTGAGTTAGTCGCGCCATCAATCACCGTAACGCTGTTGCCTGTTCCGTTGGCAACATAAATTTTGTTGGTGACCGGGTTTACCGCCGCCGAGTAACCTTGGGTTCCCACCTGAACGGTCGCGGTAATGTTGGTTGCGCCGTCGATCACCGTTACGTTGCTGCTTAGGAAATTGGGCACATAGATTTTGTTGGTTACCGGATTCACTGCCAGGAATTGGGGACTGTTCCCGGTGGCGACGGTGTCGGTACTGTTCGTTGCCCCGTCAATCACCGTTACATTGTTGCTCGTGCTGTTGGCTACGTAGATCTTGTTTGTGACGGGGTTCACCGCCACGGAAAAGGGAAACGTTCCGGCCGCGATAGTAGAGGTATTGTTAGTCACTCCATCGATGACCGTCACCGTGTTGCTTTTTGAGTTAGCAACGTAGATTTTGTTCGTGACCGGATTAACGGCTACAGAGTTGGCATAGGACCCAGCGGCGATCGTGGTGGTGTTGTTTGTCGCCCCGTCGATCACAGTGACGCTGTTGCCGCTTTGATTGGCGACATAGATCTTGTTCGTAATCGGATTGACGGCGATAGAGTTGGGAGTGCCGCCGGCCGCGACGTTGACGGTATTGCGGGTTGCTCCGTCGATGACGGTCACGCTGCTAGCGGAATAGTTGCCCACATAGATTTTATTTGTAACCGGGTTCACGGCGATCGCATAAGGACCGACTCCCGTGGCGACGGTGGCGGTGCTGTTGGTTGCGCCGTCGATCACCGTCACGCTGTTACCGCTGCCGTTGGCCACATAAATCTGGTTGGTGACAGGGTTGACTGCCATTTGTTGGGGACTAGTTCCAACTGGAACAGTCGTCTGCCCCCCCGACCCCCCGACCGAAATCGATGTATTGGTCAGCGAGAACGAGGTCGAAAGCGAACCAGCCACAGCACTCACGCCATAGGGACCACCCGCCGTTGCATTAGCCGTGAACGCCGCACTGGCGACGCCAGAGGCGTTCGTCTGCACCGTGATGGTATTGGTTCCATTGCCAAAGACGCCAGAGGCTCCGCTCGCGGGCGCCGTGAAGACGACGCTTGTGCCCACGATTGGATTGAATAAGCTGTCAGTCACCGTAACCGCCAGCGGAGTGGTAAAGGCAGTGCTAACCGCCGCGCTTTGCGGAGTTGTGCCGCTGTTGGCAGTGATGGCGCCAGGCGCGCCAGCGGCGTTGGTGAGAATAAAGGAAACCGTAGCCGAACCAGCAGAGGCATTCACGCTATACGTGCCAGTCCTGGTGTTGGGAATAAAAGTCGCCGCGGCCACGCCCGACGAATTGGTCTGGAGCGTGACTGTGTTCGTGCCGTTAGTGAAAGTCCCGGACGTTCCCGTTGCGGGCGCAGTGAACACAACTGTTGCGCCGTTGATCAGGTTGCCACCGGCATCCGTCACCGTAACCGTCAATGGATTCGCGAAAGCTGTGCCGACTACGGTTGTTTGCGGGGTGGTGCCGGCATTCGCCGAGATGACGGCAGGCGGACCAACCGTGTTGGTTAAGGAGAACGAAGTGGAAAGAGTGCCGGCCATGGCAGTCACGCTATAGCTTCCGATGGTGGTGTTTGCGCTGAATTGGGCTGTGGCCACACCGGTAGAGCCGGTCTGCACCGTGATGGTGTTGGTGCCGTTACTGAATGTGCCTGACGCTCCGCTGGCAGGTGCGGTAAAGACGACGCTGACGCCCGACACAGGATTACCATTGCTATCGGTTACGTTTACCGCCAACGGGTTGGGAAAGGCTGTGTTGATGGCTGCACTTTGCGGCGTAGAATTCGCGTATGGGTTGATGGCAACGGGGACTGGCGCCGCATTGCCCACTAGGAAAACGTAGGCCTGGATGCTGCCAATCACCGGCGAACCAGCCTGGGTAGAAGTGGCCAGTTGGCCATCGGCGGCATAAGCGTACAGAATGTGGAAGCCGGGTTGTAATGTGGCCGCTGCGCCGGTGAAGCTGGGGCCGCTTCCGCTGGCGGCGGTCCAAGTGCTCTGCCAGGTGTCGAACTGATAGAGCATGGCGTTGGCCGGAGCAGCGGTGGTGCTGGCGATGAAGGTGAAGCCGGGGACTGGGGTGGGGGTTTCGTTATCGGCTAGCGGGGTGATGGCGGTGGTGAGTGGAAGCGCCTGGGCTTGTGCTTCGGTAATTACGGTTACGTTACTGGAAGAGCCATTGGCTACATAGATCTGATTGGTTACCGGGTTCACTGCCGCGAAGACGGGGTTAACGCCGGCAGTAATCGTGCCCGTGGAATTAGTCGACCCGTCAATCACCGTTACGTTACCGCCGCTGCCATTGGCGACATAAATTTTGTTACTTACCGGGTTCACCGCCACGAAACCGGGATTGGCTCCCGCTGGAACAGTGACGGTATTGTTGGTTGCGCCGTCAACCACCGTTACTGTGTTGTCAGAGTAGTCAGCCACATAGATTTTGTTAGTTACTGAGTTGACCGCCAAGTAGTAAGGGCCGGATCCGACGGCAACGGTGGCGGTATTGTTGGTCGCACCGTCAATCACGGTCAAGTTATTGCTGCCGGCGTTGGTCACGTAGATTTTGTTGGTGACCAGGTTCACCGCCGCGAAAAAAGGTTGGGTTCCCGCAGCGACGGTAGCGGTGCTGTTAGTCGTGCCGTCAATCACCGTTACTGTCGTGCCGCCGTAGTTGGTCACATAGATTTTGTTGGTAACCGGGTTCACCGCTAACGAATTAGGAGCCGGTCCAACGGCGACCGTGACGGTACTGTCGGTGGCGCCATCAATCACCGTTACGCTATTGCTACCAAAATTGGCAACATAGATTTTGTTGGTGACCGGGTTCACGGCCGCCCAATTTGGCTCTGATCCAACGGCAACAGTGGCAGTAGTGTTGGTGGCACCGTCGATGACGGTCACGGTGCCACTTCCGCTGTTGAGCGCGTAAATTTTGTTCGTGACCGGATTCACTACCGGATACCCCGGCATGCTGCCGGCTGCGATGGTGGTGGTAGCGCCGGTCACTCCGTCAATCGAAGTCACCGTGTCGCTGCTGTAGTTGGCAACGTAGATTTTGTTCGTGACCGGATTCACCGCCGCCGAATTGGGTCCTGTTCCAACAGTAACCGTCGCGGTACCGTAAGTCGCACCGTCAATCACCGACACGGTGTTGTCGCTGTAATTGGTCACGTACACTTTGTCGGTCACCGGATTTACCGCCACCCTGAAAGGCTCGCTTCCGGCGGCTAAAGTAGCGGTGGTATTGGTCGCACCGTCAATTACTGTCACGTTGCCGCTGCCGTAGTTCGTAACGTAGACTTTGTTGTTGACCGGGTTCACCGCTACGAAACCAGGATTGATCCCGACGGCTACCGTGGCGGTATTGTTTGTCGCACCGTCAATCACTGTTACCGTGTTGCTGGCGTAGTTGGTCACATAGACCTTGTTGGTGACCGGATTTACCGCCACGCCTTCGGGATTTGCTCCGGCCGCGACCGTCGTGGTGTTGTTGGTTGCCCCGTCGATTACCGTTATTGCGCCGTTGTAGCTGGATACGTAGATTTTGTTCGTGACCGGGTTCACTGCGGCGAAGTATGGATTTTGTCCGACAGTGACATTATTTGCGACGCTGTCGGTTGCTCCGTCGATCACGGTCACGGTATTGCCACCCGAGTTAGTCAGGTAGATTTTGTTGGTAACCGGGTTCACAGCCACCCAGTCGGAATAGTTTCCGGCTGATATTAGGGCAGTATTGTTCGTTGGCCCGTCGATTACAGTTACCGTGTTGTTGCCGTAGTTGGCCACATAGACCTTGTTGGTGACCGGATTTACCGCCACGCCTTCAGGATTTGCTCCCGCGGCGACCGTCGCGGTGTTGTTGGTTGCACCGTCGATCACAGTTACGCTGGCGCTGCCATAATTAGCCACATAGATTTTGTTGGTGACCGGGTTCACCGCGACACCATCAGGATTAGTCCCTGTCGCCACGGTGCTGATATTGCCTGTTGCGCCGTCAATCACGGTCACGCTGGCAGCACCATAGTTCGCGATGTAGGTTTTGTTAGTGACCGGGTTCACCGCCACTTCCGAAGGGTTGGCTCCAGCGGGGAGTGTCGCTGTTACCGCCTGCGCCTTGACGTCTGCCTGCATTAGTGTGACCGCCAAAGCGGCAACCATGCCAAGTACAGAAAGGACGGCCTTCGTTTTGATAAACGCAGATGCGAAACGGCGGATTCCGAGATTGAGGTTCAAAGTGTTCCTGTTACTGCTTTCCGAACGGTAAACGAATTCACAGAACCAAATCTTCCCCCAGGTGGGGGAGATGCATCTAAGAAGGTCCTAGTATTTTGCGTGTATGACGTCCCATTACTACGAGTTCTTCAGCCGCCTAAAAAGGCTTAAACACGTCCGAGTTTGGAAAAAAGTCGGGCTTCCGGCTCCAGTTTGGCCGCGACGACGGCGTAAACCTTTGTATGTGCTAGTACCGCCCCCGCCAGTAGCGCTTACCGGGGCAGACCCCCGCGCGCTATATTGATCTTGCCTCGAGACTCGGCTACATCGAACCTTCCAGGTGCAAGGGTAAGCTTCGAGACATGATCGCTTCAACGGATTGCTTAACTACGAGTCAGGTGGCCGATGTGGCCCTCATACGTCATAGTCGCCTCCCCAATTACCGTCTGTCACCCTACAAGGCGCCCCATGTTCGCTGAGGAGCACTTTACCAATCTTGTCCGTACCTTGTATGCCGCTCCTACCGAGCCGGAATTGTGGAACGAATTCCTGGCGGAGCTCGCAAAGATCACCAAGACAGACAAAATTGGCTTGCTCTCCCACAACCTTGCACGCGACACACACACCGTTGTGGGTCGAGCGGGCGAAGGCGGTGCGGAAGCCCAAAGAATCTACGAGGCGCACTACGGCCAGTACGACGAATGGTATTTAAGGGGCCGCGATCTGATTCCCGGCGAGGTCTACGTCGGACAGCAAATCTGGCCGGAATCAACTATGCTGAGGAGCCTCTACTATAACGAGTTCTTGCGGCGTTTTGATATGCGCTGGATGGCTACGGTGACCACCGCTAGCAACCCCACTCTGACAGAGCACCTGACCCTGTGCCGAGGCGGGAGCCAAGGTCTTTTCGAGGAGAATGATCTTCGAGTCGTCAAGGCGATTGTTCCTCATCTGCAAACCGCTCTGACCACCAGAAGACTCTTGCAGTCGCTGGAGGTGAGGCTATCCAATCTTGAAAATGCGCTGGATCTGCTGGAAACCGCGCTGGTGCTGCTGGATGCTTCAAGCAAGGTAGTTTTTGTAAATCGAGCCGCCCGGATCATTCTTGATGAATGTAGCGCCCTTTGCCTTCACGGATCGAAGCTAGCGCCAAGGAATGCAGCCGAATGGGCAACGCTGCAGGAATTATTTGCCAAAGCCATTCTGACCGGGAATGGCGTGGCAGCACATGGCGTGGGTGCTATGCAAATCTTCCGGACCGGTCGGCGGCCATTAAACTTATTCGTCTCGCCCTTCTGTTGTGAAACCAACTCGGCTTTGCCAGGAAGGCCCGCCGTCGCGGTATTTCTGAACGATCCCGAACGGAGGCCAGGTGTCCCGTCGGAAATTTTGCGCGTACTCTTTGGTCTGACGCCGGCGGAAACACAATTGGCTCTCCACATTCTTGATGGTTATTCACTCTCTGACGCGGGCGACCTGATTGGCGTTGGCCGGGAGACAGTAAAGTCCCAACTCCGCAGTATTTTCCAGAAAACCGGAACAAGAAAGCAGGGAGAGCTGATAAAGCTAATCACCGGGATGTCATCGCAGTTGCCACGCCACGTCTAAATCCCGAAGTGACGACTATCGTTCACCGCTGGCGGAATAGATGTTCACCCACGCCGTCTAGACATCGAATGCAAGATCGTCCGTACTTTACGTACGGCAGCTAACAATCCGGAGGCATTAGAGGCCGCTAGGGAAGTCAGAACGCGGTTCCAAGCCGCCTAAGACACCTCAAACCTTAGCAGGAGGGCTGAGTCAGCGCCACAACTGCGCCCACTCTTATGTCCCGAACAAGCGATGCTTCACCGCAGTCCATTGACGGCGCAGCCAGCCGGCGTGCGGCAGCTTCGACTGAAGTTCGCGCGTGTCGATGGCGTTGGCTCCGCCTGCGGAGTTTGCCTTTCCCGGCTGATAGTCCTCGATTCCGGCGGCGTGCACCAGGCGGCCATCAAAGGTATAGCTGCGGCGGCGCATCTTACCGTCAGCATCCCTGGTGATGATTTGGAAATTTCGCAGCAGCGAACCGGGTTCGGCCGCATCGACGTGGACCGGAAAGTAGCCCTCCAGGTCGCGCTGCCGAAAGGACGTCTCGAAGCGATGGTGCCGCGTATTCCAGGTGAAAACGCGCCAGGCGTCGAAGTCATAGGGCAAAGCGCTGGCGGCCGTGGTCCACAACCAATTGTGTTTCTGCCCTTTGATTTCATCGTTCACCGCGCCCAGGTCGAAGAAAGCGGTAATGTGTTTACCTTCGGCATATTGGGCCACCTCATCGGGAATGGAAAAGAGCAAGTTTCGCGTCAGCACCCAGCCGATCTCGTTGGCTTTTGTGCGAATGAGAGTCCAATCTTCTAAGACCACAGGTTTCGCTGGAGGTCCCGGCTTAGCGATAGCAGGTTTCGTCTTATCGGGTGTTGCGGCAGCGGACTCTTCGCTGCCATCGATGCGCTCAGCCGAAAGAGCAAGCCAATCGGCGGGCGGCTTCGGCGGAGCAGGTTTGGGCGGCAGATGAAACGCGTTACTGTGGTCTTTCTGCTCCTTGCGCTGCTTTTTTTGAGATTGCGGGCGCTGGATGGTGAAACCGGGAGAACGCACGGGTGCGCTCACCTTCGGAGTGACACGGTGGCCCAGCACCGCGACGGCACCACCTTCTGGAATCTGCGCGAAGGCTGGCGAGGAACGGCTGGGATCGATATGGACATTGAGCGTTTCGAAGGCCGTAGCGGAAGCTTGCGGGGGCAGTAGTGCCTGCTGTTGGCGGAGTTGGCTGATAGCGTTCCACTGATCGGCGCTTAGCAGGTCGAGCGAATCGACCCACCCTTCCTGCCCCTTGACCGTCCGGATTTTGACCATGCGCCGTTGAACATCCACGATGCCGACCTGGGCGCCGTGTTTCAGCTCAGCGATGTTGCTGCTCTTGGCAGACAGGTCGCTGCGAAGGTGGAGAGTTTGCGGGGCAATATAGGCCTGACCCAGCACTTCGTGCGTCTCGGTGCAGGCGTTTAAGAACAGGAGAACCCAAACGGTCAGGATCGGAAACAAAAGAGGCCGAGGCATTACTTATTGAGGGGAAGTAATCTAGCCAATTCCTTCAAAATACATCGATCCATGACAACCCGAATGCCGTTGGATTCGGCCAGTTGCGCGGCCTCTTCATTGACGATTCCTTCCTGCATCCAAATCAAGCGCGGCTTTTTCGGAATTGCCTCCTGGACGACGGGCAAGACGGCATCGGCTCGCCGGAAGATGTCTACGATGTCGATGGCATCCGGAACGTCGGCGAGCGTTGGGTAGACATGCTCACCGTGCACTTCTTTTTCAGCCGGATTCACCGGGATAATACGGTAACCCTGACGCTGCAAAAAGCGGGAGACGCCAAAACTGGCGCGGGTCGGATTGCTGGAAATGCCCACGACCGCGATTGTTTTCGCGTGTTGCAGAAGGTCGGTGAGATCGGAATCACTGATCACATTTTTAGTGTCGCATTGGCTTTTATCCGCGTTGATCAGCGGCCAATCTTATCTTCGGCTTCAGTACCGGGTTCGTCCATCTTCATCAGCTTGCGAAACCTGGCTACTTCCGCATTTGTGAGCGTGCGGTAAGCGCCGGGCTTCAGATCGCCCAATTCCAGGAAGCCGATCTTCACGCGGCGCAGCTTTTCCACCAGGTGGTTGAAGTGCTTGAACATGATACGAATCTGGTTCTGCCGGCCTTCCACCAGGCGAACTTCATACCACGGGTTTACCGCTTTCTTGATCAGCTTTAACCCGGCGGGAGCGGTGCGGCGGCCGTGCATCGGTATACCGCGGCGGAAGATCTCTTCTTCTTCCGGTGACAGAATACCGTTTGCTTTCACCAGATAGGTCTTGGTTACGTGGCTGGCCGGCGACATCATCAGATTGGCGAAATCACCGTCGTTCGTCAGCAGCAGCAAGCCTTCGCTGGCGTAATCCAAACGCCCAACCGGATAAATGCGCTCGTGCATGCCTTTGAAGAACGACATCACGGTTTGACGCCCCTGCGGATCGCGCACGGTAGTGACCACGTTTTTGGGTTTGTGCAATGCAATATAGACGAAGTGCTTAGGCGCGCTAAGCAGTTGGCCATCCACCTTCACCTTGTCTACCGACAAGTCCGCCTTGGAGCCAAGTTCCGTGACAGTGGCGCCGTTGACGGAGACGCGCCCAGCCAGAATCAACTCTTCCGATTTACGCCGGCTGGCAATGCCCGCATGCGCCAGGATTTTCTGCAGACGTTCTTCAGGCATCTTGCGGCGGCGCCTCTGCCNNCGCCATGCGTCCGAGTTCTTCGAACTCTTTCAGCGTAGGCAGTTCAGCCAGCGAGTTGAGGCCGAACTGAATCAGGAACTCACGCGTGGTTTTGTACTGCATCGGCTTCCCCAGCACATTTTTCCTGCCGGCAGCGGCAATCAGCTTTCGGTCGAGCAGCGTCTTGAGGACACCCGCGCCCTGGACGCCGCGCACGTCTAATATTTCCGGACCCGTGATGGGCTGGCGATAGGCCACAACCGCGAGGGTTTCCAAGGCAGCAAGCGAGAGTTTCAAAGGTGGTTGCAAACGTTTTACAAAGCGCCGAATGGCCTCATGATGCTCCGGCTTGGTGGACATCTGGTATCCGCCGGCGAGTTCGCGAACCGACAAACCACGATCCGGCGCGGCATATTCGCTGACCAATTGCGCCAGTATCTCTTTCACCTTCTCGACGGGTTCTTCGACGGCAGTAGCAATCTGTTCCGGGGTAAGCGGTTCGTCGGTAACGTAGATGGCCGCTTCAATGATGGCCTTTAGATTGGAGACGGCTTCCTGGCCGGTGGCAACCGGTTCATGGATGGCTTCGGCAATGATGACATCGTCGGCTTCCTGTTGCTCTATCTCCTCCTGGGTCGGTTCTTCAGCGACCGTTTCTTGCACTTCATCCATACTGTCTATCAGTTGTATTCCTGTTCTACCGTTGCCAGGTCGTCGATGGATTCAGTTTCATCATCGAAAGACGGACCCCGGCGGAGGCCGATATCGCCGAAGGCCTCGCCCTGTGTCAAAGAGACGCTCTGGCGCTTGACTAGTTCAAGGATAGCGAGAAACAGGCAGATCATGGCGCGGCGGCTGCGCTGCCGTTCGAAAAGCTGCGTGGCGGAAAGGGATTCCTGGCGGCGTCCGCGCTCAAGTTGCTGGCGTAGAAACTGGATCATCTCCGGCACGCTGACAATTTCTTTGCCGATCTCATAGATGGGCCGCTTGGCGGCGCGATCCAGAACGCCTTGAAAGGTTTTCACCAGGTCGAAAATGGTGACCGCTAAGCCAGGCCCTTCATCCTCATTGATGAACCTTTCAATCTGCGGATTGGACCAGATGGCTTCTTCAATCACACGCTTCTGCTTCAGCATTTCGGCGGCGTTCTTGAATCGCTCGTGCTCAATCAGGCGCTCCACCAGTTCCTGGCGCGGATCTTCTTCCGGCGAAATTTTATCCAGTTCCGGGTCGCGCGGCAGCAGCATCTTGCTCTTGATGTGAATCAGAGTAGCGGCCATGTAAACGAAGTCGGAACTGAGTTCGATGTCGAGTTCCATCGCCTTTTGCATGAACTCCAGATATTGCGCGGTGATCTGCGCGATGGGTATATCGGAGATGTTGATCTGCTGTTTGCGGATGAGGTCGAGCAACAGATCCAAAGGCCCCTCGTACTGCGCGAGGTGGAAGTTAAAGGGCGATGACACTAGCTATCACCATAGCACGCAAAATGAGGCCCTCCGGGCACTAAAACTAGACGGCCGAAAAGGTATTTACCGACAATTCGCGGGTCTTTTCATAGCCGGCGATGGCGGGTTCCTGGTTGAGAATGTAGCCGAGTTCGTCCACGCCTTCCAGCATGCAGTGCTTGGCAAAAGGATCCACCGGGAACTCAACCGCGCTGCCGTCGGGCAGGGTTAAGGTCTGGCTGGCGAGGTCGATGATGACCATAACCGATGGGTCGGCCTGCACGGCGGCAAACAGCCGCCTGTGCGCTTCGGCTGGAATGCGGATAGGCAGCAGAGAATTCTTCAAGGAGTTGCCTTGAAAGATGTCGGCAAAAGAAGTGCTGATGACGGCGCGGAAGCCATACTGCGTCAGGGCCCAGGGAGCATGTTCGCGCGAACTGCCGCAGCCGAAGTTATCCCCGGCCAGAAGCACATGCGCGGCGCGGCCTTCCGGCGTATTTAGCAGGAAATCAGGCTTGGGATTGCCGTTGGCGTCATAACGCCAGTCATAGAAAAGCTGATCGCCCAAGCCCGCTTTCGAGATGGTTTTCAGGAAACGCGCGGGAATAATTTGATCGGTATCGATGTTGTCGATGGGCAGCGGCGCAAGCCGGCTGGTGAATTTGGTGACTATTTGCATTACTTGAACATCGTCCTTACATCGGTGACAACACCGGAAATGGCGCTGGCGGCGGCGGTTAGCGGGCTTGCCAGGAACGTTCTGCCGCCTTTGCCCTGCCGTCCTTCGAAGTTACGGTTGCTGGTGGAGACGCTATATTCGCCCGGCGCCAGTTGATCGCCATTCATCGCGATGCACATGGAACAGCCAGCTTCACGCCAATCGGCGCCGGCGTCCATGAAGATGCGGTCGAGCCCTTCGGCCTGGGCCTGCTCCTTCACCAACTGGGAACCAGGAACAACCATCACGCGCACGTTGGGGCTCACCTTGTGGTTCTTGAAAATTTCAGCGGCTGCACGCAGGTCCGATATACGCGAGTTGGTGCAACTGCCGATGAAGACTACGTTGACCGGATGCCCGAGCAGCGATTTGCCGGCGGGCAGATCCATGTAGCGCAGGGCTTTGTCCAAGGTGTCGCGCTCCACGGGATCGGCGATGGAAGCAGGATCGGGCACCGGCGCGGAGATAGAAATGCCCATGCCTGGATTGGTCCCGAAAGTAATCATCGGTTCGAGCGAACCGGCATCAATGTCGATTCGCTTGTCGAACGTGGAGCCTTCGTCGCTGGGTAGTTGACGCCAGGTCTTGAGGGCTTTGTCCCACTCGGCGTCTTGCGGAGCGGCGGGACGGCCTGCCAGGTATTGGAAAGTAATGTCGTCGGGCGCTATGAGTCCGGCGCGCGCTCCGCCCTCAATCGACATGTTGCAGATAGTCATGCGCTCTTCCATGGACAAAGCGCGAATGGCGGAGCCGCTGTATTCGAAGATGCAGCCGTTGCCGCCACCAATGCCGATGCGCGAGATGAGGTTCAGGATGATATCTTTGGCGCCCACGCCGGGACGAAGCTTTCCTTCCACGCGAACTTCGTAGGTTTTGGATGGCACTTGCAGCAGGCATTGCGTGGCCAGCACGTGTTCCACCTGGCTGGTGCCGATGCCAAAAGCCAGCGCGCCGAAAGCTCCGTGAGTGGCAGTGTGGCTGTCGCCGCAGACAACGGTCATGCCGGGCTGCGTCAGGCCTTGCTCGGGACCAATGACGTGTACGATGCCTTGCTTGGCGTTCGTTGGCCCGTAGTACGGAATGCCGAAGTCGCGGCAGTTCTGTTCGAACTGGATGAGCTGCGTCTCGGCGATTTTGTCGAGGATGGGCAGCGAGCGGCTATGCGTCGGGATGCTGTGGTCGGTGGTTCCGATGGTCAGATCGGGACGGCGGACTTTGATGCCGCGCTCGCGCAGGCCGGAAAATGCTTGGGGTGAGGTTACTTCGTGAACCAGATGGAGATCGATGTAGAGGAGCGTCGGCGCTCCTGGCCTTTCGGCAACTACGTGGCTGTCCCAGACCTTCTCAATGATGGTGCGGGGCTTAGGGGCTTGTGACATTTACTTTCGACTTTCTAATACGGCTACTGCCTGGCAGATGGCGTCGCCCACTTCGGACGTTGTTGCGGGCGCGCCTTTAGGCTTAAGATCGGCCGTTACCCTGCCGCTATCGAGCACTCCTTCGATGGCTTTATAGACGGCGTTCGCTTCGGCGGTTAAACCAAAACTGTATTCGAGCATGGCTGCGATTGAGCCAATTGCTCCCAGGGGATTCGCCTTGTTCTGGCCCGCAATATCCGGCGCCGAACCATGCACCGGTTCATACAAGCCAACCCAGGCTCCAGACGGACGTTGCGCGCCGATGGAGGCGGAAGGCAGCATGCCTATCGACCCGGCGAGAACAGCCGCTTCGTCGCTCAAGATATCGCCGAACAGGTTTTCGGTGAGAACAACATCAAAACGTTTTGGGGTGAGCACAAGCTGCATGGCGCAGTTATCGACCAGGATGTGGTCGAGCGCAACATCAGGGTAGTGGGCGGCTACTTCAATTACCACGCGCCGCCAAAGCTGCGAATTTTCCAGCACGTTGGATTTGTCAACACTGGTCACCTTTTTGCGGCGCTTCATGGCAAGTTGGAACGCCATGTGAGTGACGCGTTCAATTTCGGATCGCGTGTAGGTCATGGTGTTGACGGCGCGTTCTTCCGGTCCAGTGCCTGAAATACCGCGCGGAGTGCCGTAATAGAGGCCGCCAGTCAACTCGCGCACAATAATCAAGTCTGTGCCGTCCACGAGTTCATTCTTAAGCGGCGAAGAGTCGATTAGCGCTTTATAGGAGCGAACCGGACGAAGGTTGGCATACACCTGCAGCGTCTTGCGAATGCCCAACAATCCCCGTTCCGGCCTTTTTTCAGGCGGCGCGCTATCGAACTCGGGTAAACCAACGGCGCCTAAGAATGTCGCGTCGGCTTCGAGCGCAAGCTTTTGCGTCTCCTCTGGAAAGGGGGTACCGGTCTTATGAATAGCGATGCCGCCCAGCAGTCCCTCACTCAAAGTGATCGTGTGCCCCGAGGCTTCCGCTACGTGACGCAGCACCTTCACGGCTTCACGCGTTACTTCCACGCCAATGCCGTCGCCAGGCAGAACTAAGATTTTGAGGTTCATTTACTTTGCTGTTACGGCTCCGCGACCGACCACTTCTTCCACCAGTACCGCAATCTCTTCGTTGCGCAAACCTTTTTTGTTGTCCGCCATTTGGGTAAAGCGCGTATAAACTTCTTCCAGATCGGCAGGAGAAAGTTGGTAGCCCAGGTCTTCGGCACGCTTCTTCAGCGCATGGCGTCCGCTGTGTTTACCGAGAACAATACGGCTTTCCGGAACGCCCACGCTGGCGGGGCTCATGATCTCGTAAGTGGCCGGATTCTTCAGGTAGCCGTCCTGATGGATGCCAGCTTCATGCGCGAACGCATTCTCACCAACAATGGCTTTGTTCGGCTGCGGTCCAAAAGTGATGAAGCGCGTGAGCAACTGGCTGGCCGGGAAGATCTTTTCCGCGTGGATGCCGGTTTCAAACGGCAGCCGGTCGTGCCGGGTTTTTATGGCCATCACCACTTCTTCCAGCGCCGCATTGCCGGCCCGTTCGCCAATGCCGTTGATGGTGCATTCGATTTGTTTGGCTCCGGCCCTGATGGCCGCCAGAGAATTTGCCACAGCCAGCCCTAAATCGTCGTGGCAGTGAACGCTGACAATGGCGCGGTCACCCAAAACTTTGACGATGCGCGCGATCAGCTCGCCATACTCATCCGGCACCGAGAATCCCACTGTATCGGGCAGATTGACGGTACGCGCACCGGCATCAACTACGGCTAGACTGACTTGCTCCAGATAGGCAGGGTCGGTGCGGGTAGCGTCTTCGGCTGAAAACTCGACATCGTCGGTATAGTTGCGGGCCAAGCTGACTGCCGCAACCGCGTCGTCTAAAACCTGCTGACGAGACTTGCGCAACTTGTATTGCAAATGGATATCGCTTGTGGCGATAAAAGTATGGATTCGCGGACGCTTGGCTTTTTCTAACGACTTAGCGGCGCGTTCGACATCGAGTGTGCAGGCGCGCGCCAAAGCGCAGACCTGAACCCAAGGGAAGCGGCGGCTAACGGCATCTACGGCTTCGAAATCGCCTTCGGATGCGATAGGAAAACCTGCTTCCAAAACATCGACACCAAGTGCCACCAGAGCATCCGCCATCTCAAGCTTTTCGCTGGTGGTCATGCTACAGCCGGGGGACTGTTCACCGTCGCGGAGGGTGGTATCGAAGATGTAAATTCGGCTCACGTGGCGCTCCTATAGCTGAAACTTGATCCATACTAGGATAAGCTCACCGATTATGCAAATTTATAGTATTGCGACTTGGTATTAGCTATAATGATGACATAAACGCCTAAACCGGTGGGCGTCATGGAACTATATCCTTTACGAGTTTTCCTCACAGTCGCCACGGAACGCAGTTTCTCTCGCGCCGGCGAAAAACTTTTGCGGACCCAACCAGCTATCTCTATTGCTATCCAGCGTTTAGAGAGCGATCTCAAAGAAAAACTAATTGATCGTTCGGGGCGCGAACTACTACTTACAGACGCAGGAAGGGTAGTACTGGAGTACGCACGGCGTTTTCAGAACCTGGAAAGCGAACTAGATAACGCTTTGCGGGAATTGAAAGATAATTACGCCGGCCGGCTGTCGATTGGGGCGAACGAGTCGATGTCGCTCTATCTCCTTCAGCATATTGAGCAATACCGGCGGCTTTTTCCTAAGGTGAAAGTGCAGGTGCGCCGATCGCAGTCGAGCAAGATTCCCTCGCAGTTACTTGACGGTGAGCTTGAATTAGGCGTTATCAGTTACGATCCCGCGGATGAGCATCTGCTTTCGCACCCCATCTATACCGATCGATTGACCCTGATTGTGTCGCCGCAGCATCGTTTCGCCAACCGGCAGGAACTTTCCATTACGGAACTGGATATGGAAACGTTCATTGCGCATAACGTGCTTTCGCCTTATCGCGATGCGGTGTTGCGCGAGTTCCAACGCCACAAGGTGCCGTTGAACATGGATGTTGAGATGCCTACGCTCGAAACCATTAGGCGACTGGTTCAGCACAATGAAGGCGTGGCGTTTCTGCCGCGCATGTGCGTGGAACAGGAGATTAAACAAGACCTGCTGCGGGAGATTCGCGTTAAGGAATTGAATGTCGAGCGCAAGATTCGTCTGGTGTATCCGGCCAGGCGTGCGCTAAGTCACGCGGCGAAGGCGTTCCTGGAAGTTGTGAAGCGCGCTAGCACCGAAACGGAAGCGGTGCAGGGAACGGCTTGAGCCAGGTCGCAATCGCCGGCGCGGGCATTGTAGGGATGTCGCTGGCGTGGCGGCTCTCGCAGGCCGGCTTCACGGTGACGGTCTACGACAAGGGCACGGTCGGCGGCGAGGCAAGCTGGGCTGGAGCAGGAATGCTTGCTCCGGGCGGCGAGTATGAAGATGATAGCCCGGCGGCGAGACTCGCTATTGAGTCGCGTTCGCTTTATCCGGCGTTCGTCCGTGAACTGGAGAAGGCAACTCGATCAACAATTGACCTGCAAGAGACCGGCGCGCTCGATCTGGCGTACTCGGACGCCGAATTACAGGCGTTAGCTAAACGTGCGGACATGCAACGACGGATTGGCATTGAAGCCAAACGTTTGGATGCTAAACAGATCAGAACTTTCTGGCCGCGCCTGCGCACGGAGGAACTGGCTGGCGGCTACTTTTATTCGGGCGATGCCGTGGTGAACCCGCGCGAAGTGGTGAGTGCGCTGCGCAAGGCGACACTCGCCAACGGTGTTCAACTTAGGGAGGGTTCCGCCGTGTTGGAGGCTCGAGTGGAACACGACTTGGTGATCATCAGAACGGAAGCCGGAGAGTCGTCACAAGCCGCGTTTGTTGTCGCCGCCGGGGCTTGGAGCGGATCCATCAGCCTACAGGGAGTCCCGCCGCTGCCAAAAAGTGAACCGATCCGCGGACATCTGTTGGGCTATCAGCAGCCTGAACAAATTTGCCAGAGCATCGTCCGCTATGGGGACACGTACATACTTCAGCGCGCGAACGGCCTGTTAGTTGCAGGTGCATCCGTGGAGCACGCCGGCTTTGACAGAAGTCTGGATTTAAAAACAGTAGACCGGCTGCAGAAGCAAGCCGCGTTCGTGATGCCACACCTGGGCGAAACGACGCCTACAGAGGCATGGAACGGCTTCCGTCCGGGCAGCGAAGGGCTGCAGATTGGCCAATGGCATTCACCCAGGATTTACCGAGCCTATGGCCACTACCGCAACGGCATTCTTCTTGCGCCGGTGACGGCCAAGCTTCTGACGGAAGAAATCAGCGCCAGTTTGGAAATGCGCTAGCACGCTTGCCGCGGACGTCGCCGATGAGCGAGACCACTCGTTTGCGGCGTTTTAACAGGGTATCCAGAAGTTCCTCCAGCGCCGCTTCGTCTTCTTGTACCCAGGCTCGCGGTATCTCTTTCCAGGCCGAATCAACTACTTCGACTGGAAAATGACTGACAAGATCGAGCCAGGGCTGAAACGAATCGAGCGAACGCACTTCTTCATAAACCGAAGTCCGGAAATAAAGACCCTGCAGCGGAGAATCGCCAAACGTCCAGTGCGGGCCGTTGAAGGCGAAGCCATGGTCAATCATCTGGGCCAGAAAACCAATGCGGTTGGGTGCGTCCCCTTTTAGTGGCGTCCATGTTTTTGCCCGTGCGCGGAAGAAGACGGCTTGGCGCGAATCGGCGTTGCCCACCCACTTATCGAACACGAGGGTTCCAAGAAAGTCGACGCGATTTTCTACTTTTCCTAGCAGCTTGTCGGGTAGAAAATCGAAGATAGCGACGCGATCCGGGTGTACAGCCAGGCGCGATCCGAAATGCAAACCAGCCTGCACCGGTTCTTTGCGCGATCCCATGGAGAAGTAGAGGTCAGGATTCTCCGCAATGAAGTCAGCACCGACCTCTATGAGAGCAGTATCGGGTACGTGGACCTGCAAGTAGCGCAGAAAAAAGTTGGACAGCCATTCGTTGATGAGAATGCGCCGATGCTGGGGATTGTTGAGAAATTTAACGACGTAGAAGCCGTTATCTTCGCACTCCAGCAGATGCGCCTGGGCACCCCCCCGCATCTTTCGGATGAGCTTGCGAGGGCGAAGGGGCATCCAATAAGGCTTAGTGAGAGAATCAGGCTAGGTTATCTCAGAAAAAGAGAACGAAGGAGCAAAAAGAGTATGGCTGAAGACACGGAAGGTGGGCGGCCTCCGTCCTCATCGCCCGACGAGGTGGCACTTGAGCTGATGAAGTTCATTACGGTGTCCACTGGCTACGGCAAAGGCACGCCTGCTGCAGGATTTGGCGGTAAAGGGGCCAAAACGGCGGAAGAGCACGCCGAAGCTTTGATTGAACTATTCAACCGTTGTCGTTCGGTAGTTCGCAAAGAACCCACCTAACCGAACGAGGGCCGGTATAAAAAACCGGCCCAGGTTCTTTTCTTCACTACTTCTTCTTTTTAGCGGCTTTTTTGACTGCCTTCTTAACCGGTGCCGCCTTCTTGGGAGCTACCTTCTTAGGCGCGGTTTTTACGGCCTTCTTTAAGGCGACCTTCTTGGCCGGCGCTTTCTTCTTAGCCGGCGGTGCCGCTTTTTTAGCTGGGATCGTTTTCTTTGCTGGAGGAGTCATCTTTTTCACCGCTACTTTCTTAGCCGCCACTTTTTTCGCTGGCGCTTTCTTGGCCGGAGCCGTCTTTACCGGGGCTTTCTTAGCCGGCGTTTTCTTTTTGGCAGGCGCCGTCTTGACCGGGGTCACCGTCTTGACTGGCGCTTTTTTGGCTGGCGCCTTCTTAGCAGGCGCTTTTTTCGGTGGAGCTACTTCTTCCACTACCATGACTTCTTCAAACTCTCCGACAGGCTCAGGGGCCTCGGGAGAGTGGGATGCCTCTTCGTGTTCATCTGGCATGGGCTGTTTGGCTGGACTGGCGTGCTTTGCGGGGTGAACGGCCGGGGCCTTCATCACCTCATCCTTCTCCAGTTCATCCTCCTCATCGTCTTCGTCCTCATCATATTCGTCCTTGTCAGACGCCAATTCGACGTGCTCATCTTCGTAATCGAAATCATCTTCCTCTTCCGGGTTTAACCAGTATCGTGAGCTCACTGTCTCCTCCTTTCGCACATCCTTAACTATGCATCGAGATGCCATGAGAAGCAAAATGATTTCACAACCATAGCAGGATTGGCAAGTATAAAGAGAAAAACGGGCGGCTTTAAGGCAAAGTAGATTCGCCATAGAAGCAACGCGAGGTTTAGTGACGGATGCTGGCGGTGTGAACGACGGCTTTGCGATGGAGAACCTGAGCGGGAACTCGGCGCGACGCAGTTATGTGTGTGCTTCGCTGAGCGACAGTAGCATGCGCAGTGTGGACCGGCGCATGCGCATTGCGGACCGCCACGGCACGATGCGCCCGGGGCTTTGCTACCACTTCTTCGTGATATTCGGCTGGGATCAGCAGCGTGTCTCCAGCAGACAAGTTCTCGGCTTGGCTGTTGACGGCAACAATGCGATCAGGAGCTAGATTGTAGTTGCGGGCGATGACCTCGAGCGTGTCGCCAGCCTGCACGTGATGGATGCGCCAGGATTGACGGTTGAGCGCTGGTATGGCTTCGATGGCAGCCTGAGCTGTATCGCCCGCGCCCTTAGGAACGTGAACTTCAAAGCCGCCCGGCGCCATGGAATTCAACAAAGCAGGGTTTAAATCGCGTATCTCAGACAAAGGCTGCAAAGTGGCATCCGCAACCAGGTTCAGGTTGGTATTTGCCGTCACACGAATGGTGTCGTATTCAAGGGCGTCATCAGTCTCAATGGTGTCGAGCCCATAATCCTGCGGGTTCTTGGCAATGATGGTGATGGCAAGAATAACCGGGACATAATTGGATGTCTCGCGCGGCAAGGCGTGACGCTTCAGCAGTTCCCAATAATCCGCATAGCCAGTCCGTTCGACCGCGCGATCGACCGCGCCGGCGCCGCAATTGTACGCAGCCATCGCCAGATACCAGTCACCGTAATGCTTATAGAGCGATTTCAGGTAGCGGGCGGCGGCGCGGGTGGATTTTTCAGGATCGAGACGTTCGTCGAAGGCACTGGTTCGGGAGAGACGGAAAGCCGCGCCGGTCTCGCCGATAAACTGCCACATGCCAACAGCCTGCTTGTTGGAAACGGCCCTGGGCAGGAAAGCGGACTCCGCTTGCGCGAGATAAAGGAGTTCTAGAGGAACGCCCTCTTCCTGAAAAATCCGCTCAATCATAGGCCGGTAACGACCGGCACGTTTGAAACCGGCCAGTAGAGTCCGGCGGCCGCTCTCGGTAGAAAAATAGTGAACGAAGCCTAATACGGGATCGGAAAGTTCAAGCGGGATGCCCGAAACTGTCTGGTGAAGCTCGGTCTGGAGCTTCGGAGAAAGCTGCTGGTCAGGAGCAAAAGTCATGTGGCTGATTTCGTCGATAGGAGCTTTATCGAACACCACCGCCTCCTCTTCGGTTTGACCAGCACCCAGTTTCTCGACATCAAAGCGGTAGATGAGATCGCAAATTTCATCCAGGCGCCGCTCTATGCGCCGATGATCGGCGACATTATCAGGGGCCGTCAGCAGGCTATCAACAGCTTGATCGAACTCACGGCGGGCGCCTGCCAGGTTGCCCTGAAAATAAAGCTGGCGTCCAGCATTGAAGTGGGAATCGGCAGCAGCGAGCCGAGCGTCAGTTTCAGGAGAGTGAACTCCATCCGGTATCGAGCCGGCAGTTTCCAGGGGCGCCGCTTCGAGCGGTGCTTTTACCGGTGCTGCCAAGGCAGCCCGAATGCCACTTACTTGACCTGGAGCGCTGGCCGAGAGGCCAACTGTCGAGAAGGCTGCTACTGAGAGGAAACCGGCTGCAGCTAAAAGGCGCTTACGTTCAATCATTCGATAAGTTGCTTTTATAGTTTAGCTAACTTTAGGGCAAAGGATAAATCTAGTACAGCCCACTGCCCTAGGTCAAGCAAACCAACGACTTCATTCTACACTTTTTTGTAGTGTTGTCCATGAGTCTATAAAGAAGTGTTATGCCCACTGTTTAAGTATCGGCTGAGCGCAAGGAAAATATTGTTTTTTGGGCGAAAACAATCCAAAAAGTGTTTATCAATAAGAAAACGCTCCGGATGTACCGCCCTCTTTTTACGCGGGTGGTGCATCCGGAGCGCTTCTTTGGTCTTGAAATTATTCCAAATTTGGAAGTTAGCGAGTCGGAACGGGTGTCGGCTGCCGGCTGCTTATAACTCTATCAATCATGCCGTACTCAAGAGCCGCAACAGGCTCAAGAATGTAATCGCGATCCACGTCGCGCGCAATCTTGTCGACAGCCTGACCGGTAGCATCGGCCAGGATCTCATTCAAAGATTGCCGCATACGCAAGATCTCGCGGGCGTATATATCGATGTCCGCAGCCTGTCCACCCAACCCGCTCATAGAAGGCTGATGGATAAGGATACGCGAGTTAGGGAGACTAAATCGTTTACCTTTAGTTCCGCAGGCCAAAAGAACAGCCGCCATCGAGGCTGCCTGTCCGACACAATAGGTGACGATGTCGGGTTCAACCAGGCGCATGGTGTCCAAAATGGCCAATCCAGCCGTGATTGAACCACCGGGAGAATTCAGATAGAGAGAGATGTCTCGCTCGGGATCCTCCGCTGCCAGAAACAGCATCTGGGCAATGACAAGATTAGCAACGTTGTCATCAATGGGCGTACCAAGAAAAATGATATTTTCTTTGAGCAGGCGGGAGTATATGTCATACGCTCGTTCTCCGCGAGAAGTTTGCTCAACGACCATCGGCACAAGTACGGAATTATTCATCCAAAAACTCCTTCTTAAGGCAAAGCCTGCACGCAATTGCGAAAATGTGGCAGCATTCTCATGATATAGGATTCTGCTCGCAACGAATTTGCAAACTATGAGGAATATTCCGGCTTAGGACCGTTCCAATTTTCTTATTACATAGTAAATTAGTAGCATTCAGCAAAGTAGGTTTATGGCCGGGCAAGACAGTGCCTGGGCACTGAAGGTTACTCTCTGGATACTGGGCTAATCGTTTCACCGCATTCCGACGATTTATATTGCAGGCGGGTTCTAACGTAAATTATGAAGGTTTTGATAGCCGACGACAGCGCTCCCTCCCGCGCCATGCTCAAGGGATCGCTCTCGCGCTGGGGCTATGAAGTAATTATTGCAACCAATGGCGCCGAAGCCTGGGAAGTGCTGGCTCAGCCGGATCCGCCTGCTATGGCTATTCTCGACTGGGTTATGCCGGAGATGACCGGCCCGGAGGTTTGTCGGAAGGTGAGAGAGAAGCGCCGCGAACCATACACCTATATCCTGCTTTTGACTTCCAAGCACACAAAAGAAGAAATTGTGGAGGGCATGGATGCCGGTGCGGACGATTATGTGGTGAAGCCCTTCGATCAGCACGAACTTCAAGTTCGTCTCCGCGCGGGAAAACGGATTGTAGACCTGCAAATTGAACTGCTGCAAGCGCGCGAAGAGTTGCGCGAGAGAGCCAATAAGGATCTCCTGACAATGCTGCCTAACCGTTCGGCTATTGGCCGCAACCTGGAACAAGAGATTTCCCGCTGTCACAGGGAACGGCGGACGGTGGGCGTCATTTTGCTCGATCTGGATCACTTTAAGAGGATCAATGATACCTACGGCCACTTTGCGGGCGATGCGGTTTTGCGAGAAACGGCATCCCGGCTGCGCGGCAACATGCGCGACTATGACGAAGTGGGCCGTTACGGGGGCGAGGAATTTCTGGTTGTTCTTCCCAACTGCGATATGGAACAGGCTGCAAACCAAGCGGAACGAATGCGCCATCGCCTTCATGCTACGCCGATGATTGTGGATGGGATCGAGATTCCGGTATCGGCAAGCTTTGGCGTGACGGTTTCCGACGGATCGGAACGTGGCCCGGATCTTTTCGTACGGGTGGCGGATGAGGCTCTCTATCGCGCAAAAGCCAACGGCAGGAACCAGGTGGTTAAGCTGACGCTGGAAGCGTCGAGCCTGTGCTCGCCAATTTCTTAGTGGTATGCGGAATCGGCTGCTATACTAGTGTCGTTGCGCCCGTAGCTCAGCTGGATAGAGCGTCTGGCTACGAACCAGAAGGTCGTGTGTTCGAATCACTCCGGGCGCACCATTTAGAACACCGGCCTGAAATTTCACACGATAAAAACCTCGCCATTGAATCCGCCTCGTATTAGCAGACGGGCCATCGAAACCCTACTCTCTTTTTCCTTGTCAGCATAGTCTTTCCAGCCCCGGTCCGGCGCCATGGGGAAAGCCATTGCGTTGTTTCTGGCTAATGAGATTTTCGCGCCACGTAAACGATTAGGCTGCTACGAATACCTGCAAAGCCGTCCTGCTCGCTCATTCCAGCCAAAGCAAAGTTGTCGACGATTAGATGAGAATAGCTCTTGTCCTCTCCACCTTCTAATTTGGTAGCTACATACGTAGTTTACCGGGCTCGAACCAGAGTCGGATTAAACCTACCCGTAGCCGCCGATCCCTTAGGAGAGTCCAGAGAAAAATATCGGATTCAGCTATATCAAGGCTTTGCAGCTACACCGATAGAAAAACTGAATCTGAATGGGCGCACCCTAATCGATTGACCCCGCTTTCAGGAGAGAACTAATGAGCAAGCAACTCACAGAAACAACAGGCAACGGAGCACTTCCGCACCCGCCCGCACGCCTCGCTATGAACCGGCTAGGAGCACAACGGCCCTCGTCCGCACCGCCGTCGAAGGGGACAGAAACCAGTCATGCCGATGACACCAGCCGCCTGACCGCAAAGAGGCTTGCCGAAGACAAAGCGCGCGCCCGGACCGTCGCACGCGCACAGGCTGTGGCCGAAAAGTTGTCGGCCGCTACGGAAGAAGTGTCCAGCGCGATCACGGAGGCGACAAGCGCGGTCGAAGAACTGGAAAAGACGATGCACAGCATCGCGGCGGGGGCCGACGAGGCTTCTTCCGCGGCCGAGGAATCTCGCGCCGCCATTACCCAGATTGAAAAGGCGTCGGACACAATTAACGAGCGCGCTCAGGGGTCCCTGCGCCGCGTCAACGAACTGCAAGCGCTGGGGAAGTCGACCGCTACCGAAATTGAGGCGCTGATCAAAGGTGTTGCGGAAAACGCGAACGCCAACATCGAGTCCGCGAAGATGATCAGCGAATTGGAGCGTCAGTCGGAGGAAATTGGCAAGATAGTACACGCGGTCACCCGCATCGCGGACCAGACCAATCTGCTGGCATTGAATGCCGCCATTGAGGCCGCCCGCGCCGGGGAACATGGCAAGGGTTTCGCGGTCGTGGCCGATGAGGTACGCAATCTGGCGGAGATCAGCGAGAAGAGTGCGCGCGGTATTCAGGAAGTAGTCAACGAAATTCAAAGCCAGGTAAAAGTGGTCGCCGCCGACACGGAGGCGGCTGGCAAAAAGGGCCGCGAAGAGGTAGAGAAGGCTAAGGTCATCACCCAGGAACTGGTTAAGGTTGGAGCTGATTTCGAAAGTCTTCAGCAGAGCTGCTCGGAAATCACGAAGATGGCGACCGAAGTGCTCGCAGGCGCGCAAAAGTATATGAAGGGAGCCGAGGAGATCGCCTCTGCCGCTGAGGAAACGTCAGCCGCTTGTGAGGAAGCCCAGAAATCGGCGCAGGAACAATCGAAGGCCTACGCCGAGATGAACGACGCGGCACGCTCGCTGGCTGAGATGGCAGAGTCATTGAAAACCTCGACGAACGCGCAGAAGTCGGCCGAGGAACTGGCGGCCACCGCCGAGCAGTTATCCAGCAATGCGGAAGAGTTGAAGGCCTCCTCGCAGCAAATCTCCGTTGCCATTGAGCAAATCAATAAGGCCGGCAGCTCGCAGGCCAAGGCGGCCGAAGCATCCAACGCGCTGGGTGCTCAAATGCTTGATTCCACAAAAAGTATGGGCAGCCTAGCCGACCAATGCGTGGAGAAGGCGCTGGCCACGCAACGCATGCTGGCCAACAATAAGGAAAACGTCGACACCTTGATTCTAAATGTCGGCAAAAGCGCTGAGGCGTCCGCCGAGTCCTCTAAAAACACGCTGGAATTGGAGCAGCGCACACGTCGCATCGACAAGATTGTCGATGCCATCGTCATGGTGACAGTACAAACCAAGATGCTGGCTGTGAATGGCAACGTCGAGGCCGCGCGCGCCGGCGAATACGGCCGCGGCTTCTCGGTCGTGGCGGGCGACATCCGCTCGCTGGCCAACGAGAGCAGCGAAAACGCCGACAAAATCAAGGATCTGGTAAAAAGCGTGCAAACACAGATCAACCGGGTTGCCGCTGACATAGAGATGGCCGGGAGCAGAGGGCGGGCCGACGTCGAGCGCGCGAAAGTCACCACTGCCAACCTCGAGCGAATTGGGTCGGAATGCGGCGTCACGGTAGCAGACATCCGCGAAGTCAACAAACGTATTGGCGAAGCTACCGCCGGCCTCCAGGAGGCTGCCAAAGCCAGCGAGCAGATTGCCTCCGCCGCGGAAGAAACCGGGCGCGCCTCGGCCGAAGCTGCCAGCGCTGCCGAGCAGGCTTTGAAAGCTGCGCAGGAGATCTCACAGGCCATCGAAGATATTGCGTCGCAGGCCGACGAACTGCAGAATGGGTAACCGCTGAAAGGCGTCCACACGAGACTCTTTATGCAAGACATCCAAAATAACAAACCTCCGTCATCCGCCAACCTCAAAGAAGAGAGCCAGCTTGTGACATTCCTCCTCAAGGACGAGGAGTTCGGTTTCGACATCATGTCAGTGCAGGAAATTATTCGCCTCCCCAAGATGGCGAGGGTGCCTCGCACACCTGACTATGTGGACGGCATCGCCAACTTGCGCGGTGTCGTGCTTCCGGTAATTGACATGCGTACCCGCTTCGGGATGGAACGGGCGGCCGAGACCGACCGCACCAGAGTCCTGGTGATCGATATAGACGGCGTCAAGACTGGTCTGCGGGTGGATCTGGTGAAACAGGTCACGCGCGTGCTGCGCAGCGAGATCGAACCTCCGTCCAGCGCCATCCGAGGAACGAGCGCCGACTACCTGGAAGGTGTCGTAAAACTCGATCAGGGCCAGCGAATCGTCATGGCCCTGAACGCCGCCCAAGTTTGCGAAATCGAGATCGACGGCAAGACCGCGGCTGCCCAGGAACTGACTTCCACCTTTGACTCCGCGCTCCGTGCAGACACGACCCTCAATCTCAAGACTGCTGAAACCGAAGTTCAAAAGCTGGTGACTTTCCGCATCGCCAAAGAAGAATTCGCATTTCACATGGAACACGTGCGGGAGATCTTGCGCGTGCAAACACCGAAGCAGGTTCCGGATGTGCCCGACTACGTACTCGGCGTCCTGACCGTCAGGGGTCAAATTTTGCCTGTGATCGACTTGCGGCGGCTGCTCCAGCAGCGTCCGCTTGCTGATGAGCTCGCTGCTGGCTGCCGCCCGCTGCGTGAGTTGTACGAGCACTGGGTGGAGGCCGAGGAAAAAAGCCTGAGCGCGGGCTCGCACTCAAAGGTAGGTACTTCCGCCATCGAAGATCTGCGCAAGTGGCTGGCGGCAACCACCTTCTCCAGCCAGATTCTGATGGAGGCTTCAGCGAAAGCACGCGCCTTGAACGAGAAAGTGCTCAAACAGCTTCAGGCGCGCGGCCGGTACGAAGAGAATGATGATCGGGAAGCTGCCCAGGCGGCTGGAGCCGAGATGATCTCAGCTGCGTTGGATACGGTGGCGGCGCTGTGCCGCATGGAACAACAGATTCCTGAGAATATCCAAGAAGACCAGCGCATCATCGTAGTCGATTCCGAAGGCTTCGTTCTAGGACTGGTGGTGGATCACGTTCACGAGGTGCTGAATGTGCCCAAGAAACTGATGGAACCGCCGCCGCGCATTACCTCCACCGGAGGAACTGAATTGGCCGGGGTCGCGAAACTGGACGAAGGCTCCCGCCTGATCATGCTGCTGGAGGTCGCCCACCTGATGAAGGACCAGAAACTACGCGAAGTGCAAGCCTCTTCCTACCAGCCGCTGGAAGAGAAAGCGCGTGAAGAGCAGAAAAGCGGCAGTCAGGAGCTAAGCGAAATGCAACTGGTGACCTTTATGCTGGGCGCGGAGGAATTCGGTGTGCCTATCTCGCAGATTCAGGAAATCGACCGGCTCGGCAAGATCACCAAGGTGCCGAAGGCTGCAGATTTTATTGAAGGCATAACCAACTTGCGCGGCGAGGTCATCCCGGTGCTTGACACCCGGAAGCGTTTCGCGCTGGAAAGCAAACTGTCCGACGACCGGACACGCATCATTATCGTAGACTTGGGGGGCGTCAAAACGGGTCTGGTGGTGGACTCGGTGCGTGAGGTGTTAAACCTTCCCACCAAGGATATAGCTCCGCCGCCGAGCGCGATCCGGTCCGGTATCGACCAGCAATTCATATCCGGCATTGGCAAGGTAGATGCCGGCAAACGCATGATTGTGCTGCTGGACGTGGAACGTATTCTTTCCCAACAGGAGCAGACGCGCCTTCGGGATGTGGCCGCATAGGAGCGTGCTGATGCAACCCGCCGAATCATGGCACGACCGGCCGCGCAGGCTGTGCACACTCGAGAACGCAAAGGGCGCGGCGCTTGACACCGCGACTGAACTGGGCTGTGGCCTGAAGTGTTCTTCACTTCAAGCGAGTGGGGAAAGCGGAGCCGAACATTCGGCGGGTTCTCAAGCGGCCTCAAGCGCCGTGTGCAGTTCATTCTTCGCGTCGCTGGACCGCGACGGGACGGCTGCCGATGAGTAAGATCCGAGTTCTAGTAGCCGACGACTCCGCCCTGATGCGGCAGACTCTGAAACGCATCATTGGAGATTCCGCCGACTTGGATCTAGTCGGCCTGGCGCGCGACGGAGACGACGCCATCGCGAAAGCGCGCGAGTTAAGGCCGGATGTTATATCGATGGACATCAACATGCCGAAACTGGACGGTATTTCGGCGCTGCAACAAATCCTGCAGGAAAAAATCTGTCCGGTGGTGATGGTTTCCTCTCTCACGCAGCAGGGAGCCGTCACCACTTTTGAGTGCCTCGAGTTGGGGGCTTTCGATTTTGTCGGCAAACCGGACGGCACGGTCTCCGCGCATATGCGCGGGGTGGCGGAGGAGTTGGTTGCAAAGCTAAAAGCCGCAGCTTCTCGCGGCATTGTCAGCCGCAGTCAACGCAGCCGTCCGGTGCGTCAGCCAAACCCGCCGAAGGCGGAGCGGCCCGCGCGTCAGAATACACGGCCAACGGCGGTTGCCATCGGCATTTCCACCGGCGGACCAGCGACGCTGCAAGAAGTTCTGCCGCAGCTTCCTCCCGATCTGAGTGCCAGCGTTTTTCTGGTGCAACACATGCCGCCTTCCTTTATGGCGTCCTTTGCCAGGCGGCTGAATGATAACTGCGCGATGCGGGTCGTGGAGGCGGCTTTCGGGATGCTGGTTGAGCCTGGCGTTTGCTATGTCGCCCCCGGCGGCAGGCATCTCTGCGTGGACCGCAAGATGACGGGAGAGATTGTTATTCGCACTCCCACTACCCCAGCGACCATGTTTATGCCCTCCGTCAACGTCATGATGGAGTCGGTTCTAAAGGTTTACGGCAGCGGCACGATCGGCGTCCTCATGACGGGCATCGGCGACGACGGCGCCGATCAGATGGTAGCTATCAAGCAGGCCGGCGGCCATACTATTGCAGAAAGTGAGCAGACGGCAGTAGTTTTCGGCATGCCGCGTGAAGCTATAGAGAGAGGTGGTGCATGCGTTGTTGCACCCAGCCACCAAGTGCCCGAGGAGATCCTTAAGGCAGTCCGGAGAACGAGCTTATGCCCACCAGCCTCAATGAATACGTCGAGAAGTTGAATAGCGGCGAAGAAGCCGATCGCATTTTTGCGGCTGAAGACATTGGATATCTGAATACCAACGAGGCCGTGGCTCCCATCGTGGAACGGTTAAGTACGGAAACTTCACGCGCCGTCCGCGATGCTATCTTCCAGTCGCTCATGCGCATTGACGGGGCTGCCTCCATCGAAGGCGCTATCAGCCTTCTTGCGAGTGACCACCCGCAAGTCCGTAATCAGGCGGTGGATGTGCTGCGGCACAAGGGCGAAGCTGCCGTTCCCTTTTTGAAGATCGCTATACGCGAGGGGAATAAACACGTGCGGAAGATGGTTCTCGACGTGCTCATCGGATTTCGCGCCACGGGGGTCGAGGATATCTACGCGGCATCACTGGCAGACGCGGATATCAATGTCGCCATTACGGCAGTCGAAAACCTGGGCAAAATCAGAGCAGCGGATTTCAGGCTGCAAATTGAGGAACTTTTGCAGAATGCGGGTTCCAACCCTATGCTGACCGGCGCCTGTTTGGAAGCTCTGGCTGGCATTGGGGACGAGCGCTCCCTCGCGGCCATACACCGCCGCTTTCCCTCAATGAATGCGCTGCCGGCCTTCCTGCTGCCCCTCGTCTTGAAAACAATGGGCACCCTGGGCGGGGAGAAAGAGTTCGTCGAAGTGGCTGGACTGCTGTCAGTTCGCAACCCGCAGCAGCGCCCGGCTGTTCTAGGAGCTCTGGTTGCCATCCACTTGCGGCGACCGGCGCTACATCACGCTGATGTATTGCTGCCGGCCGTCCGCGCCTGTGTTGCCGAAACCGCCGGCTCTTCTATGAACCGCTACCAGGCTGTGCGGTCGTTTAGTTTTCTGGCGTCTCGCGAAGACGTCTATTCCTTCCTCGTGGAATGCCTCGCAAATCCGGAACGCCTGGTGCGGTTGGGAGCTATTGAAGCGCTCCGAGCCACCATACGGCCCGACTTGCAAAATGTTTTTGCCGCCCACGCATTGCTTGAAAAGGATGAGGAAGTCCTTCAGGCGCTCAGACCTTAAAGCGTAACGACATGCCAGATATCCCCACTCAGGAATTACAAAAGTTGATCCCGCAGATCTATCAGAAGCTAGGGCTGCACTTCGACGAGAAGAAGATTTATTTCCTGAGGACTCGGGTTGCCAAGCGCATGGCCGCTTTGCGAATGGATAACGCGCGCGACTACATTTTCATGATCAGCTACGCCGATCCAGACGGCCGCGAGATGCAAGCGCTGGCGAATCTGATCACTACCAACGAAACGTACATGTTTCGCGAGTATGAACAGTTGCAGGCATTCGCCAACTACTGCCTGCCGGAAGTATTGTCGGCCAAACAGGCGCGCGGCGACAAAACGCTACGCATCTGGTGTGCCGGTTGCTCGTCGGGCGAAGAAGCCTACACGTTGGCCATGATCATTCAAGATGTGTTTCCGCAGTCCACCACGTGGGATTGCCAGATTATGGCTACCGACATCGATGAGAACATGCTCAAGCACGTTATGGCTGCCCGTTACGGAGCGCGCTCTGTCGCCGACGTACCTGAAACATTCAAGGTGAAATACCTCACTCGGGAAGTGGATGATTGGGTGGTGCGGCGCAGAACGGCCGCCCTGGTCCAAGCCTGTCACCTCAACCTGAACGATCGAATGGCTATGCGTGCCATGCGTAATTTTGATTTTGTTTTCTGCCGCAACGTCCTTATCTACTTCGACGACCTGTCGCGCAAGACGGTCGTGGAACACTTTTACAATGCTCTGAATCCCGGTGGTTATATCTTTCTGGGACATTCCGAATCCATAGGACGCATGAGCACCGCTTTCACGCTGCGGCGCTTCGAAGACTACCTTGTTTATGCAAAGGGATAACCATGAGTGCAAAAAAGAACATTCTCATCGTCGATGATTCCGAATTTGTCAGGAACTACCACGCCTACATCCTGGAACAGGCTGACTTCCATGTGATGACGGCGATGGACGGTAGTGACGGATTGGAGCAGTTATTCGCCAACCAGTGCGACCTGATTCTGACCGACATAAACATGACCAATATGGATGGCTATGAATTCATCCGCCGGGTGCGCGCCGTTGCCAAGTACGACTCCCTTCCCATCATCATCATTTCCACGCAAAGCGAAAGTACCGATAAGTCGAAGGGATTCGAAGCAGGCGCAAATCTTTACATGGTCAAACCCACCACTCCGGAAGTGATGATCGAGAACATCCGGCTGATTTTATCCACGAACTGAGGAGCGGACTTAAGCGGTATATACAGGATCATGGCATTTTCAATCACCAACACGCCGGACAAACTTGTCCTAAAGCTGGAGGGTGCGGTGACCATAAAGCAGGCGCAGGCGCTTGCTACCAGGCTGGGAGAAACTTTGATCGACGGCGCGGCAGTCGAGGTCGATACCAGCGGCCTGGAAGATATTGACACTTGTATTCTCCAACTGCTGTACTCGCTGCGCAAAACTGCGACGGCGATTTCCTTTGACGATTCGTCCGAAGTTTTCCTGGCAGCGGTGGATCGCTGCGGGCTGCGGCGGGAATTGCTGAATGTCCGGGAGGTTGTGTGAAAACCGTCATGACGGTGGACGATTCGGTGAGCATGCGCCAGATGGTTAGTCTGGTGCTGCGCGGCGATGGCTATGCGGTGGTTGAGGCAGTGGATGGGGAGGATGCTCTGGCCAAGCTAGGTGGCCAGGAACTGCACCTGGTTCTGGCCGACATTAATATGCCCGGCATAGATGGCATTGAGCTGACCCGAAAGATTCGCTCCATGGCTGAATATAAGTTCATTCCTATCGTTCTTCTCACCACCGAATCCGATCCGGAAAAGAAGCAACAAGGCAAGGCGGCTGGCGCCACCGCCTGGATCGTGAAGCCATTTCAACCCGATCAGCTTCTGGCAGTTGTAAAGAAGGTCATGCGCTGATTCGCCCTTTGGGTGCCTGCTTCAAGAACGGTTAAGAAATGGCAAACGACATCATGCAGCAAATGCGCGGTACATTCAGGGCGGAAGCTCTGGATCTGCTGATTGAGCTAGACTCCGCGCTGCTGGCACTGGAGGAAACACCCGCCGATTCCTCGCTGGTGCATCGCGTTTTTCGAGCCATTCATACCATCAAAGGATCGGGTGGTACCGCCGGCTTTGCGCACCTTGCAAGGTTCGCCCACAAGATGGAAGAGGCCTTCGACCTGGCACGCGATGGAAGGCTGGCAGTTACTCCGGATTTGATCGATTGCGGATTGAAGGCCTGCGACGTCATTCGGCTGATCATCGAAATTCCGACCGAAGACAAGGGCGACGGAGCGGCGGTCAGTGGGGAAGACGCGGTCGCGAGTGCGTTTCAGCGCCTGCTTCCCAAGGCCAAGCAACCGAAAACGGCTTCCGTCAGCGAAGCGAAGCTGCCAGCCGGCAACCGCACGGCCTTCGAAATTACCTTTAAGCCGAAGCGCGAGATGTTCTATTCCGGGGCTGACCCGGTCACCCTGCTCGACGATTTGCGGAGCCTGGGAGCGGCGCATGTCACAGCACGAGCCGACCAGGTGCCATCATTGACCGCTCTCGAGCCAGAGCATTGCTATCTGTGGTGGGAGATCGTGGTTGTCACCACGAACGACGAAGCGGCGATAAAAGAAGTATTCGTATTTGCCGAGGACGATTGCGAACTCCGGGTCCGGCTGTTGGAAGATCAGGCTGCCGCGATCGCTCTGTTCGGCGCGGTACCGGCGGACACACTGGAGTTGTTCGTCGTCGAATGCGAAGATCACCTGGAGAGCATTGAAAACGACGCCCTTCTGCTGGAGAAGGATCCGGCATCCAAGCAGCGCCTCGATTCACTGTTCCGCAGCATTCACACCATAAAGGGCAATACGGGCGTACTCTTGGGGTATGTGAAAGACGGTATTCTGGACGCGGACCATCCGCTTCAATTACTGTTTCGTGTAGCGCACGGACTAGAGTCCTTCCTCGACACTTTCCGGCAGGCAACAGCGGAACCGGTGACTGCGGACACGATGCAGGTGGCGCTGGAAAGCTGCGATGCCATACGCACTTTGCTGGGGAACGTCATGCAACGAGGCGCCGCCGCCGCGCTCTCGCCGCAACTGCTGAAGCGGCTTTCGGTTAAGAGCGCAACTCCCCAGAGAATGCCCGTGCCCGCGGATGGCAGCCAAGATCGAAATGAGGCTTTCTTCAGCGTCACCGCGCAATCGATAGAAATGATTTCCGGCTGCTGCCAGCGGCTGGAAGAGGGGGCCGAGGCAACCAGGCCCATGCTGCAGACATGGCTGCGCGGAATCAAGACGTTGAGCGCGGCAGCGCAATACCGCCATTGCCCGGAACTTTCAGAACCGGTGGCGCAGCAGCTTCGGATTTTGGATGCCGCCATAAGCAGTGGCGATCCTCTAGGCAGTGAGGACCGCTCGGTTCTGGGAAGGGCCTTCGGCGAGACACGTAGCGTATTGAATCGTCTGGCGGCAGCCGACGCCGGCGCACCCGCGGTGGCTGCCGAATCAGTGGCTGTGCCGCAAGAAGCGGCAAAAGAGAAAACGACAAATCCCGATGCGGCTGCCGCTCATCCGGCCACAATTCGCATTGAACAGAACAAGATCGACCGGCTGATGCGCATTGTCGGCGAACTGTTAGTGGCTCGCGGAGCCTTTCCCCACCTCATCCAGAAGCTGAACGACGGCAGCCCGGCCGGAGCGATTCTCAAAGACGTTAAAGAGGCGGGCTCTAATATCTCGCGAATTGCCGACGAACTGCAGGCCGGCGTGATGTCGATACGCATGCTGCCCGTCAAGACGGTTTTTCAGAAATTTCCACGCATGGTTCGCGACTTGGCGCGATCGCTGGGCAAAGAGGTCCGGTTCGTGATTGAAGGGGATGGAATCGAGCTTGACAAGACCATCCTGGAACAGATCGGCGATCCTCTGGTGCACGTCATTCGTAACGCCGTCGATCATGGCCTGGAACCGCCGTCTGAGCGGCTGGCTTGCGGCAAAGAAGCAGCCGGGCAACTGAGGCTGCGGGCCTTCTACGAAGGCGCCGGCGTGTCGATTGAAATCAGCGAGGACGGGCGTGGCCTGAATGCCGCTGCTTTAAAAAGGAAGGCTGTCGAGAAAGGCTTGTTGGATTTAGACACTGCCGCCAGCATGTCGGACGAAGCAGCCTTCCAGTTGGTGTTCATGCCCGGTCTGTCCACCGCGGCCAAGGTCACCGACGTGTCCGGTCGAGGCGTCGGTATGGATGTGGTGCGCAGCAATGTTCGAAACTTGCAGGGCAGCATTGAAATAAAGTCAAAGGCCGGTGTTGGCACTACTTTTCTCATCAAATTGCCCGCCAGCCTTATGGTGTCTAAGGGAATACTACTTAGGGCCGGAGGACAGGAGTATATCCTGCCCCTCAGCAACATCCAGGATATGGTCAAACTGCCTGCCGCTCGGGTGCACTCCTATCGCGGGCTTACGCTCGCTCAGGTGAGGGGACAAATCTACCCTCTGTTCAGCCTTTCAGAGGTATTGGGCCTGACTGCGGCAGAGTCAACCGAAATCTCGATTGCGATCGTTAAGGCCGGCACTGCCAGCTATGGTTTGATCGTGGACCGCTTTTTGACGGAAGTGGAGGTGCTGGTGAAGCCGCTGGCCGGCCGCCTGGAGCAGTGTAAGGAGTTTCAGGGCGCCGCCATTATGGGAGACGGGGGGGTGGTGCTGGTCCTGAATGTACTCGAGTTACATACCCTGGAGGGCGCGGCGTGCAATTAGCTGTTCCTCCGGAAGGCCGTCCGCCGTCGCCGTACGCATCTCCTTCCGCTCTGGATACGCCGGAAGAAGAGCTCGACCGGGCCATTTCCGAGCTCGACCTCCTCAATAAGGAGACCGAGCACGACTTTCTGAAACTCGGCGGAAAGTTAAGCGAGTTTATGGAAGAATCGGCTGCCATATCGTCACGGCTGACCAGTCTGGTGAAGATGATCGCGGGTGAGGACGGACTGAACACGGCTCGTTCGTTACAGGCAGCCTTTGATTGCTTCGCGGAAATGCGCGCCCATCACGCCAGCCGGGGCAGCAAACTGAGCGAAGTGAGTTCCCAGGCGACGGGCTTGAAGAAGACGCTGGGCGGCTTCCGTGAAATCGTTACGAACTTGCGCTCGATTGGAGTCATGACAAGAGTGGAGATTTCGCGCCTTGGGGAAATCGGCTCCTCCTTCGGCACACTGTCGAAAGACATGACTTACCTGACGGAGAACGTTCAGGCCAAAGTCGAGTCGGCGCTTGACACTGGGACCCAGCTGATTGAGCCCATTGAAGAAGCGGTACGGGATATTGCCGCCCTGGGCGAAAAACAGGTTCGCGGCTTGTCTGACGCGTTTTCCAACCTGTCGGCGTTCGGCGACATCCAGGCCAGCGCACACGACTCATCTGAAAAGTTGCGCAACCGCTACGGCGCGACGGCCAACGCCTTCAAGGATCTGATCGTCTCAATACAGTTTCACGATATGACGCGACAGCAGGTGGAACACGTCGCGCAAGTGCTACGGCGCCTTCGGGTCGCGCTGGGACCAGACAGCGATCACAACTCGCGCGAGTACCGACTTCGACAGCCGGTACTGGTGTTGCAATCGGCGCAACTGGCTGGAGCCGCCGAGAAGTTTGCAGCTTCGGTCAACTCAATTGTTCAACGACTGGATGAAATCACTTTGAACATAGGCGAGATGGCGGCCGAAAGCCGAACGCTATCGGGCGCATCGGAGGATAGAAAAGCCAGCTACTTCCTGCAAATGGAGCACGGGTGCAGTGAAATCCTGGATCGGCTGAAACAGCTGATGGAGGCGGATGCGGCGGTGCGCGACACCACTAGCGGTCTAGAACAGAACATCGACCGCATGCGCCAGGCAGTGGAAGAAATTCGTCGAATGGAGATCCAGATTCGTAAAATGGCGATGAACGCCACCATTGTGGCTACCCGGATTGGCTGCCAAGGCGATACGGTCCACGCCCTCGCGATTGCCATGCGGGAACAGGCCGCTGCATCCGAGACTCATTCCAAGGCTCTCTTGCGATCACTTGACCTGCTGCAAGAGGTCGCCCTATTAGCAGAGCAAACCGGAACGGCAACTGGCGGCAGCCATGACGACTATATGGCGGGCATGTTGAAGGCCGTGGCAGAGTTGCACACTTCGGGCGAACGCAGCGTATCCCGCATCGCCGACATCGTAGCTTCCGCGGCCAGTCTTCACAGGGAACTTTCCGCCGTCCGTGAATTTTCAGCCGGTCAGGTCTTCGCCTCAGCCATAACCGGCGTGCGCGCCCGGCTGCTGGAGTTGGAAAACAAGGCTCCGTCGCGCTTCCAATTCGAAGGTATGGAATCGATGGCGGACGGTTTGCTGGACTTTGGCACGCACTACACCATGCAAGCGGAGCGCGACGTGCATGAACGGGTCACGGGTTTTGCCGTCGGCGCAGCTGTTGTTGCACAGGCGAAGCAATCCCACATTCCAAGCCAGGAAGCAGAAGAACTTGGCGATAATGTGGATTTCTTTTAAAGTACAGCGTGCGCGTTCGCATTCGTCGTTCCGCAGCACTACTTCCCTTGGCTCGTCAAAGTTGCACTTCTCAGGTCTTGCTTAGCGCGTAAGCCTGACCTGCTGAGGCGAGGATCGCGTGGCCGAAACGGCATGGTTGGATGCAGTTTGGGTGCTGGCCTGGATCGTGCGGCCTGGTTGGAGCGAGTTAAGCGGCTCTTGGGGTCATCACCCGTGCCGATTTGCCTAGCAGCGATGTATTCTGCCATCTGCGCTTTTCCGATTCAAAGCCATTTTGTTTTTTGATCTTTTGCTTTCTTGGCTTTAGCGGGTCACTGAGGCATTTTGGGCGTAAGAGCTTTAGTTTCGTTGATTTGGCCGATTCCTGATCGAAGCAGCTCTCCGGCGAGGCGGCTATAACTCCGTTGGACATTTTCGATCAGCAGATGAAGAAGAGTGAGCATAACTCGGGTGCAGAGATCGGCGGAACGGTTGAAGCGACGGCCCTTTAAGCCCGTTTAAGCGGCCTTTTTCAGCTTTTCGGGCCAGATTTCGGGGTGCTCGGC
>PLRJ01000153.1 GCA_003163855.1 Bryobacterales bacterium | reverse complement strand
GATTTAATTCCTTTCCGCCTTGAAGCTAGCGGCTCAGGTGAGCCTGGGGCCGGAAAATAATTCGCTATGTGGCTGATTCAATGGGAGAAAAAGTTTTTCCTACTGTTGTGACCGTTAATCTCAGCTAATTCACGAGGCGGGAAGGAAGTGGTGATTGGTTTAGCCCTGACTGAATCAAAAGGCAGGTGAAGCACAATTGTTCCAGGCGTAAATAGGAAGGAAGGCGGAGTAGCGCTAGCTACAGTTTTTTCCTAAACGTCCCTTATCTAAGAATTAAATGGAGCAAAAGGAGGGCTACAGCTGGCTCGAAGAAGATAGGATTCCACATGCGTTTGATTCCTTCCCGCTGTGAGCCTATCGGCGGGAACGAGTCTGAAGGGTATGGAAGCTGGTCAGAAATACTTGAAATAAATGCGCAGCATGTCGCGCATGGCCTCAAAGAAGTCGAGCACCTTCAGCTTCGATCCTTCGATATCGGTCCACTTCCGGAGTGGCGCTTCAAAAATGATTCCCTCGACGTACTTGGAATCATATTTATAGAAGCGCAGATAACGGGCGATGATCTCGACATCAAAAACCCATTTCGAGAGGAAAGCCTGAGCAAACACCTGCGGTGTGGCAGCTGTAACGCGAAATAGCTTGGCGCCGCACTGCGTGTCGTAAATGGCCAGCGTCAGAACATGGGAAGCAACGGTGGCGAAGACGCGGCCGAGATAATGGCGTGCGGCCTTGCGATGAACCTGACGCCCCAACAGTTGAACCCGCGCCCCGAAAACCATCTCCACATGCGGCTTCTGATTCAAAACCTCAGTAAAGTCATCCAAGGCTTCCAGCGGCGTTGCCAGATCGGCGTCCCAAAAGCCCACGCTGCCGGGATTGAAGCTCTGGAGTGCATGGACAATCCCGCGCCGCACGGCCTCCGCCTTGCCGCCGTTCTTTTCGCAGCGGAGTATGACGGCGCGGTCTTCATGCCCCGCACAGAGCTTTTGCAGAACGGATACAGTGGCGTCCTGGCTGCCATCATCGACAAAAAGGAAGCCAATTTCCGGATGCAAGGGAAAAAAACGTTGAAAGGCCGCCGAGTCCAGGCGATTTGCTTCGTTGTAGCAAGGCACAACTACGCACACGGAAGGCGCGTGGGCGCCGTTAGCATCAAACATGTATTCTTCAATATGAAAGCACGGAGCATCATCAGAACTCGCCGAAAGGCATTTAGGCCCAATGCGAAAAGGAAGCGGTTCGCTTGCTGCCGACGTCCACCCTTTCATGAGAAACCATGCCCAATAATCTAAGCTGCCTGGTAAAGACAAGTGCCATAGTCATTTGCGCTGCGATGCTAGCAGGCGCGCACGATGGTGATCCTGATCCGCTGGCTCAGGGTTACCACGACATGTACAACCTGAAGTTCGCCGATGCGCATAAAACTTTCGAAGACTATGAACATGCAAATCCGGCCGATCCGATGGGCCCCGTTTCCGACGCGGCTGCCTACCTTTTCTTTGAGTTCGAGCGACTGAAGATACTGCATTCGGAGTTCTTCGCGGACAACTCAAGTTTCTTTTCGAAGAAAAAGCTGGCGGCCGATCCGATGGTTAAGCATGACTTCGAAGCGGCGCTTGCCGAAAGTAAGAAGAGGGCGGATGCCATGCTGCAGAAAGATCCCAACGCCAGGGACGCTCTGCTGGCGAACGTGATCCGTATTGCGCTGCATGCCGATTACCTTGCTCTGATTGAGAAAGACAATTGGCAGGCCCTGACCGAAGTAAAGCAGGCGCGCGCCGATGCCGATGCCCTAGTAACGAAATATCCCGACTGTTACGACGCCTACCTGGCTATGGGCGTTGAGAATTATCTATTAAGCCAGAAAGCGGCCCCCATAAGGCTTTTTCTGCGAATGACAGGAGCCGAGACCGACAAGGAGCAAGGTTTAGTTAAGTTGCGGATTGTAGCGGATAAAGGCCATTACTTGAAGCCCTACGCAAAGATTTTGCTGGCTATAGCCGCTTTGCGCGATAACAAAAAACCAGAGGCGGTAAAGCTATTACAGGAACTAGCTGCTCAGTTTCCACGCAATGACTTATTTCAGGAAGAGTTAAAGAAGCTGTCCTGACAGCGGGAATTCAGCCCTTAGGACGAAAGCGTGTTCCGGCTTGGGCTGCGAAGCGGTTGAGGATGCTGTGCAACTCGCTTGCGCTCTTGGGCCATGCTACTGCTCCGTAAACTATCTGCTTATTGTTTAAAGGCGAGCCGTATAGATCCAGATTGTCGCGGAAATCCTGACGGAGCGTCGCGCCTTGCAGCGAAATGCCCGCAAAGGCCCCGCGGGAGCGCGACCAGGAGAGGATCTCAGCTCGCAACGAAATATCGGCCTCCGCCGCACTCGATCTTCCCAGCGGCCCGATAGCGGCTTCGCCCTGGCCGCCTATGGTGAATCTGGTGCTCATAAGACGGTCGGCACCCTTGCGATTCATGATCAGCATGACAACATCGGATTCGATTCCGCCGATTTGAAAACCAATGGTGCCTCCCTCAAGACGGATGGAGGCGGGAGCAGACCAGTCGGTTCCTTTGCGGCAGCTAAAGAAGCCTTTCCCATATTTCGCGCCGAAACCGAATGCGCCTTCCTTGACGCCAGGGATGACCACGATGCATTCCGCATGCGCCATCAGGTTCATGGGGATGCCGCGGTCGGGGGCGTTCATGATCTCCGATAACACCGTTGCCGCCGAGTTTAGACGCTCGCCGGCTTTCTCGGCGAAGGCCACGGAAGGCAGCAGTATACATAGAACCGGTAAGATTCTCATAAAAACATTTTACATAGAATTGTTTTTAAATACTACGGACCGGCATGCTGACAACATCGTCCACTTGCATGGCTTCCTTGACGACAAAAGGCTCGCCGTATTTCACGCCAATAAGGTTGCCATAGAACCTCGCTATAGCAGCCAGACGCTCCGCCACTTCGGTGTGTGCGGGAAAAAGTTCCGACGCCTCACTCGCATCGCCGTATTGCGATGCGTAACTGAACAGGGCGGACATGCGGCGTTCAAACTGGCGCGTGATGTCCACTACGAAGGAAGGCGTGACGTTGGCGTATAGCGATGAGTAGATGATTTTGGATGGCCGGTGCGGCGGCGTATCTTCTTCCAGTTTTTTCAAGCCGGACAAAAAGCAGGCTTCGTAGCCGATTTCGCTGGCGCGGTAATGATCGGGATGGCGGCCGGTCCAATGCGGGAGAATGACGACGCGCGGACGGATGCGGCGAATGACACCAGCCAAAGTCATACGCGCCGGGGTCGTGTTTTCAAGCCGGGCGTCGGGCCAGCGGAGATTTTGGCGCCATGACAGGAGCAGATGACCCGCTGCCACTGTGGATTCCTGGATGCGCAGTTCTGGATTGCCGCGGCTGCCCATATCGCCGGCTGTCAGATCGAGCACACCGCTGCGATAACCGATTTCCGCCATGCGGATGAGCGTTCCGCCGCACGTCTGCTCAACGTCGTCCGGATGGGCGGCGATGGCAAGGATATCCAGGGGACGGAGGTTTTCAAAAGGTTCGTTAGGATCGCGCATGAGGAGGCTTAGAAGGTAAAACGGCGGGACACTGGAAACAGGCGGACCAGGAAAATGCCCGCCAGAAATCCGCCCACGTGGGCGAACCAGGCAACGCCGCCGGCATCGTTGAAGCGGCCAGCGGAATAGAGTCCGCTAATGAGTTGGATGGCGAACCAGTAAAGCAGCATAAACCACGCCGGAATTTCGACCGTAGTCACGAAAAAGATAATGAAGATGAGGGTGACGACACGTACGCGCGGGTAGAGCACTAGGAAGGCGCCCATCACGCCCGCGATAGCTCCGCTGGCGCCAAGCGTCGGCACGGCGCTGCCCAGGCTGGTTAGCGTCTGCACCAGGCCGGAGGTGATGCCGCAGACGAAATAGAAAAGAGCAAAGCGAGCCGAGCCGATGGCATTTTCCAGATGCGAGCCGAAAACCCACAAGAACCACATGTTGCCGATAAGGTGGAACCACCCGCCGTGCAAAAACATATAGGTGACAAGCGTTGATAATTGCAGCCGGTCGGGTATAAGGGCGTAGTGACGAATGAAACTGCTTTCAAGATAGGCAGGCTGGCTGATTTCTACCAGGAAGCACAAGAAGTTTGCCAGGATGACGCACAACACAACCGGCGGCAGCGAGGTGCGATGCAGCAGAGCGCGTAACGGAATCATCGATCGTTTACCGCGCGCGGAACAGGTTGCCGTTTAGCCGATTTTGGGGAAGCCTGGGCCGCCACGCGCGCGCAGACGTCCGGATCTTCGCGGCGCCTTATTTTGCCGGTACGAGATTTGCCAATCAGCGTGTCGACTTCCGGCCGGGTGGGCACGTGGCCGCGCGCGCCGATGGCGGTGCAATTCAAAGCGGCCGCTGCGTTGGAGAACTCCAGCGCGGTACTGAGCGGCATTCCTTCCAGAATGCAGTAACAGAAAGCTCCGTGAAAAACATCCCCGGCGCCGGTGGTATCGGCGCAAGGCACTTCAAAGGCGGAGGAGTAGAACCATTGTCCGGCGTGCAGGGCCAAAGAACCGTGATCGCCCAACGTGGTTGCCACTAGGCGGGTGCCGTACTGATCTTGCAGAGCCTGTAAGGCGGCAAAAGGATCGGTCTCCCCGGTCCATTTGGCGGGCCAGCCAGAACCCGCCACCAGGTAATCCACGTTTTTCAGGACGGAATCGAAGCCTGGATAGATGGTGTCGACGTCCAGAGAGACTGGAACGGAGTGCTTGCGCGCCGTGGCGGCTGCGAAGGTGGCGGCTTCCACGTCGTAGCCGTCGATGTGCAGCATCCGTGCTCCGGCAATATCTTCCCGCCGGATTTCGTCGGGCATCAGGCGCAGGCTGTCGGCGCGCTGCCACAGAATAGTCCGTTCGCCGGTACGCTCGTCAATGATGATGTAGGCAGTCTGATTTGGGCACCCGGTGCGCACAATCAGACTTTCGGTATCCACACCGGTCCCAGAGAGGCTCTGACGTTGGATGTCGCCGCGCAAGTCGTCGCCGATGGTGCCTATGTACTTGGTTTTAAGTCCAAGGCGTGAACAAGCCACCATGGCGCTTGCCACTTGGCCACCTGGCGACAACATTTCGCGATCAAACGCAACTTTGCCGGCGTAGGGCGGAAATTCCTGCACCAGAAGTAAGGTATCGGTGGCATTAAGCCCAATGCCCACCACGTCGAAGACGGAGCCCAAATCCCAGTCTACTTCTTCAGCGATGCCGGAATCTGATAGACGTAGATGGTATGCGCTGCACCCTGGTAGCCGTCCGTCTCGGAAGTTTCAATGGCCTTCCAACCGGGTATCGGGTAGTCGTAGGAAATAACTCGGGTAGCGGGCCGTAAGTAATGCTCCAGGTTTGGCCGCAAAGTCTCGTTGGCCGTGGTAGCCAGATATAAAGTTACGACGTTGGCCTCGCTCAAGTCGGTCTTCATGAAGTCGCCGTGAATGATCTTCACGCGCTTCTGCAGACCGGCTTTCCTAATTTCTTCCGCCGACTGCTTGGCCAAGCTGCTGGAAATCTCGATTCCCACGCCTTTGACTTTGTAGCGTTTGGCGGCCGCGATCAGAATGCGACCGTCGCCGCTTCCCAGGTCATAAAGAGTTTCGCCCGGTTTCAGGTTCGCCACCTGCAACATTCGTTCAATGGCGTGGTCCGGCGAACCTACATTAGGTGCCAAGCTATTGCGGAATTCATCGATGCGCGGCTGCTGACCGAATGCCAGCAAGTCCGGAAATTGAGCCGATGCAGACCCAGCTGTAACCGCCAGCAATATTAGCGCACAAACAACCGTGTTTAGAGCGGTTGTACGTTTTGCGCTTTCGGAAATCCCAATACGTAAAGTCATTTGCCCACCCCAGGCTAAGAACTGCCTACCAGTCTAACGCGAAAGCCCTAGCCTCTGCATTCTTAGACGGCGGAACAAAGAACTTGCGTTACCGATTTGCTAGCGGGAAGCGCCGGTGGCGGCCAAGGCCAGAGACTTGTCGCGCTTAGACCGCAATATGCGGCTGAACATCTCGCTGGTGGAGAACCACAAGTCGCGCGGGCGGGAAATGGTGTATTCGACGCCTTTGAAGGTCTTTATGGCGTGGCTGATGGAATCCTTCCAGGGTGTGGCCTGGGGATTCAGGATGTAGTTCATGTAGAAGACCGGGCAATCGACATCGCCCATCTTGCGCAGGTCGTCCTGCGGCACATCGGCATCCAACATCGCCTTGGGGCCGGCGAAAATAACGGCATCGGGATGGCTGGGAGTGCCAACTTCGGTCGAAATGAGATTCTGCAGGAAGTCGGTCTCGCTGTGTTTCTGGTTCAGTTTGGCAATGTTGACTGTACCCAACTTCATGGTTTGCAAGGCCTTGCCTAGCGCGGGAAAGTCGATCTGATCCGCGCTTTCCTGGCGGTAAACGACTCGTCCCTCGGTCAGATTGAAAGCGACCAGGGAAACGCGCGTCACTCGCGGGTCGCGTTCGATAGTTTTCAAGATGCTCACCAGCGCATCCGTGTCGCTGCGCTGCAAGGCTGCTGAACCGGCGCTCTGCGGAGCAAAGTTTACCAGCAGCTTAACGCTCAAGTTTTCGTCTTTCTTTTGTTCCGCTGTAGGAACATCATTTACGAAAGGTTGGGGCGCCATTTCGGCAACCTGATCTTTCGAGATGAACAGAGGAATCGGCTTGTCCTTGGGGGAAAGCGCAGCTGCTACATCCCAGCTTGAAGAGCAAAGCCGCTCGTCACGGTCGCGCATAAGCCAGTCGACGTGATAACTTCCTTCGCCCATGTCGATGGCGCCTTGCAGCATCGCCTCGCCTTTAGCATCCTCTTCTATAACCGGCACGTTAAAGTGTTGAACGAAATACGAGGGATGCTGCGGATTGTCGTCGGGACGAACCCGGAATACAACTGTCAGCAATTGGCCATCGCCCGCCAGTTCCTGCAGCGGAACGGTGACATCGAAGCCGCCGTGAAAGCGCAAATCGAAACCGAGATCGGGCTTTCGTTGCGTCACGGTACAAGGAAGATCTTTCCGCTCCTGCCCCGCTTCGAGAATGGCTAAATCGGACGGCAGTAAGGTGACCGGCTCACCCGGTTGACTTGGCTTCAACATCATCTGTGCAGGAAGTTGCGAAGCGGCAGTAACGAAAAGTACAAAGAGCGCAAGTCGGGGCGCACTACTCGGGTTGATGTTCTTTGCCGGTGCTTTGCAGGCGCCCGGCGTCAACAGAAATGAAAAGGGCGAACACGATCGGTTAAACCGCGATGCCATTCTTCCCCCAACTTAGTATTCCGGCTTAGCGATTGCCGGGCCTTGCTGTTTGACTCATTATGCCCCAAGAAAACTGTGGAGGCATCAAAAAACTACTAAAATCTACTAAACGGCGGATTCCGCTCGCTTTGTTATACGTAAGATGCAAAATTGTGGATGATCCGCATATAAAATCTCATAGCGTTCGGACCCTGTGATACATTTCGGATGAATATGGCTTCCCGCAGTGTGAACAAAGTCCTGTTGATTGGCAACCTGGGACGCGATGCAGAAACGAAATTTACGCCTTCCGGCGCCGCTGTCACGCGGTTTGCAGTGGCCACCACTCGCAGTTGGAAAGACCCGCAGTCGAATGAGTGGAAAGAAGAGACGAACTGGACGAATGTCACAGTCTGGCGTCAGGAGAACCTGGCGAACTATCTGACAAAGGGCAAGCAGGTTTATGTCGAAGGCAGGATTCAAACTCGAAGCTACGACGATAAGGATGGCAAGAAGGTTTACGCAACCGAAGTAGTGGCGGATGAGGTAATCCTACTGGGTGGCCGTGGCGATAGCGCGGCGGCGACGGGCGGCGGATTTGAAAGTGCCAGCAGACCGGCTTCACGCGGCGCGGCTAGCAGTCCAAGATCAAGCGGTCCGCCAAGCGCTCCCGCCGGAGACGACGATTTCGGAGGCATGAATATCTCCGATGACGATGTGCCGTTCTAATTCGGCAGCAGCGCTTGCACCGGAACTTTTAACGGGTCGGCAGTCGCCAGCGGAACTGTAATAGCAACGCCGCCCGCCAGGTAGGGCTTCATCACGCCGGGCGTCTTATAGAGCAAATTCGAACCGTCTTCGATGGCGACCAGTGTGTACTTGCCCGGTAGAACGCCTCTTATCGTAAACGAGCCGTCGCTGTCGGATTGATCTCGGCGGATGAGCCTGGATTCGCCTGCGTCCTGCGGCAGCAGAAGCAGGGTCGCGCCGGGGAAAGCGGAATCGTTGCGTATTGCATAGCCTTTTAGTTCAGATAGATGGTCCGCCGTGGCAACCACCAGCGATAGCGTGACGCTGCCGCTGCCTGGCAGTTCTATCTTTTCGCCAAGACGTTTACCGCCTTTGACGGTCATCGACTCAATGATAAGATCGCGCGTGTTCAGCCGAACTTCGTAGCTTCCGGCCGTGAGCTGATCGGCGGGAAAGGAGAACGTTCCGTCTTCGCTGACCTCCGCCATTGCTGTATTCCTAGTATGCTGCAGAAAAACTTCCAGATCTTCTTCCGGCCGGCTACCTCCTGCGAAGGTGATTTGTCCGCTGACGGATAGATGGCTTGGCGCCGGCGCGGGAACGGTCATGCCGTCCACAAGATCCAAAGTTTCGGACTTTGAAGTGTTCATCCTGTCGGCACCGTCTGGCGGAATCGAAATCTCATAGCGTCCGGCAGCAATTCCGCTCAACACCTGCACCTTCGCGTCGTTAAGAAAGCTGAACATTCCGAAGATGGGAACTCGCACGCCACCGGGCCCGCGCACAGATAGATTGATTCCTGCCACGGAAAGCTGTGGATTGCTATGAGTAGTTGGAATTTCAACGTGGATGCCGGGAACCGCATGCAGCGCGATTTGAATATTCAGGGACGATCCTTCCGTTAAAACGATGGGCGACGCGCTTTCGCCGTTGGTTGTGTTGCCGTACCAGGTAACCGGATAAACCACGTCGATCTCCTTGTTCGTTACGCCCGGCTGCCTGGCGACGAAGTTTGCATACCACGGTCGCCCGTATGCCGAGAGAAAGTAAGTGGCGGGGCGTAAACGCCCAATGTGAAATTCTCCGGCTGCATTCGTATTCATTCCGCGGCTCTGAATGGTTTGTAGTTCGCCGTTTATCACTGATTGCATGAAAAGTTGAACCTGTGCGCCACTCACCGGTTCGCCTTGATCATCGACAACCAAGCCGTTGATGCTGGCGTTTGCCTTAAGCGGAAACATCAGGTTCTCAGTGGGTAATCCCGGACCTACAATCAGCGCTGTGGCATAGCCGTTCGAGTCGCTGTGAAAGCCTTGAGGAGTTTCGCCGCGCCGCTGGGCGGTCAATCTATAGCGGCCAGCCGGCACGGCCGTGAATAAAAAATGGCCATCGCTCTCGGTCAGGACGCTGACGGAGCCGCCTTCCTTGCTTGACCGCAGCAGGTTTACCAGCACATGGTTCAACGGCTGATTCGTCAGATGATCGACCACTGTTCCGCTCACTTGAAAGCCCTGGTCGGCTGCGGCTAAAGGTAGAAAAAAAACGAGGCATAGCGCAGTAACGCGCATCACTTCGCCTCCCGGTCGATTACGTCAAGTGTCAGTGATGCCTTCTGACCGGCCGCGAGTGTGACGTGCTGGCCGCTGAAGGTGCGCATCACTTCCGGGTTCATGTACTCAAGGCCATTCACGTCAGTGAAAGCGTAGACGGTGTAGTCGCCGGGTGACAGATTGCCCAGTGTCGTCTTGTCGCTCGAAGTCATGGCCGAAATCGGCTCGATCGAGTGGGAGTCCGGAATGATAAGAACGTTAGCCTGGGCCTTTTGATTAACGGAGATGTCCAATTGACCGCAGGTTGCCATCAAAGATACGTTTATCGGCTGAGGCGGCGAACCGGCCGAGACCACCAGATCGTTGTGGGCTAAATCGAGTGAGCCAGAGGTGACGCTGTCAACGCAGTTTTGGCCGTTCCAGTTTTGAACGACAACGCGATAGGTTCCCGGCTGGACATTCTTGATGACGGCGCCTCCTTCCTGATTCATGGCCTGCATCATGCCGCGCCGGTTGGACACGTTGATGGTCGAGGACGAAGCCGGCTGCAAACTGACTCGCGCGCTCGGCCCATTTCCGATATAGGTCTGTACGGGCGATTTCCTGGACGGAACCGTGGGCGGTTGCTGTTGCTGCTGCTGGGCGTCTGCGCCGATGAAATTCACCGGAATATCGACCGGATTTGACAGCGTAATCTGCACGTTGTCCAGATCAGTAGCTGCGACATTGATAAGAGCTTCGCCGGTGTTGCCGCTGCCGTCAAGTACGCCAACTCGCGCTCCACCCTGCTGTTGAGCATTCACTACCAGCTTCCAGGCGCCAGGAGGCGCGGAAGAGACCAAGAACTTTCCCGTCTTTTTGTCGGGCATGAACGGAGTGTTGATGACAGTCTGCCCGTCTTCGCTTTCTAAAGTTCCCCAGACAAATTTCGCAGGCGGCGTTACCGAAAAGTAAACGCGTGCGCCGCGAACGATGGGAACGGTAATGTCCACGCGATTATCGTCTCCAGCCTTCACCTCCACCTTTTGCGCTGAATTCAAATCAGGCGAGTTGGGGTAATACTGAGCGGCAAACGTGAGGCGCGCCGCTTCATCGGCCAGCGGCAATCCCGGATAGACCGCTTTTTGACCGGTACCCAAGTAGTAGGAACCGGCCTGCAGATTATCGAGCAGGAAGTGGCCGCCCTCATCGGTGGTCGTCCCGCCGTGAGGCATCAAGTGCTTCCGCCCTTGCATCACCATTTCCTGCAGGCAGGTAACTCGAAGTCCTTCAACCGGCTCGCCATCGCTGTCGCGCACGGTTCCTGAAATGCGCGCCGTAGGCGGAAGCTTGACCGTTAAACCGTCTACGTTGTCGCTGACGTCAAGCATCTGCGGCTTTTGTTGAATCGTGTTCGAATAGCCCGGGTGGGTGGCCGAGACGAATGTGTTGCCCTTCGGAACGCCGTCCACTTCGAACTGACCGTCGGCGCCCGTGAAGCCGGAGTGTTGTTCCATGCCGTTGATGTTTACTAGAGCGCCCTTCACCGGTTCGCCCGTGACGGCGTTCACCACGCGGCCTTTCACGGTGAAGTGGGGCAGATTAGCGGTATTGGGCGCAGTGTTGTTTTGAGCGTGTACCGCGAAGCAGAAAGCGGCGGCAATCAGCAGGGCGCGCATGTTTTTGATTATGCCAGTCTTACTGAGTGCTCAAGGAGAGCTTCGCAAGGGAGCCCTTGGGGCCGGCGGCCCATATATTGGATCGGACACCAGCGACGACATTGAAGTTCCCGGTAGAAAAAGGCTTCCAAGTGTGGCCGCCGTCGGCAGAGAGATCGGAGCCGCTGGTGCCTACTGAAAGTAGAAGACTCGGCTTGGATAAATGAAAAATGGCGGAACGGAAACCGGACGGAATGCCGAGCCTGGTCCAACTGCTGCCGGCGTCGTCAGTAAGCGCAAGAGTCTGGGCGGAGGCAGTGGGCTTCTGGTAGTCGCCTCCGATGGCGTAGCCGTGATGCCCGTCAGTAAAGAGGACCGAGAACACGCCGGCGGAGGCAGCGGCTTGAGCAAGAGGAGTTGGAGATGCTGTCCAGGTTTTTCCGCGATCAGACGTATGGAAGACGCGAGCGACATTAAGCCCTCCGGTGCCGAACCAGGCATCCTTTGTACCTTGCACCGTGATGCAGGTGCCGCTCGCCGCAAAAGCTCCCTCGCCAGGAAGCGCGGGCGGCGGGGTGGCGCGGGTCCAGGTGTCTCCGCCGTTGGCAGTGACGAAGATGGTGAATTTGCCGTTCACCGGATCGCCAAGAAGAATGCCGTGCGTTCGATCCCAGAAGGCGAATGCGTCAAAAAAGCCTGAGGCATCCGGGTTCTGCAGCGTGAGCGTCCAATGAGCGCCAGCGTCGATTGTCTTATAAACGCGCGAAGCTTGTCCCGGTCCCGCGGCCATTAGCAGCGCAGTTTTATCGTCAAACGCCTGGATATCGCGGAAGTCGAGTTTTTCGGCATCCGGCACTTTGGCGGCTTGCCAGTGGGCGCCGCCGTCCGTTGTGCGAAGAAAGGTTCCGGCCGATCCGCTGGCCCAGACGACTTTGGGCGAAGCGGCGCTAAGTCCCCGCAGGCTGGCGTTGGTGTTGCTGGCCTGCGGTATCCATAAAAGATTGATAGCAGCGGCAAGCAGTAGGTTCATTGTTTACTATTGGCCAGGCGCTGAATCTCTTCGAGTTCTTTACCTGCTTCCGCCAATTTACCCTGCGAGCTAAGGTCGCGGTAGCGGTGGAGATGGTCAGCAATCTGGCGTAGTTTGTCCACGGCTTGGGAGCTTTCCGTACCAACCAGGACAGGTGCATTTTGTGTCAGATCGCTGGGACGCGGGTTGATAGAGGTCGGCTGCGCCGCTCCAGGTGTCGGCGCCAATTGATTGATCAGATCCTGGAGCGCCTGTTCGTAAGTATCGGCATACGCAAGGCGGTTGCCCATAGCAAGAGCCACCTTTTTCAACTGCGGCATGCTGGCCTGTTGCGCCTGGATGTAGATGGGTTCCACATATAAAAAGCTGTTGTCGATGGGGAGAACAAGCGTCTGTCCGCGCAACACCTGCGAGCCTTGCTGGTTCCAAAGCGATAAATCCTTGGAGATGGTCTGATCCTGATTGATGCGGGCGTCGATTTGCATCGGGCCGTAAAGGATGGTCTGCTTTGAGAGTTGACCAAAGACAAGTTCACCCAGGTGGTCGCCATCGCAGCGCGCGTACATGATGCCAATTAAATTGTCTTTATTTGCTGGCGTGAAATTGGTAATCAGTAGAAACTCAGGCTTGTCGCTGCCCGGCAGAGTGGCGACGACATAAGTCGGCGAAACGGGGTTGGAGCCTTGATCGGATCGATTACTGGTCTTAGCAAGATCCCATAGATCGGCGCGGTTGTAAAAGGCTTCCGGATCGCGCATGTGGAAAGCACGATAAATTTCGGCTTGAGCGCTGAACAGGGTTTCGGGATAACGAACATGGGCGCGGAGATCGGCGGGCATCTTGGATGCTGGTTCAAAAAGAGTTGGGAAAAGATGTGAGTAGGCCTGAAGAAGGACATCGTTGGGATCGAAGGTGTAGAGGTGAACCTCGCCAGTATACGCGTCAATGGTGGCTTTTACGGAATTACGGATGTAGTTTACGGTCTGATCTTGCAATTGGAGTTCACGGGAGTAGGGATGAGCGTCGGATGACATATAACCATCCGCGATCCATACCAAGTGACCTTCGTCGGTAAGAACGATATAGGGATCGCTATCCCAGCTGAGAAAACCCGCGAGTTTATGCAGGCGTTCGATGATGGGCCGGTGAATCATCATGCGGCTGCGATTGTTTAAATAGTCAGTCAACAGCAGGTTCATATCGCCATAATGGAGCGCGCTGGCAAAGCGTGTGAGCAAAGGCCCGATGGGAAATCCGCCGGCGCCTTTGTAAGTGGTGGGAATGGAAGCGCCACCCTGGGGATAGTTGAACTCTTGCTGGGTCGTATCTACAAAGACTGGTTCGTGCGCGATTTCGCTGTAGTAGATCTCCGGTTGTGTGAAGTGGAGCGACTTCGAGGAAATAACCGGCGGCGCATCCTTGATAAAAAGAACGGGAAGGCCATCGGGCGTGATGCGGTTCGCTTCCGCCATAACAATGCCGTAGCCATGTGTATAAATAAGATGAGTGTTGATCCAACTGGCGTTGGCGGTGCCAAGCTGGCGGATGTCGAGTTCGCGCGGCGCAATCAGAACCTGGCGAATCTGGCCATCGATCATGTAGCGATCAATGTCGGTATCGACGTAAACGTAGGGGCGGAGCGGCTGAATCTGTGAAATAGTGTCGTGAAACGCACGCCAATCCCAGAGACGAACGTTGTCCAGCAAAGCGCGATGTTTGGCGTAGTCTATGGGAATCTCCGCTTCGTCATCGAGCGACATTTCTTTGGTGTCTTTACTCAGCCCATAGGCTGCGCGGGTGGCGGAAATGTGGTCCTTTATATAAGGTTTTTCGAGCGCAAGTTCATTGGGCTTCAAATAAAAGCTGGAGACAAGTCCGGGTACGAAGAAGCGAACCGGAAGGACGATCAGCAGGATGAGCGCGAGCTTGGCGCGCTTGGCGATGATAAGAAGGGCGGCGAGCAGCGCGCACACGATTTCAGCCCACATCAGGGTTATAACCACGTGATCGTCCAGCCAGTCAACACCTACTAAATACAGGCCGTGATCCTCCTGAAGCAGCCCAAATCGGCCGAAGTAGATGTTTACGGCAACGCCAATCAGGAGGACAGCGACACCGACTCGAAAAAAAGCGGAGTTAAGCAGATCGTTCAGTCGAAAGCCTTCGAATTCAAAGGTAGAGTTGGGTCCGAGGCTGATGGGTCCGATGTTGCCCAGCCGTTCAGCGTGTGAAGAGGCGGCAAAGATAAGAAGGGTTAGCACAGTGCAGACAATCAAGAGCGAGAGCAGCATGTGGGCGAAAGGCAAGGTGAAGAAGTAGAAGTGAAGGGGTTTGTGAAAGATCGGATCGATGAATTCGGCGGGACCAGCAGGCAGCCGAAGCCCACCGAAGAAGCGAACGACGGTCCAGTTATCGACGGTAGCGTTGGCGACGAGAAACGCGAGCACCGCCAGGCCGGCGACGGCAATTTTGAGAACGAAGCCGCGTTTCATGACACCGAAAAGAGGGGTTTCAAATTCACGCCGAAGTCCGAGTTTCAGGGTAATCCAAAAGGTGGCGAAGAGTAACACAAATACGATAGCGACAGGCAGGGTGCCATAAAGGAGCTGGTTGAACCAGGTGTCGAGCTGATGCATTTCCTGCCACCACTGGTAGTCGATCCAGGTAGAGGCGAGATAGCGGGAGCCAAGCAAGAGAGCGAAGACGAGGATGACAAGTGTCAGGAGGCCGCCGCGCTGGCTGCGGGACAGACGCGGGGATGGTTCGTCAATGAAGCGATCAGGCACAGATTGAGTATAAGGTTAGTTCGATGGGGGCGTGCTGGATTGCAGAAAGCGGCCAATGTTCTCGTTCAGGAATTTGGCGTCTTGCGGGTTCGAAGCGGCTCCGGCGGTGTGGCCCCAGAGTGACGGAATGGGCAGCAAAGTGCCCTTTGGTATGAAGGGGGCTTCGTAGCGGGCATCCTCCAAGGGAAAATAAAGATCAGAAGCGGAAGGCATATAGAGGAAGGGTACCTGAATGGAGCGGAGTGCTTTTTCCACGTCTCCGCCGAAGCCTGGAGTATTGCCAACATTGTTGCTTTCCCAAGTTCGCATCTGAAGAATCAAGTTATTCGCATCGGCGCCCGGAATGAACCTGGTGCGGAAGCGATCAACAACCTGTTCGAAAGTAGTTCCAGGCTTGGCATTGACTCGCCAGAGTTCTTTGCGCCACCATTCCTGCGAATAGAGCCATCCTGCCCAAACCATGCCGAAAGCGGAGAGGCCTTTTACCGGAGGAGAGGTGTAGTCGCCTCCTTTGAAATTTTCGTCGGCTTCAATAGCCGCAATCTGACCCTCTAGACGAACGATGCCGTGGCCATAGGTTTTGGCGGTGCCGGATGTGGCGACGGCGCGATCCATAAAGGTCGGATAGCTGACTACCCACTGAAAAGCCTGCTGCGCTCCCATGGAGAAACCGATGAGGGCGCGCAGGTGGGTGATATGCAGTTCCTCGGTAAGCAGTTTGTGGACGGCCTGCACGTTGTCCCTTATCGTCATAACCGGGAAGCGGGGCCCGTGAAACGGCTCAGGTGTATTGCTGGGCGATGAGGAGCGGCCGTTGCCAAATAATTCACTAGTGACCAGGAAGAGTTTGGAGGTATCGAGACATTTGCCTGGACCGATTAACCACTCGTAACCGTGCCAGTTGGCCATATAGTGCGAGGGCAGCAGAATGGCGTTGTCGCGAGCTTCATTCAAATGGCCGTAGGTGCCGTAGATGATGTGAGCTTGCGGCAGAGTGACGCCACTTTCGGTTTGAAAGTTTGAGATGACGAATTCGTGCTGTTCGCCCTTGTCAGGGGTAGTTTGTGCCAGCAGGATCCGGGAGAAGATGAGAAAGTAGATTAGCCGTTTCAAGGTTCTATTCTAGGGGACCAGAACGACGGCTCCATTTATGGCATCAATCTTCAATGCTTCGAGGGTCTGGGTGGGATGATCGAGGGTCAGGAAGAGGGCTGATGCCGTGATCGGCGGCAACATGAGCAAGTCTCGGGCGTCGGCGCGAGTCATATCGGCCCCTGCGGTTTTACACCTCGCCTCCGATCAGCGTTTTTCTGATTGACGCTGAAGTTCTAAGTGAATGGCGTTGAGGGTGCAGCCGCCTGGTTTGTCCGCTCCAAGACAGGCCGTTTGTACATAAAACCAAAAGCCGTCGACGTGGCCTTTGGTTACGTAGGTCCTCTAAAATTAACATTGGTGCGGAGAGGGGGACTTGAACCTATTGAAAAGCCAAAGAGGGACGTTCCGGATCCTCTCCTGGCGGTCCGTTACGTAAGGTCCAAATAGGGTCCACTGGAACTGCTTCAGTCTTCGGACTTCATAGGGTGCAACAATCCTCCAAATCGTCAAGGCTCCGGCGCTAGCGGATCTTTGAGTGCGATGATCATCTTCTTTCGACTTGTCTCCGACGCCCGCCGGATCAATCTGGCTGGCTCTTTGACCCACTCTTACTGGTACAGATTGCTCGCTCGACTGGGCAAACGTGCAGGTCGAAAGTGATCGAGTAACGATTAACGTGAGCGTTCAAAATACGATAGTTTGAGCTACCGGCAATTTAGAAATAAGTGTATACTTTTTCTAAATGCAAGTGAACGCTTCTGCGGGACGTACTGTGAAACAACAGATACTTATGTCGGCCACTCGTCGCGGCCCCGGCAAACCATTTCTTGCGAAGGATTTTCTGGACATAGGAAGCCGTGCAAGTGTCGATATGGCCCTCGGCAGCCTCGCCAAAGAGGGCACTATCCGGCGTATCCGGCGGGGGCTCTACGACATTCCAAAAGTCAGCTCGACATTGGGGGGTGAATTAAGCCCCGATATCGATGCGGCCGCTCACGCGCTTGCCCGCCGCTATCGCTGGAAAATAGTTCCAGACGGGGCGTGGGCAGCAAATCTACTCGGACTCTCCACGCAAGTGCCGGCCAAAGTCACTTACTTATCCGATGGACCGAGCAGGAGCGTACCCATCGGCCGGCGCACCATTCAGTTTAAGCATGCCCGACCGCAGGCGTTGGCAAGTCCTGGCGGGAAGGCTGCACTGGTCATCCAGGCGCTTCGGCACATTGGGAAGGCGGCGGCCCACGACGAAAAACTTATCGCGATGCTCAAGAGCATTTTGTCCACTGCCGAAATCAGGCAGTTTGTCAGAGCCGCTCGGTTGGGCGTCGATTGGATTTATGAAGTCGCAAAGCTGATCGCTAAGGACCAGGTTGGATAACGTTGCACGGTTCAATTCTTCGCGCAGAGGCGAGTTGTTCGCTGAGACGGCAGATCGTCTGCGGTTGTCCGATACGGTCGTCGAAAAAGACTTCTGGGTCTGTTGGACCCTGAAGCAGATATTCTCCATTGACGCGTTGAAAAGCACGCTGCTGTTCAAGGGTGGCACTTCGCTTTCAAAAATCTTCCGAGCGATCAACCGGTTCTCTGAGGACATTGACCTTGCCGTGGATTACGCGGCGCTGGGGTTCGTCGGCGCACGTGATCCAAAACAAGAAGGGATTTCAAGAACAAAGCAGAGCAAAATCCTGGAAGAGATGCTCGATGCGTGTCGCCTCTATATTCGGAGAGAATTTCTTCCTGTTTTAAGCGAGCGTTTTCAAGAAGTTCTGGCGGACCGGGATTGGGCTCTCACCATCAGTCCCAATGACCCTCATATTGTTCAGTTTCGATACCCGCGTTCGGTGGCTAATCGCCTTGCCTATATCTCTCCGCAGCTCATCCTTGAACTTGGCACACATGCGGAATTTATTCCGCGGGACAACTTCCTGATCCGCTCCTTTGCAGCAGAGCATGCTTAAAGCTATTAGAGAACGAGCGGCGGCCTGGTGCGTTCTGTTGCAAGCCGCCGCGGTCAGCTGCGGGCTGGCGCGAATAGGGTCCAAAACAAGGTCCAAAGCTAAAAAAGCCACCGATCAATCAGTGGCTTTTTCTTCTCTAAGTCTTTTAGAATAAACTTGGTGCGGAGAGGGGGACTTGA
>PLRJ01000127.1 GCA_003163855.1 Bryobacterales bacterium | reverse complement strand
TCGAACCCGGTCTCCCGCTCCATGTTTTCAACGACTTAGGAAAGTCCAGCAATGCCGGCCGGACGCTTAACGTAGTAACGGCCTGCCTTGCGGCTGTCTAAGTCATTGAGAAGATTGGTTTCTCTTGTAGGAATGTCTTTTCAATACGCTGGCATCCGCAAGGGTCAAGTAAACGCGTGCCGGCGCATGCTCGGCCCATCCCGCCACTGCCGCAATCCAAGCCGCCGAAGTCAGAAAACTCTTCCGCCGGTAATGAGCGAATCCGAAACCTCACGGCGGCTGGATATCGGGAGAACCTCCGTCGGCCGTATACTAGCTCAGAAAAAAGTCTAATCAAACGGGTTAACGCACGGTTGAAAATTCATGGAGCTGCGAGGTGCAGCGACATATTCCGAGTGTCCGAACATGCCTGGGACTGATTCCGGAAGCAGTGCAACGAGAAGCCAAAGGATACCTTCCTATTCCGAAAAGCAGACGGTGCGACAATTCGCCGCATTGCCATAGCACTGCTCCCCCTGTACGATTGTGGCTTGCAGTCAACTGCCCCGGTGATCTACGGGGACGACGGCGAGAGATGGTTACCTGATTGTTGGTGTGTGCCCGTTAATGAACACTCCGAAAACTCATGCTGTTTTTTACATTGTTGGATCACCGCACTCAATTCAAGTCGAGCGACATCCTTAAATGAACGAAGACAATGGCTGCGTTCGGCGGCCGAGTGAGTCCTGACGATTTCGTCGCGTCGTTCCATTTCCAGCGAATTTTTAGCATGAAAAACAAACTGAGTTTATATCCATTCCTGGCTTCGTTATGCTTTTTATTCCCATCCATCTCCGGCCGGGCGCAGACTGCTCCACAAGAAGCAGCGACAGTGGTGAAGGGAACCATTACCGATTCCTCAGGAGCAGCGGTCGTAGGCGCAAAGGTCTCACTTATTGAATCGACCGGACGCCCTTACTACGATACGGTTACCGACTCGAGCGGCCACTTTCAGATTGTGAATCCCGCAGCGGGAAGCTACACGGTCAGGGTGGAGGAAAACGGCTTCAAGCCGGCAACAACCCAGGTTTCTGTAGCACCAGGTGAAGCAGCCAACGCGGACCTGCAGCTTGCAATTGCCGGGCGGCGAGAGAATGTTAGCGTCACCGGCACCGCGAGCAATGTCTTCGGGGAAAAATCGGGAATCCCGATTGAACAGTTTCCGCAGTCCGTCCAGGTGATCAGCCAGGAGGACATTCTGAATATGAACGCGCTTAGCCTGGGAGACATTCTCAGCGCGGTTCCTTCCGCAACGGACGGTCCGCCACGCGAGTCCACCTATCAGGGGTTTGCGTTCAGAATCCGCGGATTCACGGCCTATCCAATTTACAACGGCGTGTATCAGCGTTACTTCTTCAATGTCGATCCATCAGCGATCGACAACATTGAGGAGGTGCAGATTGTGAAGGGCCCATCGGATGTGCTGCTGGGTCAGGGCGAGGTCGGTGGAGCGATGAACATAACCACCAAGCGGCCGCAAGAGGACTATGCCGGCAGCGTCAGCGTGATTGGCGGTTCTTTCGACCAGGCTTCGGGCTCCTTTGATGTGACAGGCCCGGTGCGCCCTATTGCCGGCCTGTATTTCCGCGCAACCGGCGAAATGGAACGCTCGGGCAGCTTTATCGACTACCTGCCTATCAATCGGGAGAATGGAAACTTCTCTCTGGATTGGCATCGCAGCAGCAAAGTCGCCGTTCATTTTGTCAGCGAGTGGCAGGAACGGGACACCTATCGCAACCCCGGCTTACCGTTGATCGGAACAGTCATCTCGAACGGCGTCGGGCAGATTCCCTCGTCCACTTATCTTGGCGACCCTGAGACGAATGGCGATCCGGGCCACAGCAATTTCAAGGCGACCGGCGTACTGATCCAGACCTGGGTGCCGATTCAATTGAACGATAGCTGGACGTTCACCCCCCGTGTGTCTTACTCCACGTTTACCGGCATCTACTCGGAAATCAATCTCGGCGCGGTCCTGGCCAACCTGGTCACGGTGTCCCGCACCGGCCGATATGACGAAGAACGCCATCACTATCCCATTGAACAAGGCGATCTAGCCGGCACGGTGAAGGCGCTCGGAATGAAGCATCATGTGGTGCTTGGCACGCAGAACAATCTCTTTCGAGTGCGCTACTTTCAGCAAAATATGCCTTCGGTTCCTTCCATTAACACCTTGGACCCGGTCTATGGGAACGTGGCGGATGGGCCCTATCCCCTCAATAGCGTGGTCTTTAACAATTACGATTCGTGGGCGATCTATGGACAGGACAGAATCGATCTGACCGAGCGCTGGAACGTGATCCTTGGAGTTCGCACCGATTGGTACGCTGACCACCACTCATCAGCTCCCAACTACATCACCGCGCCCACCATTCTGAACACCACTTTCAATCACACGACTTTCCAGGCTGGCTCAACCTACAGGCTCTATCACGGCTTGTCGTTATTTGGCGGTTACGCGACCGGATTCAACATTGAAAGTACCGTCAATACCCTTACCTACAACGGTGCGCCACTGGCGCCCGAAGACTCATGGCAGGGTGAGGGCGGTATCCGCTTCACCCAAGGGCTGATGAACCTCAGCGCCAGTCTGTTCCAGATCAACAAGACCAATGCTGTGACCGCCGACCCTTTCCATCCTGGCTATAGCATCAATGACGGCGATGTTCGGGCGCGCGGCGTTGAGATTGAAGGGAAGTTTCGCGTCGCCAAAGATCTCTTCCTGGAGCCTGGCTACACATACGAGAACGCCCGCATAATCAAGAGCAACTCAGGCAACCTGGGTTTCGAAACGGCCGACACGCCCCGAAACAGAGCTGACGCGTTTCTCCGCTATGCTCCGCTGCGTCTGCCAATCCAGTTCCGGGCCGGCTTGAACTTTGTTGGCAATCGCGCGTTCCTGGACACGGCTAACGTCGTTGAAGGCCCGAACCTGCTGGGCAACAATGTGAGACTGCCGCAGTACACAACCGTTAGTTTGGGTGCGACCTATACCTTGGGCCGCGCGCGTTTCGATCTTAATGTTCGAAACATCGCCAACAGGGTCTACTACCTGAAGGACTTTGGCAGTTACGATGTCATCCCTGGAGAACCACGGGAGATCAGCTTGCGAGTGACATACCGTTTCTAGATGACGGAGGCAGGAGCGAGCCCGAGCCATCGCCGCGTAGCAGGGATTCGCGAGAGAACAAACCTCTCCGCAAGCAGGGTGAGCACGAGTGAAACTCCCAGTTCAGGCAGATAGATGGCAAGGGCAAGCAAGGCGGCGATAAGCGCGAAGGACCAGCGCGGCTGCTTCATAGGCAGCGGCGCTCCCAGGACACGGGCATGCCTCCTGCTCCACCATAAGTTGACCGCGCTTACGCACAGCGTGATAAGGCCGAGAGCCGTCAGGAGTCCAAGCAACTGATTGAAGACGCCAAAGAGTTGTCCCTCATGAGTGGCAACGCCAACGCCGACCATGCGATCCAGCAGCATCGATTGATTGAAATTCTGCCGTCCAACGACGGATCCGGTGCGAGGGTCGGCCTGGACCACGTCGCGCAGGGTGCGGTTTTGCGAATCGGACTTGATGGTCCACATGCCTCCCGGCGTCACCGCAGGCATGATCTTAATCGGTGCCGCGAGGTGCAGCGTGGCAGCCAGAGGAACAAGCCGGTCAAAAGCGGAATAGGCGTCAGGCGACGGATGATGCATGGTACGCTCCACATGCTCGGCGTGCTCCATACCAGGCATATCGGGCATGTCGGCCATGGCGTTTAGGCTGTTGTTGTTGAGAGCGGCGCGTTCCGCCAGTTCGGAGGCGCGGCCTGTGGTCCAATCCTGATACGCGGCCGCCGCGCCAGTCATTTGACGGACGCGTTTGAAGTAGGCTCCCCAGCCGTTTGCCCAGGGCAGCCCAGTCAAAATGAGGAAAAGCGCGAACGCTGAAATCCATACGCCCGAAACCGCGTGGAGATCGCGCCAAAAGATTCGCCGCCCTTTCCCGAAGCGCACCCAAAGTACACCGGCCAGTTTTTCCGTCTGCCGCGGCCACCAGAGATACAGGCCGGTCAGCAACAGCACAATAGCCCAGGAGGCGGCCAATTCGACCAGGTAAGAGCCCCATCTTCCGGCAAGCAACTGGCCGTGCAGATGCGCCAGCAGCGTCATGGGCCGATGGTCCTCATTAATGATGTACAGAACACTTTGTGTCACGGGATGCACATAGACGCGGAACTCCCGGGTGCCGACGCCCACCACAACGCGCGCCGCCGCGTCTGGGTTGGGAGGAAGCTCATAATAATGCAGACTGGAGTGCGGAACCGCCGTTACGGCTGCAAGCGCGATCTGTTCCGGGGTCGCTCTGACGCCCTTCAGATGCAGATGGTCGTAGGGACGATCCAGCCAGCTTTCGATCTGTGGCCGGAACAAGTAAATGGATCCCGTGACCGAGAGCCAGATAACAAACGGGATGCAAAAAACACCCGCATAGAAATGCCAGCGCCAGATGGCCCGATAGAGACGCCGGCTCTGATCTTCGCTCTTTTCTTGTGTTTTTATTGACATGATAATTGCTGCGTTAGAGTGCTCCTCGAGGATGAATCTGCCTGTGACTTCGTATCCAATTGACAACGGCTAACAGGCCCAGCGCGAATGCCAGTATTGGCAGCGAATAGGCGAGGAATGCGCGAATGCCCTCCGGTTCCATCAAAATGCCATGGCCGTACTCTTTCACCAGTGCAGCCTTGATCTGGGAATCGCTATCGCCTGACAGAATCTTGCTGTCGATTTCGGACCTTACCTTCATGGATGCTTCCGACTGATGAATAGCTACGGATTGACGCCAGCAGCAGGGGGCAATGAATTCCGTGTAGAGATGCCCGGCGCGGCGCTGCTGCACGGGATTAAGCAGCGTTTGAGAATTCAGTGAAGAAACCAGACAGAGCCACAAGCCTGCAACAAAAAATACGGTGCGCGGTTTTTTCCAGCGGATGGTTTGCATACCTGTTTCTCTTTCATTGTCGTTGCTTTTGCAGGCCAGCGTCTGCGGCAATATGCCGCGCCCATTGATGTTGCGGGCTTATACTTTCCTCCGGCAAACTGAAATGGTGCTTCGGAGTATGGTCGTTTTTTTGTGCAAACTTCTGTTCCATGCTTTGACGATATGGCCGCGCCGGGGATGCCTGGCTTGCCCGCTTGACGAACAGGCGCGGGATGGGGTGCAAAGGGAACATCTGATACATACTCGATGCGTTCAGCATTGCGCGGTTTCTTACGGTTCAAAGAAGGCATTACTTTGCTCCAGCGGGGTGCAGATGGTCAATCCAGTATTCGTCGCCCCTCCGGCTAACGTCGCCTTCCACCGTTTGACCGATGCTGATTCCTTTCAAATCGGACGGAGTTACTAAGTGAAACTCCATGGTCATACCCGGCATAAAGGTGTCGACTGGCCCGTGTTTAATCAGCACCGTGGCGGCGTTTTCGTCGAGGTCTTTGACGACGCCGTGAAGAACATGCCTGGGTTTACTGTCGTCCGCCAGCCATGGATCACTGTAGCGCTCGTCCACAAGCAACTCCTGGTCGGTCAGGCTGTTGAGGAAGGCCAGCAGATCGGCCTTTTCGCGCGCCGTAAACCCGATTGGCTTGATGAACTCGCTGCGGTTTGGATTGCCGGCGCCCACCCCGGCATACTCACCACTGGCGATGGTCCGGCCGCCGGCTGAGTAGTGGTCGAGCACTTCGCTCAAAGTCTTTATACTGCCATCGTGCATATAAGGGGCCGTGACAGCCACGTTGCGCAGCGATGGTGCTTTGAACCGGCCCACATCCGCGGGGTTCTGCGTGAATTCATAAATTCCGGTGTTGTCTTTCGGATAAGAGAGTTCGCCTTTGATGTTATAGAGGCCATTGTTGTGGAACTCCACCTCGGCAAAACCTTTATCCAGATAGTCCACGGTTCCAGTGAAGTTAAATCCGCCATGGCAGTGGAAGCACTCGGCGCGCTCGGAATAGAACATGGTCTCACCGCGCTTGGCGGATTCGCTAATCGCCTTTAGATTTTGACCGGTGCGGTACTGATCATAAGGGCTGCGGCCGGAAAGAATTGTTCTCTCAAACGTGCTGATCGCCTTCACGATATTGGAGAGTGTGAATGGCTCAGGTTCGCCCGGATAGGCGGCAGCGAACAAAGGCTGGTATCGCGGCTCCTGTTTGAGCCGCTGAATCAGTTTGCCTTCTTGCCCCGTCATACCCATCTCCACCGGATGATCGCCAAACATGGGAACAAGAGCCTGCTGCTCCAGACGCCGCATATTCGGATTGGCCCAGGTCAATGCGGGGCTGTAAGCGACATTGGCAAGACTCATCGCTCCACGCGGATGCAACTCACCGGTGCTGCCCAGGCCGCGTCCCCGCTGGTCAGCAAAAGCATAGCGCTGCTGGTGGCAGGTGGCGCAGGATTGTGTCTGGTTGCCCGACAGACGCTTATCGTAGAAAAGATATCGCCCTAATGTCACCTTGGCCGTGGTAACGGGGTTATCGGCGGGGATTTTCGGGTAGGGAAATCCGGCCGGTATTTGCCAGTCGTAGTCACTCGCCAATTTGGTGCGTTCCTCCGCATGCTGCCTGCGTTGCAGTTCCTTGACCCACAGCACCACCTGCCATCGCTCATCCGGCTTTAATGTTTTCGAAAAGGAAGGCATGGCAGGCGCAACTCCGTGGGTTTGCACCCACCAGATCTCACCGTCACGCATGGAATCCATCAGATGATCAACAAGATTGGCCGGACGCGGCTGCATCCTTAGCGCAAGCGGAGTATTTGCTCTGCCATCCGCGCCGTGGCAGGCAACGCAACGGGCTTGGTAGAGGTTCTGGCCGGCTTGGATGTTGTCTGTTGAAAGCGGAAGCGGATTCACCAGCCGGCGTGCTTTCGCCGGCAAAACATGTCCGTGACCCACGTGCGCGCGGCTCACCTGAGATAGCAGGAACGCCAAACAGAGCAGGCACGGCGGAAGACTGCGGCGCATGCTGTCAGAATGCTTTCGCCATTTTCATGCTTGCGCCGGCCTTATGAAAAAAATCCTGACGGCCAGCCTGTTTATCACCGTAGGGCAGCCCAAGATGGGCGAAGATAGGAACGCATTCCGGATCACCCGGGAATGACATGCAACCGCTGGGAGTTTTTGGCGCATTCACGTCGACGTTAGAATCGGCGAGGAGCGCCCCAAGGTCAGCAACCACCACGTCTGTATCAGGATTGAAATTCTGGATCTCAACATCAGGCCGGTTCGGCTGGGCGCATTTGGTTGGAATTGTGGTTCGAGTGGTGTCGGGAGTGCAGCCGGTGCTTCCCAGATGGATAAAGAAGCCAGCCGGCAATCCTTTGCTCATAAACTCGATGCGGGCAAACTTGTGTCCCGCGTTCCAAACCCAACTCAGGGCAGTCAAATTCAGGGGCGATGGCAGCGAAGTCAGTTCCAGGTGATTCACCTCAAACGGCACACCAAGATTAAAGCGGAGAGCCTTCCAGGTGTGACCGGCGGGGACAGTTCCGGCGACAGTATCGTTCATTTCAGGTGTGCCGTTGATGCAGGAACCAGTTGCATTTTCAAAATCAAGAAGAGACGTATCATCCGCTTGCCAGATTGTGCCAGCATCCATTGTCACCGGAACCTCCCGGCTCTCCGAATCGACAAGCCTCACATGGCTAACGTAGAAGCGAAAATCCCGCGGCTTGATTTGGGACATAGCTGTTCCAATATCCTGGTATGTCTGTCCGCACTCGAAGGGCTTGCCATTTACCTGGGCGGCAAAACGGATTTTGACGGGGACCTGTTGTGCGTGTAGAGGCGCGAAGGCTGCAAAAAGTGAGAGGAGAAAGACGTTTAGATTTCGTGGAATGGTCATCAGGGAAGTGGGACGGCGGGAGCAAACAATCCCTTCCAAAATTCTAGTGGAGTTGGCCAAGGGCCGAGGTGTGGCAAAATGCCGCATGCGCGAACGCCGCCGCCATACGCTGGTGACATACTTCGCCCGCGCCCCACGATCAGCTATGAATGCCCGCGTCTCAGGATCGACTGCTGCCGCCAGTGTGCTATCCGTGCCGACGGGAGTGAATAGCACGGTAAGGTCGCGCGGACATGTCTCAAAAGTGGCATTCGGCGTGATTGTTACCCCCGCGTCACTTTTTACTGGATTGAGCGACTTCGCGACGAAGAAACTCTTTGCACCCATGAGTCCGCCCAAAAAAAGCAGTGAGGCAGAAGAGGCAAACGGGGCCGAGAAAGCTAACAACAGCGCTTTACGACGGTCGATTCCGTTCAGATTATTGGTGTCCGTTAAGTTATCGGTTAAGCCGCAGCGTGATTTGATATGTGCGCTCCTGGCCAAGCTGAATCCAGTCCAATGCAATCGGAAAACTGCTTGCGTAATAGAGCTTATTAGTCAGATTCAAAACGTTCACTTGAATTGTGTTGTGCCAGGCCCCTGTTTGAAAACGGTACGACAGCATGGCATCGAGGCGTGCATAGCCCGGCAATTCAAAATCATTGCCGTAGTCGCCGTTTCGGACGCCCACCGCGAAGATGCCGGCGCCGGCGTCCCACCTCTCGGCTATCGATTGGCGAAGCCACAAACTGCCGCTGTTTCGCGGAGCTTCCGGGAGCCGCTCGCCCTGGTATGTCGGATCCTTCGTGATTACGGCGTCGTCGTAGGCGTAGGAAGCGATGCCCGAAAGGGTTCGCGTCAGACGGCCTCGCACGTCGACTTCGATGCCACGCGACCGCGCTTGCCCTACCGTGACAATCATTGGATAGAAGGCCGAGCTGGCGATATTGTCCTTGACCAACTGATAAGCGGCCACGGTAGCCGTGATTGCCCCTCCCCGCGCCCGCACCTTATAGCCAACCTCAACCTGACTAGCAGTTTCGGCCGCCAGGGCCCGAAGCGTTAACGGGTCACGCCCATTGTTCGAATCCAGCGCCCGTTGATATTGGGCGTATACCGCCTGTCCGCCCGAGAGTTGCCATACCAGACCCACACGCGGCTTCACGAAGGACTGCACGTTGGGCTGAGTGCCCGGAGCCGCATAAATAGCGCTCGTCCAATCCGCCCTAAAGCCGGCAACCAGCGTCAGCCGGTATGGAAGCGTGATTGCATCCTGCGCGTAAAGGCCGACCCACCGGGTTTCATCAGTGGTATAAAGCGGCGACGCGATGGAAGGGTCAAGCGGCTGCGCCGGCGTGAATATGGGGTTGTACACGTTCACCGGCGCCAGTTGTTCGTAATACTGCGTCCCGGTCCTGCCCGCAGCATATCCATCCTGTCCGACAAGCACCGAATGCTGCACGGCGCCGGTCCTGAACTTTCCCGTCAAATCCGCCGTCCCGTGGACCAACCGGTACTTCCTGTGCGGAGCATTGTAGTAATACTGAAGGCATTCGTAGCCGCTGCCGATGCAGTCCGCTCCCGTACTTAGGTTGCTCCCGTATGGTGTGATATCCGCGTCATAGTAATTGGAGACCAGCGACAGGAAGTTCACTTTCAGGCGCCAGCCGGTCGCAAGCTCCTGCTCAAGGGTCAGTCGCGCCGACCGCGGTTGTGTTGTGGCCAACACGGGCGAATCATTGAACTGCCGGTAGTAGGGAAGGTTGAGAGGCCGATCACCGACCGAGGGAACTCCATAGTCATTGCGATAGGCCTGGTGCTGGTAATTCAGTGACAAGCCCAATTGAGTTCGCGGCGTCGCGTGCCATAGAAGAGTGATCCCCCCCGATCCCAGGCGGTCCCGTACAAACGCTCGCCCGGTCTTGTCGGCGAACCAGGCGCCTGATGTTCGCAATAGTAAGCTTCCACTCTTATTGAGCCGCCCACTGACGCTGGCGGTGGTGCGCGTCGCCCCCAGTTGGCTGGCAGTCTCTTCCACCTCAGCCGCAAACTGCGGAAGAATGGGCCGCGTGACCACATTCACGAGGCCTCCTGGCTGGGCGCGCCCGTAGAGCACGGAGTCGGGCCCTTTGACCACGTCCACCTGCTGCACGTCCGCCATGTTCAGTGGCACACCCTCGACCCTGTCACCGTCCTGGTAGTAGGAAGCGGAAGCCGTCATCGAGCTCCCGGCTGTCATCGACACGTTCGGAAAGCCGCGAAGGATGAGAGCTGGCTGCGTGCCGCCGTTAAAACCGAAGTCCTGTGCCACTCCCGCAACGTTGCGTGTCGCATCGTTCAGGCTCAGTGCAACCTGGTCCCGCAAAACTGCTTCCGGCACAGTCTCCACGGACTGTGGGGTGAGCAACAGCGGTGTGTCCGTTTTCAGGGTAGCCTCATCTGTCGCGGAAGGAGCGTAGTCGCTCTGCCGATCCAGGCGGTCGGTCACCGTCACGGATTGACGCCGTCTCTGGACAGCGAGCACCAAATCCACAGTCAGTGTTTCCTGTCCGTTCGTGTTCAGATCTCGTGATTGTGCCTGAAACCCCTGACTCTCCACGCTCAGCGAGTAGTGCCCGGCCATCAGCGGCGAGAAATGGTACGCTCCCTGTCTGTCAGTCTTGGTTTCTTTGACGTGACCTGCGTGGTCTTTCAGGACAACGTGACCTCCCACGATGGCAGCTCCCGAAGGGTCGCGGACGAACCCTGTCAACCGGCTTTCGCCGTCAGCACCGGGCTGTGTCTGTGCCCATAGTGCATGGAGGCAAAGTGCCGCTGCGCCAATCATGCGACAGGCTTGGAATATCTTCATGCGTCTCCTGAATTAAACTTTGTTGCTTTAGGCTGATCCGCAGCGCGGGCCGTACAGTCCATTACGCAATAAAAGTTGAAGCTTTGTCGCGCGGCAAATTGTCGCAGACAATCCACAAATGCAGCCAAAAAAAGGTCGATGAAACCTGCCCGCGAGCTGACTGCTTCAACGGGACGAGGTGAATTGAGCAGGAGCTTTTTCGAACAGATCCATGTGGCGCTGAGAACAAAAGTAGTACGCTTTGCCCTTGTACACAGATCTGAATTGATGATCGACATCCATGGAGCACACAGGACATACCGGCTGTGCCTCAGTGGAGACGCGCGCCTTAGTATAGGCTTGGTTGGAATTGGGATTCAGCCAACCTTGCCCCTGGTACTCCATCATGTCCGCTGTTCGCTCCGCTTGTTCGCGGCCAAAGTAGCGCTCGACCACACGCAGAGCAAGATCAATACCGGACGAGAGGCCGCCCGCTGAGGCGATGTTGCCGGCTTCCACGAATCTGGCTCCGCGCTTCAGACTGATATCTGGAAATTCACTTTCGAAGTCCGCATATGCGCCGTGATGAGTGGTCGCAGCCTTCCCGGCCAGCAAACCTGTCTTCGCCAGCACAAATGCGCCCGTGCAGACTGACATTGTGACGTCCGACGATTTGGCGGAGGCGCGAATCCAATTCAGCATCGCGTCGTTTGCTCCATCTTGCGCTGGTATAACGATAACCTTCGGCGGAGGCGCCGTTTCAAAACTGTAGGTGGGAACAATCATCATCCCGCCTCTCGTCTTAACCGGCTTGGTAGTCTCGGCCACCGTGTAGAGATTAAATAATTGGCCGTGCATCGTCTTGGCATCTTGAAACACTTCCCATGGTCCGCAAAAGTCGATGATTACCGCGCCGTCGGAAATGACAAAAGCCACTGGAATAGAGCCGCTAACGGGAGGGACAAGCGGATTGGGTCTGCTGATAGGTGTATTGCCGCCGGGGCTCGTCTTAGAGTCGCCCGACGCTTCACTCGCCGCTGACTTACCGATGGGTAACGCCAGCGAGCCCGTCACAAGACTCGCGAAGGCCGTGGACCTGGCCAGCAAATCTCTTCTTTTCATATTTTCTCTTTGGCCCTATCTCCAGACGCGGCACACTACCTCTATTAATCAACAAGTGCAAGTGGTTTGTCGTGCGGCAAATTGTCGCAGCACCTGGCGAAAGTGAACGTTTTGGTGGCTTCAAAATGCAAGGTTCGCCACTTCCACTTGCGTCCCGTCGCCTGCCTTGGCCGTCCATGCCACGATAACTCCATCTTTTGTCGACAGCCATGCCGGCAACCGCGAATGCCTCGGCGACGCTCCCAGTTTTAGAATGTTTCCCACCATGCCGGAGGAAGCAACATAGCGCGCACAAGTTTGCCCATCTTCCAGCCAGCCCACAATCGCCGACTTGCCATCCGGCAGCAGCGCCACAGTGACCTGCCCTTCGCCATTACCTGCATCCACACGGATGGGTTTACCCAAGTTGTCACCCGCGTCGGCTGAAAAGGCAACCTGTACCTTGGGCGAATCATTAGATCGAGTCCACCAACCCACCACCAGGTTATTTGCCGCCGCGTCGACGGACGGTCCGTTGTCGGGGCAGGCGTTGATCACCCAGTTGTCCGGATAAACCACATGCGGCTTCGTCCACTTGCCGTTTTCGAGGCGGGTGATGTAAATGTCCCGAACCGTGGGCCTGTCATCCTGAACCTCGGAGGGCATCGTTCCCGGCGGCTCCTGACGGCCGCGATAAACAACCACCGGTCCGCGCCCGCTGACCGCTGAACCGGTTGGACAGCATTCGCACGTAATGGGATTGATGAAAGACTGCTGCGTGAGATCCCCGTTGGCATTTAAGTCGGCAAACCGAAGCCCTACCGAACCCATGCGAGACTCATGCATCTCCGCGTGCCGGACTAAACTTCGCTGCTCAGCATCCAGCCACACCAGCCCCACGCCATCTGCTGAATGAAACCAGGAGAGAAAACTATGCTGCCCAGACAAGGCATCCGGGTACGGTTGCTTTGGCCGCGTCCACGTTCTGCCGTCGTCCCTGGAAACAGCCGTTTGTATAGCCGTTGCATAACGGTCCCCGTCGCGCATATCCTTTAATTCCCAATAAGCCAGCAAAGCTCCGTCCGGCAGTTCGGCAATACCGGGAAGGTCAGCCGTGAACATGCTGAGATTCGGCCCGCTGGCAATCGACCGCGCCACGGACCAACCCTTTGCGTCTCTGATGGCGAATGCGAACCGGTAGCCGCCCTCTTTCAATCGTTCTTGCCAGCTCAGCACGACTCGCCCATGAGACAAGCGAGTCAGTTGCGGCACCAGGGTTGCCGGCGGCGCCGGTGACGAAATGGCGCGGGGGAAAAGCGTCACGGAACTCTCGCGGCCGCCCAGGCAAATAGCCGCTAACGCCACACTGACAAACGCTTTTAACAAATTGCAGTTCCCCCCTAAACGCAGTCTATAGTAAGCACCTACTGTCGGACCAGTGCGGCAAATTGCCACAGCAATGCCGAGCAAAATTAGACCTATACTGATCTCCGATGATTCAGGAATTACGGGCGGCATTTGCGCTTGTTCTGCTGATCCCTCTTCCCTCGTTGGCCAAAAAGGGGCCGGAACTCAAACGTGCAGAGTGGGAACAGTTGGCACAATCCGGCGATGCCAACGCTCAATACGTGCTGGGCAGCCTGTATGAAAATGGCGACGGTGGCGGAGTGGATATCAAGTCGGCCATTAACTGGTACAAGCGAGCGGCATCCCAAGGTCAAGAGAGCGCGCAGTTCAGTCTGGCCATGCTGTACTTGAATGGGCGCGGCGTTCCTCGTGATTCGAGCCAAGCCGCTGCCTTGCTGTTGAAATCAGCCGAAGCGGGAAACAAGCTGGCACAATGCAACCTGGCCGCTTTATATGAGCAGGGAACCGGCTTAAAGAAAGATCACAACCAGGCCATTCACTGGTTCCTGGCGGCGGCGCGCCAGGGAGATTCGCTAGCCCGGTACAACCTGGGAATCATGTACCTGTTTGGAAGCGGAGTGCCACGCGACATAGACGCGGCCCGCAAGTGGCTGGAACTGGCAGCCAATCAGGGCTATGCGCCCGCGCAATATAAGCTCGGCTGGAGTTACGCGACCGGGAACGAACTACAGCGGGATTTAGACAAGGCCAGATATTGGCTTCGTTTGGCAGCCGCACAAGCAGAGCCGCTCGCACTTTATGCTCTTGGTGTGATGGCCGCTACCGGCCAAGGTGAGACGCAGGACACCGTGGCAGCATTTGCGTTTCTCACCTCCTCCGCAAAACACGGCTATCAGGAGGCGCTTGCCGCGCGCAACCAAATTGCTACCGCGATGACGCCGGCACAAATCCAGCGCGGTTACGAAATGGCCAAGAGCTGGGATTCAGCCACGAAGAATCGTCAGTAGATTGCGCGCTTTGGGGTGCGACAATTTGCCGCACGCTTTCTTCAGCAAACTTGATTAGCATGATGTGAGGTTTTCAAGCGCGTGACTACCCGCAGATGCTTTCTCGAAATTGCCGCCCTGGCACTAGGGGCCGAACGGATTTTAGCGGCTGCCGATGCACCGGTCCCGTTTACACTGCCCCCGCTTCCCTATGCTTACGATGCGCTGGAGCCGTACATCGACACGCAGACGATGCAGATCCATCACGACAAGCATCATCAGGCATACGTGAACAATCTCAATAAAGCCCTCGCCGGAGACCCTGTTCTTTCAAAGCTGAGCATTGACGAACTCATGGTCAAGCTGGATACCCTGCCAGCGCCCATACGCACCGCAGTGCGCAACCAGGGAGGCGGCCATTACAATCATTCACTTTTTTGGCAAACCCTGGCACCGGCGTCACAATCGGGAAAGCCAAGCGGAGAACTCGCCGTAGCGCTTACAAAAACTTTCGGAAGTCAGGAAAAGTTTGAAGACGGTCTGAAGACAGCGGCGGTCGGCGTGTTTGGCAGCGGCTGGGCGTGGCTCACCACCGACAAGGCTGGCAAACTGGCAATTGAATCGACGCCGAATCAGGACACGCCGCTCTCGGCAGGGCGTTATCCGGTGGTTGGGATTGATGTCTGGGAGCACGCCTATTATTTGAAGTACCAAAACCGCAGGCCGGAGTATGTCGCTGCGATTCTTCACGTTATCAACTGGGATTTTGTGACCAGTCGTTTTAAGAAACTGACCGCGTAAGTGAGGGGAGAAATCAAATGAGGCGTGTTTTGCTTTTGAGCGTGAGTGCCGCCGTCTTTGCCGTAGCAATGTCCGCGCAGGACGCCGCCGAGTACAAGACCTGGATGCAGACGGCCGGGGCCACTGCGGGAAGCCTGCACAAGAATCTGGATGCGAAGAACGCGGAAGCTGCCGCGGCAGATGCCAAGAAATTGCAGGAGATCTTCTCGCATGTCCATGAGTACTGGATGAAGAAAGATGTGGCTGACGCCATGAAGTTTGCCATGAATGCCAGCGAAGGGTTCGGCATCGTGGCGGCCGATGCATCAGCCTCCAAATTTGATGAGGCATCCGCCACGTTAAAGGCGACTTCGGCCAACTGCGGCGGCTGTCATACTGTTCATCGTGAGAAGCTGCCCGAGGGCGGATTCAAGATTAAGTAGGCTAAGACTTTAGCGGGCAGGCGGGAACTTGGACAGTTTCCGCTGGAGCGATCTCCGATGAATGCCCAGCAAGCGCGCCGCCTGCGATATATTGCCATCGCAGTCGGTAATTACGCGCTGCATATGCTCCCACTCCACCCGCGCCAGGCTCGGAACCGTTTCCGGGACCTCCGTCGCATCGGTGTTCAAGCGCCGCAGAGCTTCATAGGCGTTCAAAATCTGGTCCGCATCTGCTGGCTTACTCAGGTAATGATCGGCGCCCTTCTTGACTGCCGATATGGCTGTGGGAATGCTTGCATAGCCGGTGAGCACGATGATGGTCATGGAAGAGTCGATGGCACGGAGTTCCTGAATAATGTCAAGCCCGCCGCGCCCCGGCATGCGCAGATCCAAAGTCACCAGGTCAGGACTTCGTTCCTGCGCAAAGGCAAGCGCACTCTCGCCATCAATGACGCTTTCTGCCTCCCAGCGGCGCTCGGAAAAAGCCCTGCAAAGGCGGTTGCGAAAGACCTCGTCATCGTCCACAACCAATGCCAGCGGAAGCTCTTCAGACTGCGGCATGGAAGAGATCCGCGGTTATCAATCCATTACTGGCGGTCGGCAACAACAAGGGCAGCTTGATGGTAGCGGTGGTCCCAGCCTCCGCGCTTGACTGAAACAACAACTCACCGCCCAGTCTTTCGGCAAAGGTCCTGACGAGAAACGTACCCAGTCCCATACCCTTACCGGGCTCCTTGGTGGTAAAGAATGGCTCTGAGATTCGACGCAGCACAGCAGCCGGGATGCCATGCCCGCGGTCTCGAACTTGAATTTGCATCGCCGATGGGGTTGTTGAAAACTCAATAATAATGGGCCGATTCTCGATATTGGCATCCAGAGCGTTTTGAATAAGTGCGGTTAAAGACTGGATAGTTGCTTTCACCGGCAGAATGGCCGTCAACGATTCCTCCAGCAACACAACCTGGAGCAGCTTTCGCTTTGGTTCGGAAAACTGCGCGACAACCATGGTCGCCAAATCTCCGATTCCTATTGCAGCGGCAATTTCACCTATCGGCTCCGCGCTCTCAACGCTCATCTGCTCCAGAATTCTTCGGCAACGGTCCACCTCCGACCGAATGAGCCTGGCGTCTTCCAATACAGCGGTGTTATTTCCGAACTCAGCCGCGTAGCGTTCCAGTTCTCTGGCCACTACGGCAATAGTGGCAAGCGGAGTTCCCAGTTCATGCGCCGCACCGGCAGCCAGCGTCACCAGCGAAGCCAAACGCTCGCTCTTCGCAACCTGATCCTGAAGCGTCAAGACTTCCTGTTCCCTGGTTCGAAGCGCATCGGAAATCTTGCCCGTAAAGAAGGTAATCAGACCCGCCGCAATCAGGAACGCAACCCACATTCCCACAAGGTGCGGCGACAGGCCTTGGTCCACATGATGAATAGAGAAGATGGCCGATTCCGCATGAAAGAAAAACAGCAGGCCAAAACAGAAAGCAGAAAGCACGCTGAGCGCGCGGGTCCAGACTTTTCGTAGAACTACGGCTGAGAGAGTGATCAGCACCAGATAGATCAGGCTGAACGGATTCATAGGGCCGCCGGTTAATCCAAGTACCGCCGTTAAGCAAAGCGTATCCAGACACAGCACGGCGCCTAAAGTCTCCTGGGGAAAGCGAAAAGGAATCGATTTCAGGCGGCTTAAAAGGAGATTACTCAACAAAACAATGGCGACGGGTGCAAGCGTCCACATCACTGGAAATTCCAGCCGAAAGCCATACGCCATACCGAGAATAATGGCCGCTTCCCCCGCTACCATCCCGTAGCGAAGTCTGAAAACCCAAGGGAGGGCGAGATTTGGTGCAAGATCAGCCGCAGTGGCGGCGGTCTGCGTGGTCTGCCTGGCAGATTGGCTGCTCATACTCTTTTCTGTCATCCTACGCCAGAACTGCCCGTTTTAAGCTGCGACAATTTGCCGCACCGACGGCTGCAAGGCGCTGACTTAACATATAGACTTGCTTGCTGCGGGAACTGAGGTCGAAACTGGCGCATGAGACGTCTGCCTTGGTTCTTCATCGGAGCCGCCACCATCTTGCTCGTTGCCGGAAGCGCCATTTTTGGCTGGCTGACGCCAGTCGCCCAAGGCTTTAGCACCCGTGTCCCGCCAACCGCGATAGAACGCTGGCTGGCACGCCGCATACGTCATATGTCTGTCCCGGCCAGCGCAAAGGATTTAACCAATCCGGTTCCGAACTCTCAGCAAGTTCTGAACCAGGGCCGCGCCCATTGGGCAGATCACTGCGCATCGTGCCATGCCAACAACGGAAGCGGCGAAATCGCCATGGGCAGGCAAATGTATCCACCCGTGCCAGATATGCGAAAGCTGGAGACGCAAACTTTGACAGACGGAGAATTGTTTTACGTCATCCAAAATGGAATTCGCTTGACCGGAATGCCGGCCTGGGGTAGCGGCTCGGCGCAGGACACCGAGGATTCTTGGAAGCTGGTGCGATTCATCCGTCACCTGCCCGTTATGACCACAGATGAGGAACAGGAAATGCAGGGTATGAATCCCAGAACGCCGGATGAACTGAAGGAAGAACAGGAAGAACAAAATTTTCTAAACGGGGGAAATACAAATGAACAGCATCACCACCATTAGGACCAGAATCCAGATCGCCCTCTTAGCCTTGGCGTGTCTGCTGCTGTTATCCACAACAGTTAGCGCTCATGGCGACGAAATTCATGTGATTGGCATTGTCAGCAAGATTTCCCCCACCGCAGTCTCGGTGACCACGAAAGAGGGGAAAATTGTCGAAGTGAGCTTTGGCGATAAGACATCGTATCTGCGCCTGAAGCAGCCGATCGAAAAGAGCACCATTAAAGTCGGCGACCGTGTTGTCATACACGCCGTCAAGGTAAAGGAAAATCTAGTCGCGCATACGGTTGAGATTGGCGCGGTGCAGCATTGACAGGATGCCGAATGACAAGAAGAACTCTTGGTGCCGCATTGGTCGCCGGTACTGCTGCCGCCTCAGTGGCCGATGAGATTACCAGAATGTAAGCGCCGCTTGCGAAAGCCGCGCAGGATTCTGCCGAGAAGGCAAAGCCCCGCTGCGCCTATTCATGACCCCAACTTTGTCGAAGCCTTGAGCAACTCCTGGCACGAAAGCACGTGATTTTTTGTCACTGCATATGCATCGGGATCAGCCCAGGCGGACGATTCCAGACCGACGAGTCTTATCCAATAATTTTTTCCATTCCGATTTCTCCCGGCCACTCGCTAAGGGTAGCTCTAGCGCCCTGCGCTCTACGAATGGCAACGCGTGGTGCTCTGGGGCAAGCTCGCTGAAGCGGCCGCCAAGCTGGCCAAGGGCGCTTACGTAGAAATAGAAGGCGAACTTCGCCATCGCAGCTATCAGAAAGAAGTGAAGGCCGGCAAGAAAGCCGTGGCTGTCGACATCCCCGTCACCGAAGTTCACGCGCGCATCCTGCGCAAGCTTGACCGATCAACGGTTCCCGCTGAGACCGAAGTGACCGAAGAGGCACCCGAATAGGGTGCCCTCATCATTCTGTAGCAGGCTTCACAGAAGAAAGATTTCCCTCTTCCACCTCGCGCTTGCGCTTCTCTGGCCGCGCAGCCGTTTCTGTTAATTGACGGTCATCTCAAACCGTGAAACTTGAACGTTGGCCGCCGCAAGCGCAATCTTCCGTCCGGCCATCTTACAAGCGCGCTTGTTGCCGACAGCTTAACTTCAGCCCGTCGCACATGCGCCCCAAGTTGCCCCTTGAACCAATCGGTCGCGATCAGGCCGCAACAGCCACTTGGATAATGGTCTCACGGTATAAATCCTTAGTCATAAGACGCCAAATAAAGCAACCCGTCATAATCGATTACGCCGATGCGGATGCGGTCGAGCCATCCGAGGCGCCCGAGCAGATTCTTATTGATACGCTCATCGGCAAAAAAATACACCACCGACTCGAAGCTCAGGCCAAGCGTCTCTATGGTAACCAGGTGTCCAAATGCTTCGACGCGCCCGGTGGCAGTCCGGAATGCCATCGGATCACCCGCCTCCACGTCGAGATTCATCAATTCGGCGTGCCTTCGTTCAAACAGGCAGTGGGTAGCCCCAGTATCCACGTGCGCAAGCAACTTGATCCTTTCCTCGCCGCTGCTCAGAAATACCGGCAACGAGATTCCGTCGCCCGCCACCAGGTAGGAATGCGTCCGGCTGAATTCGATGGAAGGCATTAGACCCAGAAGGCGGACGGCAAGTTAGGCTCGTCTGGTATGTGGACCATTAGCGGGGTCTGGACGCCTTTCGCACGCGCCTCATCGCGCACCCTGCGAGCGTCTGAACCATGGCTGAGGAGGTCTATGCCATCAAGGGCAACCCACTGACCGCTGTATTCTTGGCTGTGTGCCTTTAGCCATTCCTGTTCCGGCATTGGGGCGGAATTCGCGCCTGGAACCGACGCATCGGTGATTCTCAACAGGACATGCTGTTTGTCCTGAAGTGACAAAGGTTCGAGAGGCCGCAATAGCCCGTCTTCGAATATCGCTTCTGCGTGTTGGATCACAATTTGATTCTACCGAGATCAGTGTCGGGCTTGTTGACATCGACGGCTCCCGCCGAATCCGACCGAAGAGGCGCCCGAAATAGGCTCATCTTTATGATTCTGCCGCAGGCTCCAAAGAGGCTTTCTCTTTCCACCGAGCGCGTGCGCTCCTCTGGCCGCGCAGCCGTTTCTCTTCCGCGGTGACTGTGGCCCAGTATTTTCGGGACACCTGGCCCATCGTGCGCCGAAACACCTCCGATTGCCCGGGACTTTTGATCGCCTTGTTCAGCGGCGACGTTCGAACCTGATGCTCCCTTAGAAGGGCGTCAAGCCCGCGGCTCAGCGCCTCATATCTCGGCATGCTACATTTATTGGCAACCCTGTTCAGTTTCTTGTAAAACGATTCGGTGGCATGCAGCCAGACCAGGATGTTTATACTGCTAGCGACTTCCGCATTTCCGGTGTCTGCTTTGCTTCCTGTGGACTCGGCGTGTTCAGGCATCTATTGCTCCTCTTTGTCTAATTCCCTTGTGGCTGCATATCTCAGCCAACTGCTTCGATTCAAACCTCTCTTCTTTGCCGCCCAGTCGATCCGTTCCAACAATTCTTTGGGAAATCGGATCGGTGTCTGGATAAAACGCTCGTCGGCACCGGCTTTCGGTGGTCCTTCGGATGCAGCCAAGATAAACTTCTCAGCTTGCTTGTCTTTGCTCTTTGTCTTTCGGACCGGATTCTTTGCGATGGGCATGAGATATAGATGCGATATCGCCAGTGTATCTGAAAACACGATCGGCGAAAAGAGTGAACTCGCTGATGGCCTTCTCGTCTGAAGGCCGGTATTCCAAAACGGACAGTCCCGCCGCCGCAGCATTGCGGAAGGCTTTTCGCCGGATGATGGGATGCGGGAAATACTCTAATCCGGCCTTCTCGCCAATAATCATCGCGGCCTCGGCGTTGTCTCGCCCTTGCGCATCCGCAGCATTCAGCAACGCAAGCACCCTTAAGTCACTGTTTATCTCCTTTGCTTCCTGGATCAGATCATCCAAAGGTTTCAGCGACCACATGTCAAAAGTTGCGGGAAGAACCGGAACGATCAGCATGTCGACCACCGTTAGCGCCGCCCGCAGACTTGCCGTGTCACGGCCGCCGACATCGACGATGACGGATTGATATTTTGTTCGCAGCATCCGAAGCTGTGTTCTGATTTCCGCGCCTTGTAACGAGACCGCTGTATAGCCAGGGGCACCCAAAATGTCCGCACGCAACTGCGTAAAGGCCCGCGCAGTGCCCTGTTCATCGCCATCCACGAGCAGAACATCCTTGCCGTGGAGAGATTGCCAGATGGCCAGATTTACAGCCAGCGTCGTTTTGCCTACGCCGCCCTTGACATTACCCACCGCCAAAATTGAGGCTCGCTTCATCGCAGAGTCCCCAGGCGATATCGCCGAACTATCTTACAAAGTTCGTTCGTCTTTCTAGGGTAATGGCTGGTGATGCTATTCGTCATGCGATGGTTCCCCTCGCTGCGACTGCCGAATGCAGCGTTCTAGATCGTTCAGAAGGGCAGTGTACTCGTTTTGCAGGGTTGCTTTAGGCATGTGATGATTCACTCCGCATGGGAATTGCGGCCTGGCTGTTGACCGTGATCGGCAAGTGCTTCGTCGGGCGGACGGCGTGGGCCTGCTCGACTATCAGCGCCAAGCCATCGGAACTGATCTGGGCCGGACACTCCGGCCACAGCACGTGGATGGAGTTCAGCCATTCCTCCAGCTTTTCGCGAAAGCGGCGCGGCCGTGCGTACTCGATAGAGCCGATTTGTGTCGCCAAACCAAACGGTCCCACCAGCGGAATCGCCTCGCGCCCTTTGGCCACAAAGCAGCGATAAGAGAGCCACATGAAGAGATCCAGTACCGCCGGTGCTCCCGCCAGCACCTTCACCGCCTCCAAGTCTGCTGGGATGGGGTGCGACATAATCTCCCGATAGAACTCGTCGCTGAGAACAATCACATTCTCAAACTGATCGGAAAGCGGACATTGGTTCGGATCGCGGCTGTACCAGATCTGGGCTTCAGTGAAAAAGTTGAAGCGCGAACGCTGGACTACCTTGGCCTTCCCGCTGAGCGTGTCGGTGCCAAAGAAAATCGTGGCGCCAAATATCCGTTCAAAGGCGGCGATCAGCCGTCGGTACTCCTTGCCTCCCTTGTGCATTCCGAACGTTTCCAGCATCTCCGCCGCTGTGCGGAAACGAATGGTCTGGCTTTGCTGACGAACGGCCAGCGTCGCAAGATATATGGGAACAATCCGGTCCTGCCCGAACGGCAGCCCATAGTGAGGGTGACCGGTGATCTGGAGAGTAAAGTTTCCATTACGGCGCTCATAAAGCATCTCCCCTTGGCGCGGCTTACGCACTGGTAAACCACACAGGACGAAGGGCCGCGAACTGAATCCGACGTTCTGCTTTCCTTCTTCGCGCTTCCAGCGCACGCTGCAACTGCCTTCGGCCTGGTGAAGCTTCTGCTTCGAGACCACTAATTCCGGCATCAGCCTTTTCAGAGCGGAACCGGCGGACTCCATGCTGCCGTTTCCGGTTATCCCGCCATCAGACACACTCCGGGCATTTGTCTTTTTCAACTCTCACCTCGCGTCATCGCCAAACCTGATCTGGCGTGGTTGAGTGAGAGGCTCTAAAGCCGCTTCTTTGAGGTGATTTGGAGAGCTTAAAAGATCCCTGTTCCGCTTACTGCGATTACTGCGTTAAGGGCTGATTTGCCGTAAGTTGTTGAGACGCCATTCACTTCTATGGTCAGGATTGATCGCCATGGACGTATTTGTTCTTTATTTACAAACACCGACAAGTTTCCCAAGCTGGATACGCGGGTTCGAGTCCCGTCTCCCGCTCCATGTTTTCAATAACTTAGCGGCTTTTGGCGGTTTATGCTAAACGCTTAACGTAGTAACAGCCTGCTTTACAGCAGTTAAGTGCTTGATAACCTTGGTTGACCTTGTCGGAATAGCCTCTTCAGTACGCTGGCATTCGCTGGCGCCAGGAAGCATGTACCGGCCGCAAGCTATAGTTTTCGGCTACTCTAATCCATCATTCAGAAGATGCGGGCAACAGGCAGCCGGCACGGGAAGAACGACACGGATGAAGCCATTCGACACAGCCGCCCGTTGAGCGAGTCACCGGGCCGCAACGAAGTGAACCCCTAGTTACCGCGTCGGGGATCCGGGTGAAAGCGAGACGGTAAGCGCTAGTTAAGTTAGCTTGGTTAGGCCTGTAGTTACAGCTGACGAACTGGGCGCGCCGGGCCGTTAGGAAGTTGTTTCGCACCTTCGCGAAGGGGACCTCAATCGACAACGTCGTACTTGACGCGCAGCGCGGGAGAGAAGTCGTTGTCACCCACCCTTAGATCGGATCGAGATGGCGACTCTTAAAGCCTTCCGATTTCTGACCTAAGTGTGCTTGTGAGTCAAATAGGGAAGCCCGTTAGGAGGTGAAATAGTCACGGCAAATGAAGTTTCAACGCCCAAATCTCTTCTGACGAAAGGCTTTGAGCCGCTAACAAGGTGCCGTCGGGCGACACACCAAACCAACCCTCCTGGGCAAATGGAAAATGCTTCAAGTCAGCTAGTCGTTCCAGTCTTGACGTCGCCACGTTGACCCGATAGAACCAATCTTCCAAAGTCCGCTCCCGGCCAGTGAAATAGAGATATCGCGAATCAGCGGAACACATCGCATTATCCACAAACTGCATTCTGGCGATTTCTTTCCACGCGGCCCCCGCGCCGGATCCCGGCCACGCATGGATACGAATTGCCCGGGAATCCGAAGTTAGCGCGGCAATCATTTTGCCGTCTGGCGACCAGCGCGGGCTCCACAATCCGTGGGCGTTCTCTAAGTCCACCAGATCGCCCGTCGCGACGTCCATGATATGAATCGACATTTTGGAGCCGTCGGAGCGTCCCAGCCGGTCGCCGAGAACAACATACCCTCCGTCGGCTGACCAAGTGGGCACTCCCTGATCCTCTCCCCTGGGCAGCAATTCCTCGCGCGCGCCACCGGCGGCCGAAACCACATTGACTCGCCACTTTCCCGTGGGTGTTTTGCCCATGAAGGCAATCCTTCGCCCATCCGGAGACCAGTGTGGCTGGTGCGCTTCTAAGCTGGAATCGGTGAGTTGCGTCCGAGCGCTGCCGTCGATTCTGCATTTCCAGATCGTATGATCCGGTATACGCGTATATGCGACCCATTGCCCATCTCGCGAGTAATCGAGCTCGTAAGCGGGAGCCTGGTCCCACATGGGCTGCCAGGTCTGAGAGCCGTTGTTAAAACTTGCAAGCGCCGCGCGTGGGGACAGCCTGATGGCCGCTACGCCGGAGCCATCAGGCAGTGCAACCGGCGACAACCACGACCCAAATCCCTGCGTCAAAGCCACGGGCTTAGATTGGACAAAACTCGGCAGCCACTTGGCTTCCGATGCGGCCCATAAGTCCCGTTGAAGCCCAGAACCTGCCTGAAAGAAATAATATCGGGCGTTTATGCTCCACGATCCGCCCTCCACAAAGGGCACCCGCTGGGAAAGCGACTCCACCTTCCGGGCAGTTTGCCTCTTGACATCCGCTTCCCAGATAGCGGCCCTTTCGGTTGCCTTATCGAAGACTGTTAGTCTCACCCGCTTTCCATCTGGCGACCAGCGAAGGAACCTGATCAAACCACCAATAGCCATGGAATGCGACGTGACCACACCCTTCATGCCTTGAAAAACAAGTTCACTTGACTTGTCTGCGGCCACAGCAAGCGTACCCCCATCCGGTGACCAATCCGCCGAACCCCACACCGCTGTCAGCCGTTTTGGCACTCCTCCGCTTGTGGACACAGTCCAAAGGGATGCTTGTTCCGGGTCAGTCGACTGGACGAGCAGCGTGCGCCGGTCTGGGGAGATAGCGGCCAATCCCCAACGCCCCGAAGGAAAAGGAAGGGGCGTGGCTTCGCCGCCAGTAATAGGAATGCTGACAATCCGAACATCACCCCCCGCTTCCTCCACAAAGAAGATTCTTTTGCCATCCGTCAGCAGCGGTTCCCGCTTATGCCGCCCGTCGTTTGTTAACTGCTGGTAGTTGAGCACCGCCACTTTTCCATCCCGTGCGGCAATCGAGATGAAAAGAACCACGGCGCAAAAGGCGGCGGCCGCAATGGCGATTGTCGTTAGCGCGGGCCATCCTTTTGGGACTTGCACCGACGCGCTTTCGACGGGAACGGTCACCGTTTCCGCTTCCCTTACCGGCGGGATGGAAGCAGAACTAACCGGTTTAAGATCAGCTACGAACCGCCATCCCTTCTTGTATTGCGTCTCTATATAGGTTGCTTCCTCACCCAACGCCAGGCGCAGATCAGACACCTGTTTGTGAATGCTGTTCGGCGCAATGTGAATCTCCGGCCACAGGTTCGCCTTCAACTCTTCCCTGGAAACGGTGTGGTCGCGGTGCTGAATGAGGTAGCTAAGCACCGCTACACTACGCGGCGGCAAGTCCACGCTTTGATTTCCACGCGTTAAACGTCCCTCATGGAGATCGAAAACATAAGGCCCAAACTCCACTAAGTGACTCAGCAGCAAGGACATAATTCTCTTCCAAAATTCTTCATAAAAGATTCAGAGAAAATTAGCCGCTATCAGGCTAAGCTCCCCATTCAGCCCTCACCACGGCGGTGAGAACTACATCCTATGACGGGTGACTCGAACACCGCAAGGATTGAAGGAGATTTGTGACCTCATTTTCTAACAAGCAATATCCACGGGTTCGCATTCTGAGATCGGTTTGCCTGTTCACAATCGTTTCCTTGGCATGCTCCGCCACCACCATCATTGACTTCGAGCAATTCACAGACAGTGAGACCTTAACAACCCAAATCCCTGGTCTGACATTCAGCGACACCTCCGTGATCACGACCGGCATTTCGCTCAATGAGCTTGAGTTTCCGCCTCATTCCGGCACAAACGTAGCGTTTGACAGCGGCGGCCCCATCGACATCACGTTCAGTTCCCCCGTTACTAGTTTCTCGGGCTACTTCACGTATACAGAGCCGCTGAATATTGTCGCCTACAACGCCGCCGGTAGCCCCGTCGCTGAGGTGACGTCCGCCTTCAGTTCCAACCTTGCAATATCGGGCGATCCAGGCAGCAGTCCCAATGAGTTCATCTCCGTAACTTCGGCCAGCGGATTCGATTCCGTCCTGCTGACCGGCGATCCGGCCGGCGGTTCTTTCGTGATGGACGACATCAGCTATATCTCTTCGCCATCAATTAACGTCGCCGAACCTGCATTGCTTCTCCCCGTCAGTTTCTTGATCTTCGCCCTTCTCAGCAGAAAACATGTTTCGGCAATTTAGATCAGTTCTGTTGCTCACACTCGCAAGCCTAGTCGGCTTGCCTGCATTCGGTGCGCCGACAATTACGATCCCGTCTGTCAATCCCTCATCGTTGACCGTCGGCTTGTCCACGCAGGTCACGGCATCCTGCCAAATCAGCACCGTTGCAACAGATCCAGCCTTGCTGCCGGGCGGCGTGGACCTAGTACCTACTTGCGTAAGTT
>PLRJ01000116.1 GCA_003163855.1 Bryobacterales bacterium | reverse complement strand
CATACTGGCGCTCGGTCTTAACTGCACACACTGATACTATCGGCCTCAGCGCCGCCCGCTCAGCGCTATTTTCATCCCTCCCGCCGTGTGAGTCAATCATCGTCACTGGCGCCGAAATAATCCAGTCCCGATTCCTGGTCTCTTTCTTTGCCGGTAATCAGTTTTTCCGCGATTTTCGCCGTCCAAGCTGCCAAGAGACTAATCCCGTGATAATAAGCCAAATGAGTAGCCAGTTGAGCAATAGACAAAGCAACATTGCATTGACAGCTGCGGCGGCAGAGTGCTTGTTCGGGAAAATCCAGGATGCAATCAAGAGTGGTAGAGCGCAAGGCGCTTCCAGCAACATCGCCAAGCTGGACAGGATGGGATGGTGAGAATCATGGAGGCCACCGGATGCATATCCACAAACGAGAAAAAGAAGCGAAATGAAGAGCGCGGTGACTGACCTGGATCTTTGGATGACACTCGTCATGAAACGTCCCTACCGGCACGCAGCGGGGTTGCCGAGGGCGCATTGCCTCGCCGCATCCTCCTGCACAGGCGACATCCCGATTTCGTGGGCTCTGAATTCGTTTTGGAGGTATTGCTCGATCCGTTTTGTAGCCTCAGCGTCGAGCGTCTTCTCGGTGAGGCCGAGCTTTGCAGCCCCAACCGGGTCGGCCTGGAGGAAAGCGGCCATGGTAAGCCGGATGGCTAGTCCGATTCGCGACCAGTCCGCGCTCGGACTGCTCTCGCCCGAGGCGTGATCAAGCGTTCCCCGTATCTGGCTAAAACTTCTAAAGCCACCTCCATATTGGTATGGCTGAAAATTCTCATCGGTGTGCTCCGGCGAGGTGTAGTCTTGTACTGTATGCAGGGCATCGCCCAAGGCATAAAGACCTATCGTGCTGAGGTCCCCGCTACTGTTCGTGTTGGCCGAAGCGATGGACAGCATGTCGGCTACGAATTTCCAAGATACTGAACTGCCCTGATTCATGAAATGGAGATACTCATGTTCATCTTTTTGATCGCTATCCATGACCCATTGCCGTCCCCGCAGTACAGCTAAATCTCCTGCAGAAACGTAACCTTGAAGGGCGTATGTAACGATGTCGCCATGAATTGGAGTTGCCCAATTTCCATTGCTATCTACCATCGCCAGCGGTCTATTCCGCACATAGCTGTAAAGATTCCAAGACTGAGGATCTTGCACCGAGATCCCGCCCGGTGAGGGGTCCGGGCTGGTAAATCTTCCCAGCGCACTGCCGTAGTATCTGGCCCCGTAGTATCTGGCGCCAAAGTAATCCAGCCCACTCTCAGAATCTCGTTCTTTGCCGGTGAACATATAGAACGAACAAAAACTCACGACGCCATCATAGTCCTACTTGATCTCGACGAAGCTCACCGTATCCATACCGGCAAACCGCATTTGGAGCAAGAGCGCTCTTTTTGTCCCGTGTCGTTCAACGCGAATCTTGGCATTAGCTGGCGAGAATCCGTCGTACGTCGCAACCAATCGGTAATTGCCAGGGGGCACGTCAGCGAATCGAAAATGCCCGCTTGCATCAGACTCCGTTCTCATTAAGAGCCGGTGGTCTGGCTGCTCGTCGAACAGCCCCAAACACACATTGGGAACGGCTACGCCTTGTTTGTCCTTTGAATCACCGGCTACGCGTGAAACCCGAATTGGTCCGTAGTCCGTCTGGTTTTTATCCTCGTACGACAGGTGGCCACAGTCCGACTGGCCGTATGAAAGAAGTGCCAGCCCGATTAGGAGAAGCGCCGTTGTATGCATCACTTCACTTGGCTCGCTTTCAACTCGCCGTTGATAATCTTCTCGGCCTGTTGTGCAAATTTCTCTGTTGGGACAAGCGCCTTTTGAGCTTCTTGAACCTTCTGCATGACATCAGGGGGGAGCGGATAGCGCCCCTTTGCGGGCAACGCTTGCATCGCTGTATCCCTGTTGTTTAGAATTCTCTGAATCGCCGTTCCCAAGGAAGGGTCCAGTTGAGCGAAGATGCCGTGGTTTGCCTCATGTCCGAACGTCTCAGCCAGCCGTGGGATGAATCCTCCGCTTCCTAACAACCCCGAATATTTCTGGAACGAGGGATCAAAATCTCCGGTCGTTGTTGAGCTGATTCCTTTGATGACCTTGAAATTCAGGTCGACCCGAGCCTCAGAGAAATCATTCGGACCATTGAATTTCGTGATGGTGAACTGCCCTGCCGTTCCACTGCCAAGTCCCGGGTTGTCTTCGATCTTAAAGACTCTAGAATCGCTGTCGAGTGCGGCATAGGCCGCGTGCAGAGCCGGATTAACATAGTTGCCGTCGTCATCTTGTTTATTGGCGAGATCAACCACTTTTTGCCAGATTTTCTTGTCCTTATCGCTGAGATCATCAGTGTCGATGATCATGCCCGTTGGATCAACGTACTTTAAGGGGTTGTTTCGGCCGTACGCGTATAAGTTGAGCTGTTGTGGATCGGCAGCTCTCGCAGGCGTCACTGTGATTGGATCGGCACTGGTAGACCTCCCCAGCGCCGATCCGTAATACCTGGCCCCGAAGTAATCCAGCCCCGATTCCGAATCCCGTTCTTTGCCGGTAAACTTCTGATTCACATTGTCGTAAGCGCCAAACTGGATCCCGCGTCCAGCATTGTCGCTGGCCTGAATCTCATACCCGAACGGCAAGTAATCATGCCGCGCCACCACATTGCCGCTGCCGTCCGTCACCAGCCGCGTACCCCCCAAGTGATCATCGCTCAGGTAGCACGTCCAGCACGCAGGCACCGTCGCTACAGAGGAAACCTCCATCGCTAACTGTCCAAGAGCATCATAGACGAACGTCGTCGCACTGGCCGAATTCGATTTCCCCACGCGCCTGCTGTTGCCGTCGTACGCGTAGGTCTCGGCGGCGTTGCTGACGTTCGTTACCTCCCGCCCCTCGGCATCATAGGTCAGCGTGTTTCCGTTCACAAGAGTTTGGTTGCCCGCCGCATCATACGTTCCGCCCACGATTCGATTGTTGCTAAACAACGTGTTAACCCCTGGCGTATTGCCTGGCGGGGCGATTCCCGCGTACGACGAGACGATCATATTTCCATACGGATCGAAGCTGTAGTTTTGCGACCATTCCGTGTTGTTCCCCTGCTTGTCCGTAGCCGAAGACAACCGGTTCACGTTGTCGTAGGTAAAAGTATCCGAAAAGGTGGCGGGCGAGGAAAAGCCGCTGCCCGAATACGTATAGGTAGCACCTTGCAGATTGCCGTTGTTATGGTTGTTCGCGTCAACCCATGTCAATGCCGCGTTGAACAGCGGCGTGGCGGAGTTGTTATTGCTTTGATCGGTGTAATTCTGAATCTGCAATCGGGAGTTGTAGCTCACTACCCGGCCAAGCCCGTTGATCCCGGTAGGGATGTCTCTCACGAGACACCCCCCGGACAGATCCGTACTTGCGGTTTTCCCGCATACGGCTCCCACCTCGGATGTTTCACGGAAAAACGCTCACGTGGATAAGGATGCAGGACGCGGGCATACGGAAGCCAGCGCTCGAATAGAGGGATTAGCTTCTGCCAACTCGGCTTCCGCTTGCCACCTCGGTTTCGCAACGCCCGCCGCCATAATAACTTCACCCGGTGCCGGAACTTTGCCATCATCGGCAAATTACCCGGCACACAATGGTAGCGATAATATCCCTCTACCACCTGTTTCATCCACGCGCCGACAAGCACTACCGGCTCATGCATCCGCGCGCGCAACTCCTGCTTTATTCGCAGCAGCACCGCCCGCATCCGCTTGGCCATCGTGCGCCGTTTCACCTGGAACTTCCCCTCGCGGCTCCGTCCACAGATGTGCGTGAATCCCAGAAAGTCGAACGTCTCCGGCGGACCGTGCCCTCGATTCCGGCGCTCGCTTTCCGCGAAACGTCCGAACTCGATCAGCCGCGTCTTATCCGGATGCAACTCCAACCCGTGCGCCGCTAAACGTTCCTGTAACTGCTTTAGGAATCGCTCCGCATCCGCCCGGTGCTGAAAGCAAAACACCGCGTCGTCGGCATAACGGACGGCGAAGACTTCCCCCGCCGCCGTCTGCCGCCACGCGTGCGCCCACTCATCCAAGACATAGTGTAGGTAGATATTGGCCAACAGTGGTGAGATGACTGCGCCTTGCGGCGTTCCCACCACCGTCTCGCTCCACTGACCGTCCTCGCTCACTCCGGCTTTCAACCATTTCTGGATCAACCGCAGCACGCGTGGATCGGCTATCCGGCGCTGGACCAACTCAAGCGTCACCACGTGGCTCATTTGGTCAAAGAATCCACGGATGTCGCCGTCCAGCACCCAGCCCACCTTCTCAAACTGCAAGGCTACGCTCAACGCGTCTAAGGCGTTGTGCGCACTGCGCCCAGGTCTGAACCCGTATGAGAACCCAAGAAAATCGTTCTCATAAATTGCATTGAGTATCTCCACCACGGCCTGTTGAACAATCTTGTCCCCAGTGCCGCGATCCCCAGAGGACGTTGCCGCCCGTCCGGTTTCGGCAGATACACCCGCCGCGACGGTTGCGCCCGGTACGCGCCTCGATGCACGCGGCTGTGTAGATCGGCCAGCCTCTCTTCCAGCCCCTGTGCATATTCTTTCCATCGCACGCCATCTACTCCCGGCGCCGCCTTCTTCTGTAGCTTCTGAAAACTGGCCCGCAGCAGATCGACTGTCAGATGGTGCAGCAAAGCGGTGAACTTCGCTTTCTTATCCTCCTTTGCTTTCTCCCGTACACGTTCCAACCCGCTGGGCACAGTTCTCCCGCTCTGCGTCGCGTCTGTGTGGGTTTGGCCCGTGTTCTCCTCGGCCTGCGTCCTTCTCTCCAACCGGTCCGCCGCTTCCTCGGCTCTCGCCTCCGCCTTGTTCCCGGTCTTCTTCGATACTTCGACGCAGTCCGACTCCTCAGCCACGTGCATGTCCGGATTACGAATTAGGTCCTTCCCGGACCGGCCTGATCGCTGGTTGCTTTCAGGCATGACTGAGGTCTCCCGGTTCCCGTGCATAGAATGTCCCTGCGTGCGGAGGTTCCCTGACTACGCCGGACCGCCTGACAGCTTGCGTTTGACGCTGCCCTGCGTGTGGCCTTCCCCATATATGAACAAGGTCGGCGTCCGGTAGGTACTTTTCGAAGCTCGCTAGCCCCGCCCGCGCTTCCCGCTGTCTACGCTTCAACACGCACCTCGCGATGCGTCCTGCAAGACTCGCGGCCAAAGTGGTTCGCTACTCCTTCCTTTGTGAGGCTCTTGCATCCTCTATCCTATGCCGGTCTCCCGGCGCACTCATAAGTAAAGGTGCGCAGTTGCCCGTTGGGGCAATAGGTTCCTGAATAACCGGCCGCACACTTCATCACGTTGGTTAAATCGCCCAGCGGATCGTAAAAATAGTTGGTCTGGAAATTCGAATGCCCCACGTCCTCTATCACGCTCGTCACATGACCGAAGACGTCGCTGGTGGTTTGCTTCACAATCCCGGCGGGGTCGGTAAGGGTCGTGGTGTAACCCTGGTAGCTTGTGCGCGTCGTTTGGGAGCCGACGCTCTGGTCTGGATTACTGAAAGGCGAGGTCACTGTCAGCGGCCTGTTCAAGGAGCCATCGGTTGTCGTGGTGGCTGCGCGAAGGCCCTTTATGGAAGCGGCCCATTGCATCGACAGAAGCGCAGGTTCGTGTTTGAGTTCCGTGTCCCGAGCTACCCGGAGAGTTACCCGGAAACCTTCCGGAAACCCCGTTAACTTTGGCTCCGGTTGGCTCGAGGTCAGTCCAATGTTTGGGAGTCGGGGTTGCGCGTCTTAAAAAGGCGGGCTTCAGCGAAGCGGCTCCCGAAAGCGTAACTAAGGGCTGCCAAAACTGGGAAACTGAACATCCAATAGCCATCCCAAGCTTCATCGGAATTTGTATTCCCCGGCAAGAAAATGATGTAGTCGTTAACAAAATCCCGCCAATGGAAGCCTGAAGTTTGTAGATCCGAGCACGCGGCGAGGACGAATAAGCAAAGTGGAAATATCCAGGCCTTCCGGGCAACGTCCGCTGTCAACGGACGTGAAAGATAAGTTGCCATACCAAGGACAAACGCGATGCAACCAAGCAAAACATATTCCATCAAGGCCTGCCCAGCGGAGCCGTGAGAGTACCCAAAATGAATCAGGCCATTGAACGAGCCAAGCGCCAGTAGCGGTCCAACCACACCCAAGAAGTAGTGCGTTATCCATGGCCAAATCAACGAGCCCCGCGTACTTTCAGTAAGATTGAACATAGGAAATATATTTGGGCCGACTCATTACTGAAAGCTAACCGTCGATGTAACAACCGGAACCTGATCCACCGTGCCGATGGTTACTGTGCTCCAAGAGATTCCTGGGCCTGACCATATCCCTCCGCCGCCCCCGTTACCACCGGAACCTGGCGCCACAGCGGTCCCGGGCCAGTGAAACGAGAACGTCATTTGGGACGTGCAAGGACCGTTCGCTTCCATAGCATTGAAAGATTTTATGGCGGTCGCTGTATTGGAGAGGCAGGCAACATCCCTGTGCCAGCAGTCCGTCTGCTCGACGGGCGTGCCGATCGGGTAACCGGTACCAAGCATTGCCCCGATGTCAACAGGGCCACTGCCTCGCACTATCGAGGTCGTGCCGTTAATTTCCAGCGAGCCTGAGGATCCCGGTGACAGGTACAATATGCTACCGATTCGTTGCTGATCGCTGCTTGACAATCGGTTGTATGCCGCAGTGAATGCACCCGCACCCCCACTGTATGCGACAACGTCAATCTTCCCGGTGTTAGCGCTCAAAGCAAACCGCAGGGCATCCTGGGCCACCAGCGTATTTATTGTTGGGAGGAAACCCTGGACAAAAACATGCAGGCTTGACGTCACGACATCTAAGCCTGCGTAAGGGTACGCGTCCACGGCGCTTAGCCCCCGCGCTATAGAAGTGATTCCGCTGCTTGGATCTCTCGATTGGGTTACGCCCCCAAAGACAACCGTACAAGCTCCGCTCGGGTCAGCATTACTAATTGGATTCCCCAGCACATACGCATACCCATTCCAACTCTGCGGGTTCAAAAAATCCGCCCCCGCCTGCATCGGATCCGGCTGCGTAAAACTCCCCAGCGCCGCACTCATATGCCGCGCATTGAAATATTCCAACTCGGCCGTCCCGCTACTCATTGTCGCCGTCGCGCCATCCAATTCCTGGCCGGTAAAACCCTGCCGCACGTTCGACGAGTACCCGAACTTCCCGCTACGCCCAGCCGTGCCATCGGGAATCTCTTCTCCATACGGCAAATAATCATGCCGCGCCACCAATGCTCCATTCTCATCGGTGATCAGCCGCACGCTTCCCAGCCCGTCATACGCCAGATAACACGTGTTGCAGGCCGCTGTCAGGCTCGCGCTGCTATATTCCACCGCCAATCGCCCAAACGCATCGTGCACATCAATGACGGTAGCGCCACCCGCAACCTGCTTGGCCACCCGCTGCCCTTCCGCATCGAAAGCGTAGCTGATGCTCTGGCCGCCGACGCCGCTATCTGTCGTGCTGACCTGCCTCCCTTCGGCGTCATACGTCATCGTCGTCGTGCCCAGCGCCGTCATATCCCCGCGCGTATCGTACCCGGCGCTTAACAGCCGGTTCGTCCCCGGATCATAAGGATTGGGACGACTCCCACCGATTTGCGGCGTCAACCCAACGGCGGCAATGCCTGCATACGCCGACACCGCCATGTTGCCAAACTCGTCGTATTTGAAGTCGCGCGAATAATTCGTGTCGTTCACCGCCAGCAGCCGCTTCAAATGGTAACTCGGGGACGTCTCCCCCGTTTTCTGGGGGAACTCGGGCACCTCCGCGTTACCGCCCCTCGTCTCCATGGGAGTGCGCACGTTTGAATAGTATTTCAAACCCAGTAAACGGGGGAGACGTCCCCTAGTTACCAGTAAACGGGGGAGACGTCCCCTAGTTACCAGTAAACGGGGTCCACTCCACCTAGTTACCATCCCCTAGTTACCTATTGCCGATGGTCGCGGCGCTCATTGCACCATGGGGAGCATAAGTCACCGCACTCGCATAGGCCGTCGAGGATGAAAGAGCGCTCACGCCACTCTGGCGCCCAGCGGCGTCGTAACAAGTCTGGATTGTGCGGCCGGATGGATAACTTTCGCTTTCAAGGTCACCGGCGAGATTGTAGACGTAGGAAAAGGTGTACGTTTGCCCGTTCGTGACTTGGCTGCTTTTCGTAACCCTGCCCATCGGGTCGTAAGCCAAGAAGTTCTTGGTGCTAACACCTGAACTGATCGAAGTTAGTTGACCCTTGAAGACACTATCCCAAACGTACGTCACGCCGGCAGCGAGTGCCCCGTTAGCGCCGCCATTAATGTAGTAGCTCTTTTGCAACAGGCGGTTCATCGGATCGTAGCCACCATCCAGGCAAGTGGCTGCAGGACGCCGGACGACAGACGGATCTGATACCGACACGTCAGGTTGGGACTGAATTCCATAACAAGTAACATGTCCCCGCGCGTCCTGCTTGGTTAGCACACTGCTGCTCTCCGCTCTCGGAGACATTGAGCGTTTCCTCAATCCCGATAAGACCGCCGCCTATCTGGGTTTGGTTCCTTCCACCTATCAATCCGGAAGCCCCTGTTCTCACGGCCGCATCGCCAAGCAGGGTGCCTCTCATGCGCGCTGGTTGCTGGTGCAAGCCGCTAAAGCAAGTGGCGCGTCACCCTGGACCTCTTGGCGTCTTCTTCCGCCGCCTGGCCAAACGCAAAAATCGCAACGTCGCTGTGGTCGCCACGGCCCGCAAGCTGGTAACGATCGCCTGGCCCATGCTGAAGAGCAGCGAGCCTTACCGTTACGCGCAACCCAAGACAGTGGATGCCAAGTTGTCGCGTTTGCGCGTCAAAGCCACCGGACAAAAGAAGAAGACCGGCGAGCGCAAGGGCCTGAAGCGCGCGGCCAGCTATGGCTCCGGCGTTCGCACGCGCGCTGTGAAGTCAATCGATGCGCTCTACCAGTCGGAAAACTTACCACCACTGCCGCCGCTCAAAGCGGGCGAGCAAGCCATGCTGGCTACGCACGGTGTCTCCGCTTACGCGGAATCGATTCACCAGGCGCGCCGCGTGGCGCGCCAATCTAAAACATAAAAAAACGCTGACTGACAAAAGCGGAAAGGCGGCTTTCCTTTCGGCAGTACCGTAGCGCTCCGGCGGGAGACAAGTCAAGGCTAAACACTGCGTGCGGGCCTTCGGCCCGGCCTTGACTTCTCCCCCGCCTCCGCCCTCGTGTGTCCCATTAGGAGCAAAGCCGCCCTCTGCTCTCGCGCTCTCCTCCACGCTCGAAAAAAACATACTTTCGTGCCAAGTTTTCCCTTGACACAATCATAGGTGGGTGTGGGAAATTGGGGCGCCTCACCGGTAACCAGCTACCACTCGATCCTGGACACGCTATAAAAGTGCTTCAGGCAGGGCGAGATCGCAAACTCAGTAAACGGGTGAGACGTCCCCAGGTTCCC
>PLRJ01000063.1 GCA_003163855.1 Bryobacterales bacterium | reverse complement strand
AGGTCTTTGCGGTAGGTGAGCAGGACTTCGGCTTCGAGCATCTGTTCGCGGGCTTGCTGGTCGGGTTCCTGGGCCACGAGCGGGGCGAGTTTGACGCGACCTAGCGCCAAGATGCTGGCCTCGAACGAGGGGATGCGGAGGAGACGCCATTCGGTGTCGGCGATGTCCTGGACGCGGATGCGTTCATCCTGGTTGGCGGGCTTGAATTTATCCACGTAGTACTGGACGTGGGTTTTGTAGAGTTCGACGTCGTCGGTTTTGAGCAGGACGGTTTGGCCGGTGAGGCCGTTTTTGACGGCGTTATGGGAGGAGGTGGCGCGGCCTTCTTTTGTGACAGGTCCGCTGCTGAGGAGTGCGTTTTGGCGGTTTGCTTCGATTTGCGCTTTGGTAGCCATAAATTGCCCTTTCACGCATGAGTATTCGGGGTGGGGTGTGTGGCGGGGTGGGAAAAAGGGCGGTAAGTGGTTGCAGGGATTCGGAAGAAAGTTTGGGGGGTTTTGTGAATGGGGATTTTGGATGGGGTGGAAAGCGAAGGCGGTGGGTCCTTCATTGAAGGCCGCCAATCCTCCCTCTGCAGCAGCTGCGAGTAGCGAAAATTCCCGTCCGTGGCGGCGGAGTGTTTGAATGGGCTGCCCGGAATTGCCCATTGAGCGCCGCTCGATGAGGGGCACTTATGGGGGGCGATCAGGTATGTTGAGCGACCGGTGGAGCAAGGGGCATGGTGGGCTTGGTCGGGCAGCGTTGCGGAAGGCCGGCTGGGGTGGCATTGTGCATTTGTACGTCTGCAAGAGAAATGCGGTTGGCTGAGTTGATGGAAACAAGTGTTGAGGAGGAGGCTCTTAGGCGGCACCTGCAGGAAGTGCGCCGGAGGGGGTAAGACCGGGACGGATGAGCGAGCGTGACGATGTGCAGATGGTAGTGGGATATGGTGTTTGAGTGTGCTGTCCCGAGTTCAAGTGCATGGTGTTTGAGTGTGCTGTCCCGAGTTCCCGACCCCGAGTTCCCGACCCCGACTTCCCGACCCCGGTTACCCCAAACGCACTCATTTAGTTAGAGGGCTCTCTGGCGGAGTACAGCTTATTGGGACACGCGAAACTTCTGAAACGGACTGGATGACAAGCTCTAGCGGCATCTCGTTAGCAGGTATGGTACCCCTTGCCGGGCCTCTTATCACCGTCCCCTTGATTCTTGCCCTAACAACTCTGACGTTCGACGCGCAATTCGTCGTTCCGAGGAGTTCCCTCATTAAACTCCACTGGGAATCATGTTCGACGGGAAAGCGGTTTCCAAGGGTCTGGTAATCGTCGCCGCGCTCGTATGGAAATGAGCACCTGCCTTCCTTAATGCTTGGGTACTCAATGCCTGCAAGTATCAAAGCGTTTACTTCAACTTTTGCGTTCAAAAACTTCTTTGAATTCTCTTCAATTGAGCAGACAGATGTATGCTTAACGCCTGCGCATAAGGTGCTGCAAATTCCGAGCGCTATCGCGGCCTCGCAGAACAGAAGCTTTAGGCTCATGGCTTACAGCCTCCTGCCAGTTTGCAATCCGCATTTGCCCCGTCTTTGGGAAACTAGGGGACGTCTCACCTGTTTACTGGATCTGAAACTGGACTGCGTGAAGAGATGAGACAGAGGAAATTGGGGGCGGTTACCGTTGGCTGAAAAACGATTGCCAACGGGAGGTTTCTGGTTGACGATGAGCATACCAGAGAAGGCGGAGGCCGGCTCTGCTGGAGAGCAACCGGTCAAGGAATACTCTGTTGGAAACTCATCCTGATGAGACGGAGAAGGGCGGTTGCCCCGCTCTTCTCCAAACAAGCCTGGCTCAGGCATCAGGATAGATTTCCTTATGCCTTAAAAAACTCATGCCCGCTGGCGGTTGTAAAACTGATCGATGAATTCCTCCCTCTGCGTTTGCAAATCCTCCAGCGTGGCGTAAGCCGGACAACTGATCTGCTAGCGCTTCAACGTGCTCATGAAGCTCTCGCAGTAAGCGTTCTCCCAAGGTCTGCCAGGCTTGCTCATGCTGATCGTCATTTGTTCCTCTTCCAATCGCCGCACCTAATCGTTGCTGGCATACTGGCTGCCGCGGTCGGAATGATGCACCAGTCCAGACGGGCAAATTCGGCAAATTCGGGACAGGGCATTGGCTCTCCCGAGTTCCCCCTAGCTTGTCTGTTTTGCGAATTGCCTTCGAAACATGGCAACATCTTTCGATCTGACATCGGGTTGGTTTCTTTCTAGCTTTGGAGTGACTTTATCTGGACCGGGGTGTGGGCACTTGGTTTCGGTATGGTTTTTCAGCGGGCTGGAGTTGCGGGAAGAAGAGGAAGAAGGGTTAGGAGCTTTGCGGTAGGGGGACACGCCTGCGCAATCGGACTTGGGTGGGAGCCGGACGAAGAGCCCGGAATCTCCCCGAGGGGCTTTTCGGTTGCGGGAAGTGGACGGATCGGGGGCAGTGAAACCCGATGCGGAATAGTCCTGTTCAGGCAAAAACTACCTCCGTCCACTTTTCGCGCGCTTTGCGTGTCTTAGTCGCCGGCGCGCTTGGCGTCGAACTTGCGCTCAGGGGCGTTGCCCATGCCGCCTTCCATGGTCATGGAGAAGTGGATGGTGTCGCCTTCCATTTTGCCCTTGTACAGCTGCTTCATGGAGTTGCCGTTGTATTCGCGCACGACTGCGAAGGAAACCATGTCACCTTCCACTTTGCCATCGGAAATAGCGGTCTCGCCGCCGCGTCCTGTCACGGTGCCGGACAGTTTGTCTCCTTCGGCCTTCAGATTCATGGTCACGGTCATGGTGTTGCCTCCGCGGCCTTGCGTTTCGTAGGTCCATTTGCCCGTCACGTCGGCCGCCAAGAGGGCGATACCGGCTAGACAGCCGACCAGCAGTACTCGTAGTATGTTTTTCATTTTCAAATTCCTTGGGGAAGATTATCCCTACACTTGGAAGACCTAGATATAGTCCGGGGTAGTTACGAAAAGCATGTAAAGAGTGGTAAATCTGTGATTCTGCTAGTACTAAATCCAGAGTCTCACCCGCCGCAGACCTTCCGTACGGGAACCCGGCCTTCCATTTAACAAATCAGGGGCTTCTAAATTCGGGAAAATCAGATGCCTAAACCGGTTGACAGACGGAGTAAGACGAGGTTAGCCTAAAATTTCGTTAATACAATCTAGGGAAAAGCTCGATTAAGGTATTAGTCCGTGTTTCGGAGGAACGCGTGGGCTGAACTTTGATGTGAGGAGAGAGATGAACCGTCAATCGTTAGTAGTGGAACTGGTCCATCCAAGTAATGGACTGGTGAAGCGGATTCAGATCACGTATAAGGCTGTCACCTTAGCCGCGCTACTCGTAATCGTGTTAGCAGCAGGGGCTCTAGGCGCATTCTCGAGTTATATGCGGATGTTTTTGAAGGTCTCGCATTACAACGAGCTGCGCAGCGATTTCGACCGTCTGCGTGGGCGTTATCAGCATCTGCAGCAGGAATCGAAGCAGCATACGCTGCAGATGGCGTCGCTGGAGACGCTGGCAAGTGAGATCTCGTCTTCGTACGGTATCAACCGGACAGTGGGATCGAGCAAGCCGATGGACGAGGATTTCGAGAGCGACTCGAATGTGAAAGAGTCGATAGAACAGTACAATTTTCTTAAAGCCGCGAATTACAGCCATATTTATCATCACTATGCGCAACGCTGGCAGATGAACCTGGAACCCAGCCTGTGGCCGGTGATGGGATCGGTACGCAGTCCGTTTGGCAGCCGGATGGATCCGTTCTCGGGCGAAGGTGCGTTTCATACAGGGATCGATATCTCAGCGCCGATGGGAAGCGATGTGCACGCCACCGCCGATGGAACGGTGCTGAGTGCGGGCTGGAGCGGGAACTACGGAAGACTGGTCAGGATCGACCATGGCAACGGAATTGAGACGTACTACGGGCACCTTTCGCAATTCCTGGTGGTTCCGGGACAAGAGATTCGCAAGAACGAAGTGATCGCGCTTTCCGGCAGTTCGGGACGCGCCACGGGTCCGCACGTGCATTATGAAGTGCGCGTGGCGGGTACGCCGGTGAACCCGATTAAGTATCTGGGCAGGCCGGACTTCGGCCAGGTGCAGATGTCCGCCAGGGTAGCCGGTCACAGCGACTTAGGGCTTTAGTGCCTACAGCTACGTGCCGCTTGGATATTCTTTGATTAGTGGCACGTAAGCTCACCCGCAGAGCTCTTCTGGGTGTAATTCCAATTGGTCTCCTAGCCCAAACCGGAAATCGCACGACCGCGCCCACTCCCAAGAAAGCCAAACCGCTGCCGTCGGTGGGTGAATTTACACGGATTACCGATGGCGTAACGGAAAACCTGGTGGTGCGGCTGACCAGTCCGGCATTTACCAGCCATCTGACCGGTTTGGGGAACCAGTTTGTGTCCGTGCGTGAACGGCTTTTATTGTTCAGCACGAACCGCACCGGGCATATGGCCCCGTTTCAGGTGGATCTGCGTAACGGCGCACTGCGGCAGATTGCGGAAGCCGAAAAGTTGGATTATCGTTCGCTTTGTCTGGACAGGTCGCAGAAGGCGGCCTATTTTCTGGACGGGGACCGGATTCATTCGGCAGCGCTTGGAAAAGGGAACAAGCAGACCGTGGCGGAAGGCGTCACGTGGTTTCGCCTTGCCAGTGACGGCGCGATCTTTGCCATTCAACAAGGCAAGGTGGTGCTGCGGGAAGGAAGCGGCTGGCGACCTTTGGCCGAAGAGGCAGTTGCCTGCTGGCCGCAGCCGAACGGGGCGGGATGCCTGTTTGCCCGCAACCTGAACGAGCACGAGCGCCAGTTCTGGTACGTCGCTTTGAACGGTTCAAGCAAGCCGGTTTTGCTGGCCAGTGGACGCATTCGCGACCCTTACTGGGATACGGACGGGGTGTCGATTCTGTTCCTGCGCGATGTGACGAACGCGACTGGCGTGGTGCTGGCGGAGATTGAGGGCAAGGGGCTGAATGGTGAACCGGAGGTGTTTGTTTCGGCTACCAGCCAGTTTGCCACCTTTGCGCCGAACGGCGATGCGAGCGTCTTTGTAGGTGCCAGCAGGAGCCGTGCTCAGCCCACCGTCGTTTTGCAATTACGCACGCCTAGCCGGGAGATGACGCTGTGCGAGCATGCATCGAAGCACCCGGACGATGTGCTGCCTTCGTTTTCGCCGGATAGCCGGCGGGTTTATTTTGAGAGCGAGCACGAGGGGAATCCAGCTATTTATTCCGTGAGTGTGGAGTATCTGGTTGAGCCGCTGGCGACTGGTTAACCGATGAGACGGATTTCGCCGATGCCGCCGTTCACTTCCACCCGAACGTTCACTTTTGATTTGTCGTAGAGATCGTTCTGCCAGTGGTCGCCATCCTTTTGCAAACCTTCCACCTTGATGCTGCCGATGCCGCCGTGCGCGCTGGCCCAGATGCCGACGTTCTGGGGAAGATGGATGTTAGCCTGACCTACGCCGCCATTGATCTTCACGTCATAGTCGTGGGTGGGCGTGCCGGTTAGATCCAGCTGCACCTGACCGGCTCCCATATCCACTGAAAGAGTCCGCAAGGTGACGCTGCCTAAGTCGAGCTTGGCTTGGCCGGCTCCGCAATGGACGGTAAGATCGGTCAGAATTTTGTCGGCCAGCTGCAGATTCCATACATAGTGGAGATGGCCGGCATGAACCGTTTGCCCCTGCTTCATGGTAATGGTGGCATTGACGCCGTTATGCGAGGCAACGACAGTTGGTTTCAGACCGGGTACGTTGTACTCTACATCGCCTTGCAGTAGTTTCTTACCGCCGCCGTCGACGTTCATTTGGCCAGCACCCATGTCGAGTTCGATGTTGGCTCGTTCGGCATTACCCGTGTCGACGGATACGGGCATGTCTTCTACTGGGCCTGTGGCCTGGCGATCAAACTCGCAAGAGGCAGACAGCAGCAGAGCAGCGGCGATGAAAGAAGCGGCAAGTGCAGCATGTTTTCTCATAAACACCCTAACTCACATACGAAGTGTCGCTCAACTTTGTTCCGGCACGGCAAATTCAGCCAGGCGGTTGCGGATAGATTGCGGCGCGTCGGCGACGACTTCGCAATATTCATCTTCGTAGTGCTTGCTGATGATGGCGGCGCGGTCGTGCAGCAGATGCAGCGCGCGGCCTTCGCCTAAAGGCAGGCGAAAGCGCTGGCGGCAGACTGGATCAAGCACCAGATGTTTGTCGATCAGTTGCACCAGGCGGTCGATGCCTTCGCCGTTGTGGGCAGATATCAGCACGGCTTCGGTGCTGCCCTGGCGCGCGGCTTCGCCCAGCAGCCGGTGCGTGACGGTGGGCAGGTCCTGGGAGCGGCCGGCTTCGGGGAGGCGGTCGGCTTTATTCAAGACCAGAAGCTGGGGGGTGGTTTCTGCGCCGATTTCGGCCAGAACTTTCATCACATGGGTGCTTTGTTCGGTGGCGAGGGGAGAGGAAATATCGACAACGTGCAGCAACAGTGCGGCGGCGGTTACTTCTTCCAGCGTGGCGCGAAAGGCATCGACCAGCGTGGTGGGCAGATTGCGGATGAAGCCAACGGTATCGCTTAACAGAACGCGGCGCTGGGAGGGAAGCTTGATGTGGCGCACGGTGGGGTCGAGTGTAGCGAACATGCGCGCATCGGCGAGCACCGTTGCGCCGGTGAGCCGGTTGAACAGAGTGGATTTTCCGGCGTTGGTATAGCCGACCAGGCCGATGGTGGAAAGCGGCACGGCCTGACGCTGGGAACGTTGGACACCGCGCGTGGCGCGTACGCGTTCAATGTCTTTCTTCAGCTTGGATATTCGCTGGCCGATGCGGCGGCGGTCGGTTTCGAGTTGAGTTTCACCCGGGCCTCGGGTGCCGATGCCGCCGCCCAGCCGTGACATCTGGGTGCCGCGGCCGGAGAGGCGAGGAAGCAAGTAGGTAAGCTGCGCGAGTTCCACCTGCAGCTGCCCTTCACTGGTGCGGGCACGGCTGGCGAAAATGTCGAGGATGAGCTGCGAGCGGTCGAGGATCTTAGCGTCGAGCTTGCGCTCGAGGTTGCGCAACTGGGTGGGCGTCAGTTCGTGGTCGAAGATGACGAGGTCGATCTTTTCGGCGTCGATGCGGTCTTTCAACTCGATCACCTTGCCTGAGCCGAGCAAGGTGGCGGCGTCGAGCGACGGGCGGCTTTGCATGAGGCGTCCGACGATCTCGGCGCCGGCGCTTTCCGCCAGAGTGGCTAATTCATCGAGTGATTCGTCGACATCTTCTTCGGCGTCCAGCCCTCCCGAGGGGTTGCGTTTGCGACTGGTAAGGTCAACGCCCACTATCAGCGTGCGTTCAGCGACGGCAGGGGGCACTGGACGCCTTAGGTGACTTCTTCATTCTCGGGCAGCATGGGCGCGGGAGGAACAGAGCTGCCGCCGCCATGCGCCGCGGTAGCATGCAGGGGTTTGGAAACAACGACAGTCGAGATGGCGTGTTTAAAGATGAGCTGTTCCTGATTATTCGTTTCGAGTATAACCGAGTATTTATCGAAGCTGCGGATGCGGCCTGACAGTTTTACGCCGCTCATAAGATAAATGGTGAGGAAGGTCTTTTCTTTTCGGGCATTATTCAGAAATGCCTCTTGTATGTTTTGAGCGAGCTTTTCCACTTGTCTTCTCTTTATTTGTCCAACTGCGCTGGCTGGTCAACTTACCCGTTTGACTTAAAAATAAAACGCAAAAGCTTTACCTTAGCTTGCAAAGTAAACAGTACAGACTGTTAGTTTCTCTATGTTATCTGGATCTATTTTGAGCGTAGCTGGTTTCAGAAACGCTTGACGGGCGGCAAAGTTTCGGCTAGTCGAGGTTTTCGGGTTCAATCTCGGCCGCTTCGCCGGTCGCCTTCTTTTCCCAGTACTTGCGCACCCAGGCTTCCCAGCTTTTGCCGGCGGCGGTGTCGCGCCCGCTAAAAGCCAGCGCGGCGACGTCGGAGTAAGGTATGCTGACGCGCGGGCTACCATCCTGAGGAAGGATGCGGACCAGGGAATCGGACAGCGTTTTGCCCAGGCGGCGGTCATAGAGGTAGCCTTCTACCTTGCTGCCGTCGCGACGGGTGAGGGTGACGTCTCCGCGGTAGTCGAAAGCTTGTTCCAGGGCCAGTTTCAAGTCTTCTTCTGTGGCCAAAGCGGGAACAGATCCTTGTAACTGGGAGTGAGTAAAACCCGGAACGACTTCGAGCTCGTCTGGGTTAAGTAAAGGATTCAGGATCTCGGACATCAGGCTTTGGAGCCCTGCTCCGCTGTCTTGATTTGCACCAGCGGATTGTAGGAATGTACCGGCTTGGATGGTTCGTTTAAAAGCGCCAGGGCGTCTTTATCGGCGTACTTGTCGAACACGAACGATTTGGCCATGGCGAAGAAGCCTTTGAGCGAGCCGAAGCCATAATCGACGGATGAAGCTTCGTACCCGCTGTGCACCATGCAGTTGGCGCACTTGGGATTCCCAGATTCGGTGCCATATTGCGACCAGGCGGTATCGCGCATGAGTTCTTCAAACGAATCGGCATAGCCGTCCTGCAGCAGATAACAGGGCTTCTGCCAGCCGAACACGTTGTAGGTGGGCATACCCCAGGGTGTGCAGGTGAGGTGGCGCTTGCCCATGAGGAATTCGCTAAACAGCGGGGAAGCGTTGAACTTCCAGGTTGATTTACGGTTCGACAAGATGGCGCGGAACAGGCGGCGCGTGCGGGCGCGGCCTAGAAAGTGCGATTGATCGGGAGCTTTGTCGTAGGAATAGCCGGGCGAAAGCATCATGCTCTCGACGCCCACTTCCATCATCTCGTCGAAGAAGCGGCGGACGCTGTTGGGGTCGGCACCATCGAACAGGGTGGTGTTGGTGGTGACGCGGAAGCCACGGTCTACGGCCGCTTTAATGCCGCGCAGAGCGATATCGTAGCCGCCCTCGCGGCAGACTGAGAAATCGTGATGCTCGCGCTCGCCGTCCATATGAACGGAGAAGCTGAGGTAGGTGCTGGGGGTGAAAAGGTGAAGTTTCTCTTCCAGCAGCAGGGCGTTGGTACAGAGATAAATGTACTTCTTGCGCGCTACCAGGCCGGCTACAATTTCGGCGATTTGCGGGTGCATCAACGGTTCGCCACCGGGTATAGCCACGGTTGGGGCGCCGCATTCTTCCACTGCTTTAAAGCATTCTTCGGGAGTCAGTTGGCGCTTCAGCACGTGAGCGGGATATTGGATTTTGCCGCAGCCCGCGCATGCTAAATTACAACGGAACAGGGGCTCCAGCATAAGTACCAGGGGGTACTGCTTTCGACCGGCGAACTTTTGCTTCAACACATAGGAAGCATTAGTCCACATTTGGGAGGCGGGAACGCTCATAATTTTCAGCGGAATCGAGACCGGACAGCAACTGGCCCCACTCTTAGAATGATATCAACACGTGATAGAGTGCGTGCACGGATGACAACAATCGTTCTGCTGGGACCACCCGGCTCAGGAAAAGGCACGCAAGCGGCCGAGTTAGCCGAGAATCTGGGTATTCCGGCGATTTCCACAGGTGAGATTTTAAGGCGCGAGGTGCAGACGAAGTCGGAACTTGGGGCCAGAGTGCAAACGCTGTTGACCAGCGGCCAGTTAGTGGGCGATGCCTTGATGAACGAAGTGGTGACGAAACGCCTGGCGCAACCCGATTGCGTGGATGGGTGCATCCTGGACGGCTATCCCAGAACGGCGCAGCAGGCGTTTTTCCTGGAGGCACTGCTTAGACAAGGTGGCGCAGATCCACCCATGGTGTTCGATTTCGTGGTTTCTCCCGAAGAGGTGATTGAGCGGCTGAGCTTGCGGCGGCAATGCCCTAAGTGTGGGATGATTTTCAGTGCTGAATTCGATGTATACGGCAAAGATATGTTGTGCGACCGCGATGGAACGGCGCTAGTTCGCCGCGCAGATGACAATCCGGACGCGATACGTGAACGATTGGCAATTTACAGCCGTAACTCGGCGGAGTTGGTGGCGTTTTACAAGGCCGGTAGATATCGAGAGATCCGGGCGATTCAGTCGCCGGAAGAGATTACGTCCGAGTTGCTGGCGGTGCTGAAGGGTAGCAACCGTATCGCGGTTTGAGTTATAGTACAAATTCGGTTAAGAAGTCGTAGACGGCACAGGCAGTGGAGAAGTAAGCATGAGACGTCTGTTCAATCGAATGTTTGCGAAAAGCACTCTAGTGTTGGCAGCCAGCGCCGCTGGTCTGTTAGTAGGAGTCAAGCGTTTGTTGACTCCCAAGCGGGTGATTTATAGCAGAGCACTTCCGGCAGCCACGCCAGTGAGCAAGCCGGAGTCGTTAAAAGCGGATCGGCATTTCAGCATCAAGCGCACGCGGTCGGAAGTGGGATACGTGTATTGGATTCTGGAAGGCTATGGCCAGTACAAGTGCTTTGTATTGTGCGATAGCTGGGATGAGGCAGTGGCACAGGCCAAGGCCCGGCTGGCGGGCGAAGAGGTTGCTAGTGCTGCTGAAAGTGCGATGACGGTGGCTGCGGGCGCGTAGCCCGGCACGTGCGCTTTACGCGAATAGGTCTTTAATGGGTTTCCCTTTCCCGTCCTTTGTCACAAAGACGGGGCGCTTCTCAACGATGTAAGACTGAGTGGGCGCTATTCCGAGCGCTTGGTAAATGGTAGCGTGCAGGTTTTCTACCGGCACTGGATTTTCAATCGTAATGCAGGGGCGTTCGTCGGCGGTTCGGCCGTAAAGCATGCCGCGTTTGATGCCGCCTCCGAAGAGCAGCACCGATCCCGCGCCGGTGAAATGACGATGCATGCCATAATGCTTTGGCTCCTGCATAACGTCGGGTGTTTTGGCCTGATCTTTCACTTCCAGACCCACTTTGCCCTCGGTCACGGCATCGCGGCCGAATTCGCTGGCTAAGACAACCAGGGTTCGATTGAGCAGACCGCGCTCCTCCAGATCGAGAATGAGTTGGGCGAGCGGCGCGTCAATCTGTTCTTTCATTTTCTCCGCGCGTTCGTGGCCGTTCTCATGTGTATCCCAGAAGCGGAAGGGAATGTACTCAGTGGTGACTTCGACATAGCGGGCTCCGGCTTCAATAAGGCGGCGAGCCAGCAGGCACCCTTGTCCAAAACGTCCGGTGTTGTAGATGTCGTAGGACTGCTTTGGTTCCAACGTGAGATCGAAGGCTTTGGCCGATGGTGAAGTGAGCAAGCGATCGGCTGCGTCGAGCGAACGCACCAGCGACTGGCGCTGGAAGTCGCTGCCGTATTGATAGACAGGCTCTTGCGCGAGTAGCTGTTCGTAGAGTTTTCGGCGGCTGCGGAAGTGCGCATCGCCCAGCTCCGCCGGAGGGCGAACGGCGGAGGCGGCGTTCTGCGGATCGTTGATGAGAAAAGGCCCGTACTCGGAACCGAGAAATCCGGAGGTATGAAACGCCTTTACAGCCGGACTTTCGGCGCCGATCTCCATATCCTGGCCGATGGCGACGAAGCCGGGAACAGTAGGATTCTTTGGACCGAGGGTTCGCGTGATGACTGCGCCGATATGCGGCATGGCAACGGTTTGCGGCGGCACATAGCCCGTGTGCCAGTGACACTGATGACGCGAGTGAAGAATAAATCCGAGGTCGGCGCCCTGGAAGGTGCGGATGAGCGCCCCCCGATCCATGACTTTAGCGACTCGTTCCAGACCTTTGGAAAACTTGATGTTGTCAACCGAGGTGTCGATGCTGGGGAAGGTGCTGAGAACACGCTCGGTGCGCACGCCGGGGGCGAAGGGGGTGTAGCGTTTGGGATCGAAGGTTTCGGTGTGGGCCATGCCGCCCGCCATCCATAGAACAATCACCGCGTCGGCGGTGGCTTCGGGGGTGGCGGCGCGGAGCTGGGTTGGTTCGGAACCGGCAAGCGCGGCGAGCGATGCGGCTGCGGTAGCGCCCATAAAGCCGCGGCGGCTGATGCGGCTGCTGATAAGACGTTCTTCGCGGTTCATTGACATTGAGGCATACCTTAGTAGATCAGTTGAAATTCCGGCTTCACCAGGACGGCCCATAGGAGATCGGCGAGACCTTCCGGCGAGATTTTGTTTGAGGCATTGGAGATGGCGGCTTCGGAGACGGCGCGTTCTTTGGCGGATGGCGGGCGACCCAATGCATAAAGGAAAACACGGTCCACTGCTTGTGATGGCGTGTTGAGGGGAGGGCCTGGCGGCAGCGGGGTTTCGGCTGTGACCGGAGTCAAGCGCTCCATGTTCGGTTGTTGCTTGAAGATGAAGAAGCGGATCTGGGGGTTGAGGTCGCTGGTGATTTCGCGATTTTCGAGACGGACCGATCCGCGCAGACGGGTGAAGCCCTGGCCCGCTATATCGTAGACAAGAGCCGATGGAGTTTTCACGCGTACTCCTTCAACAGCGCCGTCGCGAAGGCCGGCGGAATCTTGCGGCGGCAGCTTTGCCAGAGATGTGACGCCTGCGGGTGAGACCAGTTCGGCATGGTCCCAGATGGCCTCAAGTTTTTCGGGTGAGTAGGAGCCGGTGTCCCGCACCAGCAGCCACACATGGGTGGCTCCGGTGATATCGACATCGAACGGGTAAGGGCCTCCTTTTCCCGAGAGCGGACGGTCAAAGATGCTGGCTGGTTCGGGAGGAAGTTCACCGGTCATGTTGCGTGCGCCGCGCAGCAGCCAGTGGGTGAGGGTTTCGCCGTTGACGATCTCGAGCGCTTGCAGGGTGGTGGCTTCGGTTTCGCGCGTGGAATAAACCTGATCGCGTATGGGACGGCCGAGCGCGCGTGTAAATGAGGTGGCGGCGACGTGCCAATCGCGCGTGTATTGAGCCGCGCCGGCAGATTTCGGCTGATAAGTGCGCCATTCGCCGGTGATGGCGCCAATGGCGTCTGCCATTTCTTCAGCGGTCATCCGTCGAACCTCCGGGCCTTGAAAAACGTATGTGCGGGCGAGTTCGGAGGTGCGCGGCGCGGCGGGCATCTGATAGGCGCGCGAGGAAACGATGGTGGCAATCAGGTACTTCAGGTCGTATCCGTGTTCGACAAAATCGCTGGCAAGACCATCGAGCAGTTCGGGACTCCAAGGCTGGCCATCCATCTCGTCGGGGTTCTCCACGATGCCGTGGCCCATCAAGCGCAGCCAGATGCGATTGACCAGCGTCCGTGCCAGGCGGCCATTGCGCGGATCGGTGAAGATGGCGGCAGCAGTGGCACGGCGATCGGCAGTCGAGTTTGTGGGCGGGGTTCGGTTTAGCGCGGGATAAAGGAAGGCGGCGGTGGCGTATTGCCCCTGCGGTATGTCGCAGCGATGCAGTTGCAGCTTTTCATCGGCCGAGAAATATGTGGCCAGTGCGTAAGCGTCGCGCAGTTTCCAGCGGCTGATAAAGCTGTCGTGGCAGGAGTTGCATTTCAAATTGACGCCGAGAAAAATCTGCGCGGTGTTCTGGGCGGCTTGCATGGCGGGCGTCTGGCTGGCGCTGACCGTGCCGCGCCAGTTGACTCCAATAAGAAAGCCTTCGGGATCGGTAGCGGAAGCGGGATTCAGCAACTGCTTCACAAACTGGTTGTAAGGCAGGTTGGTTTTGAGAGCGTTCAAGAGCCAGTCGGAAATGCTTTTGCGCGAGGCCGTCTCCGAGTAATAGCTGACGCCTTCGTCATTGCGCAGCAGATCGTTCCAGTAAGAGATCCAGTTCTCGGCGTAGTTCTGGTTGTTGGAAAGAAGCTTGGAGACGAGTTGCTGGCGCTTGCCGGGATGCTTGTCGCTTAGAAAAGACTGCAGATCTTCCGGCGGCGGCAGCAAGCCCCAGATGTCCAGATAAGCGCGGCGGGCGAAGGCCGCATCGGAGATGAGTTGCGGCTCGGGCGTATGGTTTGCCTTGAGATACGCGGCAACGTAGAGGTCAACAGTCGAAGTCCATTGAGCCCAGGTGACGGGCGGCTTTACTGGAGGTTCCAGGAAGAGCGGCGCTTCCCACTTTGGTTTGGCTGCGGCGGAGGTGGGAGTTTCACGAGCGCCCTGATCGATCCAGGTGCGGATGGTTTCGATCTGATCAGCGGCAAGTGGTGTGCCTCCGAAGGGCATCTGCGGTTTGGTGTCACCGGTGAGGCGGCTCAGCAGCAGGCTGTCGCGGGCGTTGCCGGGCTTGACGGTTGCACCGCTGCGGCCGCCTTCCAGCGTGTCGGCATAGTTGGCGAGGGAGAGGCCGCCTGAGCGTTTTTCAGCACTGTGGCAAGGGAGGCAGCGCGCGGCGAGGATTGGATGAATTTGCTGGTCGAAATCGACCCGGCTGGGACCGGACTGGGCTGACAAGCAAACAGGGAGCGCAAGAGTAAGCGCGAAAAACGAACCGAGGCTCGGCTTCATCAGCATCTTGTTCTGTGAACACTATGATATTCCCGGCTGTAATAGAATCCCCTTGGAGAAGTTATGACCAAGTGGTTTTGTAGATTGCTGGTGCTTTTGATGCCTCTGACTTGCTTTGCGGCCGGGGACGCGCCTATTCGGGTGGCGATTGTGGGCCTGGTGCATGGGCATGTAAAAGGTTTTCTGGGGAATTTGTCGCATAACCCGGCGGCCACTCTGGTGGCCATCGTCGAGCCGCAGGTTCCGCTGTCGCAGGAGTACGCGGCGAAGTACCACTTGGACTCCAAGCTGTTTTATACGGATATTGAGCGGATGTTTTCAGAACAGCATCCGGACGCGGTCCTGGTTTACACGACCATTGCGGACCATCGCAAAGTGATTGAGGCGGCGGCGATGCATGGCGTGAGTTCGATGGTCGAAAAGCCGCTTTCGACAACGCTGGACGACGCGATTGCCATCCGCTCTATCGCCCGCAAGCAGCATGTTCAGGTGCTGGTGAACTATGAGACTACCTGGTATTCCAGCAATCGCGAGCTGTTCACCGAGGCGGAAGATGGCAAACTTGGCGCCATACGCAAGGTAGTTGTGCATGACGGGCATGAAGGCCCGAAGGAGATCGGCGTTGGGCCGGAGTGGCTGCCTTGGCTTACCGATCCGGCACAAAATGGAGCAGGGGCTTTGTTCGATTTTGGCTGTTATGGGGCTGATCTGATGACGGTGCTGATGCATGGCGAGGCTCCTATGAGCGTGACCGCTGTTGTTCAGACGGATAAGCCGGAGATTTACCCCAAAGTGGATGACGATGCGACGGTGATTCTTCGTTATCCCAAAGCGCAGGCGGTGCTGATGCCTTCGTGGGACTGGTCGTTCGCGCGCAAGGACATGGAGGTCTACGGCACCCTCGGATACGCCATTACAGTCGGCCCGAGCCATCTGCGGACGCGCTATAAGGGTCAAATGGAAACCGAGATGACCGCGTCTCCGTTGCCCAAGCCGGAGAGCGGTTCACTCGATTACCTGGCGGCGGTGCTGCAGGGGCGATTGAAGGCGCAAGGCGATCTGTCTGCACTTGATACGAACATGGTGGTGATGCAGATTCTTGATGCAGCGCGGCGATCGGCGCAGGCAGGGAAGACGGTTGCGGTTACGCCGCTGCCGCAGTAGCAATTCACCGTTTGCGCTAGTCGCGCAGCGTCCGCGCCGGGTCTAGCCGGATCAATTGAAGGGCAGGCACAAAGCTGGCTAGGGCGGCAATTGCCAGCAGCACTATGGCCACGAGCACGAAAGTTAGCGGGTCGTTGGGAGCTACTCCCCAGATGAGGGACTTAAGAAGCCTTGCGGCGAGTAGAGCTACAAAGCTTCCACAGGCTACGCCGGCCGCTGAGAGAATGAGCCCCGGGGCTACGGCCGTTTGGATTATGCCTGGTACGCTTGCGCCCAGCGCGAGGCGGATTCCCAATTCGCGCTTCCGCTGTTCAACGGATTGGGAAATGAGCCCGTAGAGTCCGATGGCTGCCAGCATGATTGCCAGTCCGGCTAA
>PLRJ01000005.1 GCA_003163855.1 Bryobacterales bacterium | reverse complement strand
TTTAAAGCTCTCGATAGCAGCATGTCTTGGGTTCCTATTATGATGGCGGGTCGCTCCGGGTAGAGGAACCACTCTCCGCTGTCCTCGCCACCCATTGCCACATACACATTCGGCTGTTTTGAAATGGGCATTCGAGCTGCCAGTGCCCGTGCCACTTGCTCGGTCTGTTCTACCAACGTTCGCATGGGAAGACACCAAACCAGACGTCGAGGCCAACGCTCGTCACCGTTGCAGACCCTATGAAGGCTCCACGCTGCCAGTACCCCTTCTGTCTTTCCGAGCCCCGTCGGAATCCGGATGAGCCGGTCCAGGCAAGTCTCCGTTTGCATCAATTCCTTCTGCCACTCATGGGCCGAAGCATGGCCCGTGAGCGTTGAAAACCAGTTATAAGGCAGCGACATGCATCCTCCCGTTGCGGGCAATGGCCATGGGTTCCGTGCTTTCGACACAGAGCCTCGATACCATCGAACGGAATCGAAGGCTTAACCAGACCATTGTTGTACTCTAATACACGCTTAGATGTAAATATTTAGAAGGAAGGTCGTGATCGGTTTGGATTGCTATCTGTCTGCCAAATCCCTCGCGCGCCACGTGGCTCTTTGACGCACATTCAGACGACAGCCTGACAACTCACACATCAGTTCAGTTGTTGCGGCGAAAACTGCATACTCGCGGAAAACTTGTAGGAAAAGTTGTGGGACTGTCCCTCAATATGCCGATAGGGGCTGAGTAACCATGATAACTTCCCTCACCTCAGTGGTTCGGCAACTACCTGAAAACGAACAGTCTTGAATAGTGTGATACCTGGGTAGCACTCGGAAACAACTTGAATTCCGAAGCTGTTAACCGAAGAGTTCTGGACTGGAGCAATGGTCTCGAAACAGCTTGTGCACCCTCCCGGTCATTTGCATTGCATCGAATTAAAACGCTAATCAGCTTGGAATTTTGCCTCTGCCGCACACGTTGGAGTATTGTCCGAAGCGAAGTCCCGCGATGGTAGCCCGTAAAGTGGACCCTATTTGGACCTTATACTGGTGGCCGGACTGGACCGCTACAGAACGTTCCTTCTTGACTTTTCAACTACTTGAACGCCCCAGGCCACAATAGAACAGCTCAAAACTAGCTTGAGGTGCTAGCAAACGCAAGTTTGTGGGGGTTCAAGTCCCCCTCTCCGCACCATGAAATCAACAACTTACGAACTTCGAAATACTAGTGCTGTGTCATTGATGTGCCGTATCTTTCGTATTCACTAACTACTGGTCCGTAGTCATGTTGCCCCGATTTGTTGATTTTAAAGCTGTTTCACAACGCCGCCGAAACTTTTTATGACTTGCGGTAGCGATCAAGACTAGTGCGTATTCCGCGCTCTACATTGTCCGAGCGAGTTAGCTAGCTGGCCGGCGCATACCAAAGTCTCCAAAGATGGGCACTCTTTCTGGACCTTTTGCCGTGAAGCAGCGGCAAGACAGCTACATAAACAGATCCAAGGCAGCCGGTGAGGACGACCAGGCTTTGGCGGCTCCCAAATCGGTTGGGATGGAATGCGTTGTTACTTCGCGGAAGAACTCGTCACGCAGAACAATTTCATGCTCCAGGGAATCAGGCAACGTCTCCTGGTTGGGATGATGCGAGTACCAGATCCGCGCCTCCCGCATGAAGTTGAAACGCGACTGATGCAGCATTACCGCCCTCTCGCTGTGTATCCGTCCCGAAAAAGATCATGGCCCCGAACACACGTTGGAACGACGCAATCAGACGCCGGTTTTCCGTTCAACCACCTCTTAAACTTTATGGGCCGCGCCACTTTGGTGTGTGCCTCAACCACCTATATTCCTGCTGTTAAAACGGCCTGCGGTAGGAGGTATGACTTACCCAAAGACTTCCATGAACCCATAACGGCATGCTTCGCGAATTGAGTTCGGAGACAGTTGTCGTTCTGCTGAAATCTGCGACGCCCGCCGAACGTCGTCGGTCACATCGGCGAAGATCATATCCGCTGCTCTCGTCACCTTGGCAGCATCACGCTTGTGTAACTGTGGAGCCACTGAACGCTGCCAAAGGTCACGCAATTCAGCCAGTCTTGCGCCGAAGACCTCAAGGGTGTCGTGGATGTACAGAATGTCTTTGGCTCGATCCTCCCGTCCCCGCTTTGCCTGGATGAGTACCTTTTGAGCAATGAACGCGACCGGATTCGCTATATTGACCTTGCAAATGATTGCGCTCACCGGAAAATCGATTGTCCAGGGATGTTGGAGGAGAATCTCAATATGACGCAACTGCTGCGATACAACGCCTGAGATTTCGATGGTAGTTTTGCGTTTATGCTTTCGGCTGTATTCACTGCCAACCAGTGGAGTGAGAAACTCGACATAAAATCCGCTCGATTCCGAAGCCAAGTGATAGTGAGTTGCCGGCGGATGGTCGTCTCCAAGGAATTCTTCCGTGAATCCATCTGCCAACAGCCTTGCTCGAATGTCGGGCTGGTGGGTTAACAGGCCGCCGGGCAATGCCACGTCGGTGTCGATGGTTGACAAGGGCGAGTAATCCAGTTGCTGCGCGTCAGGGTGGCGACGGTAAAGTTGATGAGCCCATCCTCCGATGATCACAACTTCTCGCAACCAAGGTTCGAGCACAGTGACGAGTCTGGCAAATGGACCGTCCAGCGCTCTCATGCTGGTTTCCCGAATAATGGCTTCAGTATCCGCCGCCAGATTTCATTGGCTTGTTCGCGGCCCCTCGCGGGGTTTGCTGCGGTGTCGAGCCATACTTGTATCACATCCGTCACCGGCATCCCTTCGCGGGACACTGCCGCCCGAAAAACCGTCTCTCGCTTAGAGGGAATGCGGATGTTGACATCAGTGCCTTGATCGGTGCCGTCGAGAGTTAGCCCAAGCTGCCGGAGGACATCCCGGTCCAACCTTTCGAGGTAGAGATGCGGTGGCACTCCGCGCACAAAGCCTAAGCCTAGCGCGTCAGCGGCCGCAAACAGTCCAAGGCAACAGCGGGGTTGAGGTTCAGATTGGGACGCATATTTCGCAACTGCGGAGAAGAACTGTTTTTCATCCTTCTTAATGATCCAGCGAGCTGGAAAGTCGCTTGATACACCGCTGTAGGTGGCTGCCCATCTCTCGAATAACTCTTCGATCCGAACGATTCGTAGACATTCGCGATTTTCATCTAGAAACCCCTGCTTCGCGAGCTGGTTCGCGAAGCGGAAGGCACTCATTGTAGATACACTCGCCGCCTCCGCCAAATGCGACGCGTTTCGAATCTCTTCTCTGGGCACCGATAGAAAGTCTGGACGGATATTCCCTCCAACCAGAATCTTTAGCATCCATTGGTTCAAATCGGAAAACAAATCGGGCTGATGTTGATGGAAACGGCCCATGCTGATAGCGCGCTTGGCATCAAGGACACTCAGACCGGAACCGGTGAATTTGCGATAGCCTTGGCCATCGACGATACCAATGGCAACACCCGGTGCATGACGGCGGGCAAACTCTATGAGTTGGCCCGCAAGTGACAAAGGGATGCGTCGAGCAGCCACTACAGCCAGCGGTGCTGCACCGCCGCCAGCCCGGCATCCGAACGCTTGAGCCTCGAGGATACCTTGGGACAACAAGGGAATCAGTCGATCACGCCGTCCTTCGGCCGCGGACTTTATGACGACGACGAAAGCAGCACCGGCCCGTTCCGCAATGAGGTCAGCCCCGAAGTCTTTGGTTGTCGGATGGCGGCGAACCCGCCACCCAGCCTGGCGAAATGCATTGGTGACTATATTTTCGAATTGGTCGATGCTGCTGTGCTTACCCATTGGCATAAATCCGAGGTGAACCGGGACAGCAATAGTTATCATGGCCATGATATTTCACATGGCCATGATAACCACTGTTGCTTCTGTGTGTCAAAGGGTGTCCCAAGGAAGTTTCTGCGGTTGCGCGTTTTTTCGACCCGGCAAAAGGGCCCGCGGTGTGCCCCGGGGTGCTTCTGCCCGGAGATAAAGGTTATTAACAGCCCCGCGAAGTTGTAGATGATTAGGGATAAAGATGAAGAACGCAAGCTATCCGTTTAGGCGCCTGCGAAATCAAGCGCTATCACTTCGTGAAGATCGATGGAAGGCACTTCTATCTCAACAAACCCGTTTTGCTCGCGATGGGACACGGTTTGCTGCGCTACCAGGAGGTGCGCCTTTGCGACTCGTTTACCGGGCGGAATCTGAACTCGCACCTGTTGCCGCCCAATCGTAATCAACTCTCGAACGGGGCCCTTCATCATCATCGGATTCGTCAGGTTCACCAAATGAACCGTCATGGACTGCTGTTGAGACCAGACAGACACATCAAGCACACCCTGGCCCTCCACGGACAGAGGCTTCTGTTCGTTTGTTGCCCAGTCAACCGCATTCCGCAGCAGCTTTGCATGGTCTACATCCAGGACTTCCCAGAACGTTCGATCCAGATCGAAGGGAAAATACACGACTCTTCCCGGTGCAAACTCACGCACAAACACACCTGCTTCTTTGGTTTTTATCGGCCTGGGGAACACTTCCTCCATGGGTAGATCCGGATAGGAAGGAATCACCGTCAACGGTACGGCCGCGCTGTGGCCATCGTCAGATGGAGTGACCAAAACCCTATGCACGCCATTCACAATGCGTGTGGCATCCTGAAACCCGGACAACAGCGGATGAAACTTCCCGGTTGCGGAATCCGTTTCGAGGTTGAGGTACGAATTCAGCATCGGCCCCTCAACCTTACCGGTAAACGTTGCTCCAAACAGTGATGCGAGGCCGAAATCCTGCCGTCTCTTTCCCCACTCGTCGTAAAGAGATGTCTCGTACGTGGCAACGATGCCGCCGCCGCGTTGCACAAATTGCTTGATCTGGTCGCATTGCTTCACCGACAAAGCGGCGATGTTGGGAAGAATCAAAGTACGGAACGGTTTAAGATGCTCCGCGTCAAGCAACCCGTCGTGGACCATCTCGAACGGGATTCTTGCTTCAATCAGCGCCTGATAGAAACCGAGAGCCGGATCTTCCACCTTCG
>PLRJ01000148.1 GCA_003163855.1 Bryobacterales bacterium | reverse complement strand
CGCATGCTTGCCGGAAACTCACGGAACTTAGGGTTAGTTCTTAACGCCGACTACCGTACATTACGTTTCCACACAAGAAGCACAATGCTTGAAGCTGTCAACAAAACAATAGGAAGAAGTGCCGACAAAGTGACGGGGCCAGATGATGCAGTTACTCCTAATCGAAAACTTACAAGAGTTGCGCCGACCGCAAGCATTGCGGATAAGAAAGCAGGGACCTTTGCTGCGTTGGCGGTTGGATCTTTTTGTTTGATCTGCTTGACACCTACGACCCGACCTCTTACTACGACCTTTTGGAAACTCGTCGCCAATACTGAGAGGTTAATTTCATCCGTGGGGTTTAAGAGTAGCGTCCCTAGTGAAATATCTCTTCTTTGTGTTTGCCATGCCAATTCGTAAACAAGAGAAGGAGGGGAAGATGTTCCACGGTCTACCGAAAGCAATCCATTGGAAAAGATGTCAATGCTTATTGGTTCATCAAAATCAGTGCGAGTGATCGGGACTCGACCGGAGTTACGGATCTTGATTTTTATTAGGGAAACATCAGAAACTGGGTGGCCGTCGAAAGTCATTTTCAACTTGCTTGATACTCCCTTCGTCTCATCCAGTTCAGTTGCTTCGTATTCGTAGGTCAGTTCCTTTCTGGAGCCACGAGCCGAATACCACCACGGCACAGCAACGGCGAGAATTGTCGCAATCAGTAAGAGGAGATTCCAGATATCTTGCGGCACGGATATCCAGAATAACGCAGAATTACCTACTGCTATCGTCGTTTTTGCGAACCGCTATGCTGTCCTCATACCATTTCAGTTTTGTCTGTTCATTTCACCTTTTTAGGAGAGGTCATGTTACGTAGCGTCATTTGCGTTCTTCTAGCGTCATTGCCAGTCTTGGGTCAGACATCAGATTCAATATTGGTCGGCAGCGTCCGCCTGAAACTCGGCATGACCCTACGGGAAACGCTAACTGCGCTAACTCCCTATGAGGTTCATGCCCAAAATTCTGACACATTTGAGAGCTTCGAGCCGGGAAAGCCGATTACGTCCTGTGAAGGCGAAAATGTTGGGTGTGTCGTTACGGAAATTGGAAAGGTAGGGAGGGGACCCAACGTTGCGGGGCTTGTATTCAGGGCGCATCGTCTCGTCTTCGTTGTTAGGGAACTGTACCACCCGCCAAAGAATGAGACGGACGGGGATCTGGCGCGGAGCTTCTATGTTGCAATTGGAGCAGCCATCGGTGAACGCAGCGCCACCTGCATTCTGAAGACAAGAACCTATAAGGAGGAAGACCTTGAAACTAAAGAGGCTCAAATTGTTTGTGGGCAACGAACGATAACCATTAGCCTAATCTCATCTGGAATAAGCCAATTCCAAGGTGAGACGTTGTCAGTTGCGCTTTGGGAAACGTTAGGGGAAGCGCCCAAACAGTAGTCGTTAGTCTGGTCATATCTAACGCGAATGAGCAGGAACCAACTGTGTGACTGGTCTCGCCACCACTCGGGCATCCTTCAATTACTTACGCAGGATCGGCAATGCTTTGTTGTTCCGGCGCAATGACTGATGGGTCTGCCAGCGAAGATCAGGGCGCGGAGTTCGTTGTGAGAGCGTTCGAGGCTTTGATGCGGTCTTCTGGATTGGCAGGTCGTCGATGGACGGGGGCGCTGATATTGTCCGTCAAATCAGATAGCCCGCTACGAATCGAGCAACGTCTTGGAGCATTCGCTCGACATCCACCTGTTTATATTCGTCAAATTTCCCATGCGCAGCGGAATTTCCAACATCAAGCAACTGCTGATTCGAACGCCATTGGACTTGGTTATATATCTGTTTCGCCTTGAGCATATCGTTCAGCACACCAGCTTTGGACAAATCGGCATCTTGGATCGAATTTCTCTTCGCTAGCCGACGCAAGGCGTTTTCCAATACAATCCGTCCGAGCATTGCAGCCGGGTCTTTGTAACCCTTATCAAGAAGTTCCTTGGCTTGTTCTAGGACGGAATCGAAGATGTCGGCGGCGACGAGAAACTCTTGATGAGCGAGGAAGCCACCTTCCAGGTCACTGAGAGCCGCCCTCAACACGCCTGTGAACCTTTCCACTTCCCTGGCGCTGCCGGGGACACCCAACGCTACAAGATGCCCAAAGTGAATGCTGTCCCGACCAAAAGCGGTATTGAGGATGTTATTACTTTTCACCACCCACTCTTTTAAGCTGGCGACATCTGGGATGAAGCTTATAACGCCTCCCCGTGTCTGTCTGCTAATCTCCTGTGTTCTGAGACCTTCTCCTTCCTTAATCAACTCCTTCAGTCTCTCTGCAATTTTTGCTTCCCTTGGATTCATAGCATCACATTAGCCAACAGCCTCTATGACGGTATTTTCGAGGCGCTAAACCGATGGAGCAGATTTTGGTGGTTTTCTCCAACAGCGGTCATAAAAGTGAGGTCTGGTGATGAAAATTGGAGCGTCAGGCAGGAGTCAGTGAGGCGATGGGCCGAAAAACGGACAGAGGAAAAAGAGAAGTGTTAAGCCTTTCCAAAAATCTGTCGAGCTATAAAGAGGCTATAATGGACGCCTGCCTTTCCCACCTTGAAAACACGTAAGCCCTTTGTTGTCAAGGTGGTGCGGATGAGAGGACTTGAACCTCCACTCGGTTAAGAACTAGTACCTGAAACTAGCGCGTCTGCCAATTCCGCCACATCCGCATGATGAGCGCGACTTCCTCATTGTAATCCAGGTGCTATCATCAGGCGCAAGTTGATGTTCCGACCTACCATCCTCCTCTCCATCCTTCTTTCCATCTCGCTGCCCCAACTCCATGCCGCACCACCCGAACCGGTCCGCCTGATCCTCGACACCGATATCGGCAATGACGTTGACGACGCCTTGGCCTTGGCCATGATTCACGCCCTGCAAACTCGAGGCGAGGTCCAATTATTGGCCGTGACCATCACGAAGGACAACCGTTTTGCCGCCCCTTATGTGGACTTGGTAAACACCTTCTATGGCCGCGCCGGAATTCCTATTGGAGTGGTCCGCCACGGCAAGACGCCTGACGACGCCTCCATGCTGCGGATTCCGGCCGAAAAGCGTGACGCGAAGGGCGGCTACCTCTATCCGCACCGTTTGACAGACGGCAATCAGGCGGCTGAAGCCGTCCAACTGCTCTATCGAATCTTGCGTGAGCAGCCTGACCAATCGGTTACCATCGCTCAAATCGGTTTCAGCACGAACTTGGCACGCCTTATTCAAAGTGAAGACGGCAAAGCCTTGGTGCGCCGCAAGGTGAAACTGCTATCTGTGATGGCCGGCAATTTTCAGAAGCCAATGCCGGAGTACAACGTTGCAACCGATGCCGAATCTGCGCAACATCTTTTTGCCGACTGGCCTACTCCGATTGTATTCAGCGGCTTCGAGGTTGGGCTGCTTGTCACCTATCCTTACGAAAGTATCGAGAAAGATTTCTCGTACGCCGCCAATCATCCAGTCGTTGACGCGTACAAGCTCTACGTTGGCAAGCCGGACGATCATCCCAATTGGGATTCTACGGCGGTGCTCTACTCCATTCGTGCCGACCGGTCTTACTTCGATCTCTCCGCGCCCGGCCGTGTCATCCTTAATGCACAAAATGCAACCGTCTTTACACCTGACCCGGCCGGTAACTGCCGTTACCTGATCGTCAAACCTCAGTCGTTAGAGCGCGTCCGCGAAGCTATTTCCGAACTTGTCAGTCAGCCTCCGCAGCCCTCACTGCAGGCAGCAGGAACGCAAAGAATGGTGTTTTGAAGCGCAAAGGGCGCGGCTGCGCGCCGCCGCGGAGGAAAGGAACTCGCTAGCCCTTTCGGCTGGGCGCTTGACACCGTGCCCGTCTTGCGCGTGCTCCTTAAAACTTGCTTACCGAATTGCGTCCCACGCGTCTGGATAAAATTGAAGCATGCCAGCAACTACCTTGCCCGCCCAAACGCTTACTCCGCTCCGTCCTCCCTTTCTTGTCGTGCTGATAGGGTGGCTGATTCCGGGCGCCGGCCATTTAATCCTCGGTAAACGCGGGCGCGGCGTCATCTTGTTTGGTGCAGTTCTCGCGTCTTTTGTCATAGGTGTAATGATGCGCGGCCCGCTCTTCCAGCCTTCTGGTGCAAACGACGTGCTTTCGCGCTTCATCCAGGTGGGCGGTTTCGTCGCCGATCTTGCTACCGGTCTGCCTTATCTGCTGGCATCGTGGTTTGGGTACGCGCCTCCCGATGTGGCCACTCATACCGCCGACTACGGTTCAAAATTTATCGTCGCCGCCGGTCTGTTGAACATCCTGGCCATGGTAGACGCTTACGAAATCGCAACTCGCCAAAAGGACTAAGAGGCTATTCCATGACTTTAAATTTAGACCACTTTCAGACCTCCCTGTTGTTTGCGCTGCTCTCCAGCATTGTGCTGGGCGTAGTCACCAAACGCACGAATCAGGCGCGCCTCCGTTATGGCTTATATTGTTTTGCCTGCTTTGTGGGTGCGTTGTTCGGTATTGGCTGGTTCATGCGATTACTGCACGGTTAGGCGAATCAAGTGAAGACTTTCTACATTGAGACCTTCGGCTGCCAGATGAACGCCCACGACTCGGAAAAAGTCGTGGGCACGCTGGTACAGCAGGGTTATGAACAGGTGCAGACGCCCGACCAGGCGGAACTCGTCCTCTACAACACCTGCAGCATTCGCGATAAAGCTGAGCAGAAGGTCTTCCACCGCCTCGATCAGTTCAAGCGCGCCTCGGGCAAAGGCAAGGTATTTGGCGTCATTGGTTGTGTCGCCCAGCAGGAGGGCGAGAAGATTTTTGAACGCGCGCCTCACGTAAGCCTGGTCGCAGGTTCTGCCAGCTACACGAAGCTGCCTGAGTTGCTTGTCCAATTGGAAAATGGTGACCGGCGTGTCACAGGGCTAAGTCTGGATAACAGCGAACCTTTTGACACTCCCTTCACGCGCCGCGACAATCCGCATCGCGCATACATTACTATTATCGAAGGCTGCGATAAAGCCTGCGCATACTGCGTAGTGCCATTCACGCGCGGTCCGGAACGCAGCCGCACCAGCGAAAGCGTTCTTAACGAAGCTCGATCGCTAACCGAACTCGGCTACACCGAAGTCCAGTTGTTGGGCCAAAACGTAAACAGCTATCGAGATTCTTCTCCCGCGGGCTGGGACTTCGCTCGCTTGCTGGCCAAAACTGGCGAAGTGCCCGGCATGCGTCGCGTACGCTTCACTACTTCCCATCCGCGCGACTTCGTAAAGCCTATCGTCGATGCTATTGATGAGAATGAAACGCTCTGCAATCACGTCCATTTGCCGGTTCAATCGGGCTCAACCGCGGTGCTCGACAGAATGCAGCGGCTCTATACGCGCGATATTTACATGCGCTGCATCGACTGGATTAAGAATTCGCACCGCGACATCGCCATCACCACCGATATCATTGTCGGTTTTCCCGGCGAAACAGAGTCCGATTTCCAGCAGACAATTCGGCTGATTGAAGAAGTGGAATACGACGCCATGTTTATTTTCAAGTATTCCAGGCGTCCCAATACGTCGGCTCTTCAGTACGAAGATCACATACCTGAGGAAGAGAAGACCCGGCGCTTCAATGTACTTCAGGAACGGCAGCGCGCGCTGCAGATCGCCCGCAACGCTCGCTATGTGGGCACAACGCAGCAGGTGCATGTGGAAGGCTTCAACATCGCAACATCGCAATGGATTGGCCGCACCAATCAAAATAAAATGCTAAATTTTATGGATTCGCGCCTGCCATCCCCTTCCAACGGGGAAACGTTAGTCGGTCAATATCTCGATGTACTTGTGACGCGCTCATCGCCGAACAGTTTGGCAGGCGAGCGCGCCTGGAGGCAATAGTGGAAGTAGAAATGAAAATCAGAGGTCTAATGATGGACCCCGTCACCAATATGCCCATTGTTGTACTGAAAGATGTTACCGGCGATTCAGTGCTTCCCATCTGGGTGGGAATTTACGAAGCCAACGCCATCGCTCTAGAAATTGAAAAAGTGAATACGCCCCGTCCCATGACGCACGATCTCATCAAGATCCTCTTAATGGGCCTGGAAACCTCCATTCGCAAGGTTGTGGTCAGTGAACTCAGGGACGACACTTTCTACGCTCTCATCTGGCTTGAGCGTGACGGCAACCTGATCAGTGTCGATTCACGCCCAAGCGATGCGTTGGCGCTTGCGTTGCGGCACGATTGTCCCATCTTCGTGGACGACCGCGTTCTTCAGACATCCAAAAACTCAGCTACCGTATCAGAGAAGGTGAATAACGAAGAGTTAAAGAAGTGGCTGGAAAATCTGAACGATGAGGATCTGGGACGCTACAAGATGTAACTGCTGGCTAAAACTAAGAGGCCCCCGTGAGATCGAAATCTCCAAGGGGCCTCTTACGTTTCGAACAAGAAGTTAGCGCTTCTTTCCCTTCTTGCTGACCTTTGCCGGAGCCGTTGTTTCAACCCCCGGAATGGTCGGATCTTTAAACGTGAGCATGTAAGGATCCTTTACAAAGCTGTCCGCTATGCCGGAAAATTCCAGCTTATCGCCAACTTTGATCTTGGCAGCTTCCGTGTCCTTCAAAGGAGTGGTGAAAAGAAGCGTCGTGTCCGGTTTCGCCGGATCCTCCACGCCTAGCGTGACCTTCGAGGGGTCCGCTGAGATCACGGTTCCCGAGAAATTTTTCACACCTTCCGCTCCGCCCGGAATCTCGTAGTCTTTGACGCTGCTATCGAAGAAGGCATCACCCTTATCCTTCAAGTTCGATTCAATGCTGTACCAGAGCTTGAAAGCTGGGTCTGAATCGATTCTTGCCTGCAGCTTGTTAGCCTCATCCTGGGCGAGTTTCTGCGCGCTGCCGATGGTGAATCCAGCCGGCGGTAATGCATTGGTCTTTGCCTGATCCAACACCTGCGAAGCGCCGTCGGCACTGCCGTGATACTTGGTGTAGAAGTCGTTAAAGTACGCCAGCAGTTTCGCGCGTCCATCCGCCGGAATTGCCAGTCCAGGCCCGCTGTACTCAGCGGCTCGGGCATATTCGAATAGGGCGTCGGGATACTTCTTGTCGTCCTTGGTCGACAACAGCAGGTCGGCCAAAGCCTTCGAGACGTTCCCTTGGTCCGGATTAGACGTCAAACTGGCGCGATACTCTGCCTCGGCGCCCGGAATATCCTTCTTCGAGCTGTCCACATACGCCAGCGCATTATGCGCAATGGCGATAGCTTGCGTCTTGGCTTTATTCCATTGATCATCGGTCACGTTGGCAGGCTTATTGGCGGGATTTTCAATTCCCGTAATGGTTGCATGCGCCGACGTGTCAATTTCGCTCAGCAAATCGGGCGACGGACTGCTTCCGCCCACGGCCGGTCCCCAAACGGAGACCAGGTAATTCGCCTGGAAGTTCGTAGGATCGGTCTTCAGCTTTTCCTCGCATTTATTGATCAGCGCCTGCCGCTGCGTGCTGTCCGACCCCGCCAACTGCTGCAGCGTCGCTATAAAATATTGCAGACGCTCAGGTGCGTAATCGCTGGTCGGATATTTATCCTGCCAGGTATTCAGCAATTGAAGCCGCGCCTTTGGATCCGTTGTCTCCGTGATCTTCTTGAAAAGATCGTATTCGTCTCTATCTTTATAATTCTTGGTGGCGGCGGCCTGCTGCCCGGCCTCATGCGCAACTACAGGCGGCACGCTTACAAAATTAGTCAGTAGAGCCAGTGCGCCCGCTGCTATAGCCGACCGCTTAACTCTTCGAAAACAAAAATCCACGACAACCTCCCTCAGAGGAACTCTACAAAACTTAAAATCTGGATTGCGGATTTTTCCGCGGTTTGAGCACCCGTCAATGGTCACTTCCATATTTTGAATGCAACTAGGCACTTGGCGGACCGGAATGCGCAAGCCGGAGTATAACGAAATAGGGCAATACCTGCAACATCCTTTATTAGTGTAGATGCCAAGTTTAAAAAAGTAGTTCCCGCTCGACGCTCATCAAACCGTTAAACAACCGTAACCTTAACGCATGCTATCATCCACAGCTTAATGCGCGTTCTCGATTTGGCTGTCATTGCCGCATACCTGCTCTTCATAACCTGGTTTGGCGCGCAGTTCAAAGAGAAGCAGGGCACACTCAAGGACTATTTCCTGGGCGGCCGCGGCGCTCCGTGGTGGGCCATAGCGTTCTCCATCGTGTCCGCCGAAACCAGCACCCTCACCGTTATCTCTACCCCCGGCATTTCCTTCGGTGGCAATTTCACTTTCCTGCAGCTTATTTTCGGCTACCTGTTGGGCCGGATTGTCATATCCATCTTGTTTCTGCCGCTGTATTTCCGCGGCGAAATGTTTACCGCCTATGAGTTGATGCAGCGCCGTTTTGGCCAGCGAATCCGCAAGTTTACTGCTGGTATTTTTTTGATTCTTCGTGCTTTAGCCGAGGGCGTCCGGGTCTTCGCCATCTCCATCGTCATCTCCATTGTGTTAGGGACCGGCGAGGTTGTTTCCATCCTGGTCATTGTCTGCCTCACGCTTTTCTACACCTTCGAAGGCGGCATGACAGCTGTAATCTGGACCGATGTCGTTCAAATGTTCCTTTACGTCGCCGGCGCGGTGGGCAGCTTCTTTCTCATGCTGCATCTGATTCCAGGCGGCTGGCCGCATGTTTTAAGCCTGGGTGAATCCGCTCACAAATTTCAGCTTTTCGACTTCCGCTTCTCATTCACTTCCGAATTCTTTCTGCGCAAGTACAGTTTCTGGGGCGGACTGCTGGGCGGATGCTTTCTTACCACCGCCAGCCACGGCACCGAACAACTCCTGGTCCAGCGCCTGCTCGCTGCCAAGAACGAACGGGAAAGCCGTCTTGCTCTCTTCACCAGTTGGGGCATCGTGTTTTTTCAGTTCTCCTTGTTCCTTGCCATAGGTGTGTTGCTCTACGTCTTCTACCAGGAGACCGGCCGCGCGCCGCTTACCGTGCCCGACAAAACCTACCCCGATTTCGTCTGGAACTTTCTGCCCCATGGACTCTCCGGCCTCGTCATCGCCGCCATTCTCGCCGCCGCCATGTCCAATCTCAGCGCCGCGCTGAATGCTCTCTCCTCCACCACCATCATGGATTTCGCCAAGCCTATGCTGCCCTCCTTGTCCGAGGATCGTTTGCTGAGACTCGCCCGCTGGGCCACCGTACTTTGGGGCGTCGTTTTGTTTAGCGTCGGTTTATTGGCCCGCCATTGGGGCAGCGTCCTCGAGGCGGGCCTGTCCATCGCTTCTGTCTTGTATGGCTCGCTGCTTGGCGTCTTCCTCCTGGGAGTTTTAACCAAGCGTCCAGGTGAGTGGTCGGCCATAATCGGTATGAGCGCAGGACTGTTAACAACATTGCTCCTGCGCGACAAAATCGCTTTTACCTGGTTCGTCATCACCGGCTCGCTGACAACCCTCATCGTTGGATACGCGGTCAGCTTCGTGCTCCCGCGAACCTTGGATGTAACCACATCGAAACTTAATCAGGAGGCAAATGTCTAAAGCCACCGTCGCAATCGACGCCTTCCAGGGAAAAGCAACACTTCGCCGCGCGTTAGGTCTTTGGGCGGCGGTCGCCATTGTCATCGGCACGGTCATTGGCGGCGGCATCTTCCTGGTGCCGTCCTCCATGATCAGGAACCTCGGTTCGGTCACTACTCTGTTCGTCGTCTGGGTGGTAGCCGGCCTCTTAAGCTTGTTCGGCGCCTTGACCTATGCTGAACTTTCCGCCGCGATGCCGGAAGCCGGCGGCGAATATGTTTACCTGCGCTCCGCCTACGGCCCGTTCTGGGGCTTCCTCTACGCCTGGACCCAGTTCTGGGTCGCAAAAAGCGGGTCCATTGCCACCCTAGCCGCCGAATTCTACATTTATTTCACCGCCTTCGTCCCCGCTCTGGCTAAGCCCATCCTGGTCACTTCGCTTCCTATAGGACCTGGCGGCTCCATGCTCGAAATTCATTACGGTCAACTCGTCGCCATCGGTCTCATCATCGTCCTTGGCGCCATTAATTACCTGGGCGTTCGCTCAAGCGGCAATCTTCAAGTCGTCGTTACCATTTTCAAGATGGTCCTCATTGCCGCCGTCATTGCCATCGGCATCTTCTTCGGCCACGGAGACGGCGCCCATTTTAATCAGCACGTGCCGGCCGTGGGCGGTGTAGCCGGCTTCTTCGCTGCCATGGTCAGCGCCCTGTGGGCCTATGACGGATGGAACAACGTCAGCATGGTCGCATCCGAAATCAAAGACCCCCAGCGCAATCTCCCCCGATCACTCATTTACGGTACCCTGGCCGTCATCGCCACCTACTTGCTCATCAACGTGGCCTATTTTTACGTCCTGTCCCCTAGTCAGGTGGCCATCAGCCAGCGCCTGGCCGCCGATATGATGACCAGCATCTACGGCTTGAAAGCAGGCGGCGCCGTCACCATAGCGGTGCTTATTTCAGTTTTTGCCGCGCTTAACGGATCTATCCTGACAGGTGCCCGCGTGCCGTTTGCCGCCGCTCGCGATGGTCTATTCTTCCCATCCTTCGCCAAAGTTCATCCTCACTACCGCACGCCGGGTAATTCCGTCATCTGGCTCTGCCTTTGGTCCTCCGTCGTCGTTCTCAGCGGCTGGTTTGACGATCTTTATAATTTCGTTATTTTTGGCAGCTGGATTTTGTATCTCATGACCGGTGTTTCCGTATTTGTTCTCCGCCGCAAACAACCAGACTTGGTAAGGCCGTACCGGGTATTAGGATATCCATATGTGCCAGTACTATTTGTCGCTGTCGCCGCCATGTTGCTGATAAGTACTCTGCAAACCCGCCCCCGCGAATCTCTTATGGGACTGGTTCTAATGGGCTTAGGCATTCCATTCTTCTTCTACTGGAAAAACCGTGCTGGAAAAGTGCCCATAAATGCGCCCACAATAGACCGATAATTGTGGTACTACCAGGACCTAATAACAAATCCAAATGACGCCATTACCTTGAATTTGGCGCTCCCTGCGACTTAAACTTCGGTTAATTCGATTGAAAACGAAATTCCTCGTTTTCTAAGGTCCAACTGCTGGACCCATTCTGAAGACATTGAAATCCGAAAGGGAGGTTTAAATTTTGGACGTCGACAAGATGCTTGCCGAGCTGCGGCTCGAGCGGGAGCAGATAGAAGAAGCTATCGTGACTCTGGAACGGTTAGCGCGCGGCCGTGGCCGCCGAAGAGGACGTCCCCCAGCTTGGCTGAAAGAAGCCGGTTCTATCTCTGAAGGCCCTGAAGGGCTGGACAACACGTTGCCTTTTACTTCCGAGCCAAGAAGGCGCGGACGTCCACCCGGTAGCGGCAACAAACTGAAAGCCGTCCTGTCGCAGGTAGCCGAAGGCTAATTCCTGGGGCCTACGGTATCCGATCGGCCAGCCAACGGCTTCACCGTTGGGCCGCCGCACACGCCCACACCCGTGTTTAACAAAGCATTCAACAGGTTATAAAGCACTGTATACACCACTTGCTCAGACACCGGTTGGCGCCCAGGCATCCTGAAACTGCCAGGCAGTTCTTTGGCTATTTGCACCTTCACGGAATGCGGAATCGCCTTGCCCTGGCGGTCGCGCTGGTTGGCTATTGCCAAAGGGGTTTGCAGCACACTTCCCGATTTGCCATCCACATAGAACTGGCACCGGGAGAACCATCCCAGGTTGCCTGGATCGGCAGCATCGAATAGCAGCAGTGGAGCCTGCCGGTCCAGCGCGGTCAGGTCCAGCGACATCACCCGCACCCGATCGTCAATCTTGCAGTCGAATCCCGTCTGCTTCGCCACATTGGCCACCGTATCCGGATCCAACTCCAGCAACAGATACTTGTTCGGCCCCGCTTCCAGCACTTGCATTAGCTACTTCCTAAACTATAGCGACGCCGCCATCGCTTCCAGAATGAAATCGACACTGTCATCGCTAGCCAGCGGTCCCATCGTTCCTATGCGCAGAATCTTTCCCGCCAACTGACCCAGGCCGCCAGCGACTTCTATCCCATATTTAGCCATCAAAGCCTCGCGCACTTTGGCTTCGTCCACGCCTGCTGGAGGCGCGACCACCGTAATGTGCCAGAGCCGATCTTCCGAATTCTTCACCAGGTGCTGGAAGCCAAGCTTTTGCAACCCTTCCACCAGTCGCTGACCGCTGCGCCGGTGCCGCTCCCAACGATTGCGCAAACCTTCTTCTTCGATGACCGCCAACCCCTGATGCATTGCATAAACCAGCGGCGGCGAAGGCGTGTGATGGTAGGCATGCGGCGGTTCATAATAATTGGCCAGCAGTCGTAAATCCAGATACCAAGTGTACGGTTCGGAAGGCCGCGCTGCCAGCTTGTCCCAAGCCGCGTCAGAAATGGAGATCGGCGAAAGTCCCGACGGGCAACTCAAACCTTTTTGTCCGCAGCTGTAAGCCACGTCAATGCCCACGGCGTCTAACTCCACCGGCATCGCGCCAACTGACGTCACGCAGTCGGCAATCACCAGAGCACCATGCTTCTTCGCCGCGGCAGTAATGTTCTTCCCGGTCTGGTAAGCGCCCGTGGACGTTTCCGCCTGCACAAAAGCCACAACATCCGGCTTCTCGCCAGCGATAAAAGATTCCGCTTCCTCGCTGCTAAACACTTCGCCCCAGGGCCTCTCCAACCGCACCACCGTCGCGCCCTGCCGCCTGCCCATGATGCTCAAGCGATCCGCGAAATGCCCCGCCGCAAACACCCCAAACTTGGAACCCGGCAACACAAAATTGGCGACCGCGGCCTCCATCGCCGCGCTGCCGCTACCCGGAACAACAAACGTCTTCTTGTTGTCCGTCCCCATCACCATCCGCAACCCGCTCTGGATCTCACTCAACAGAGAAAGAAAATACGGATCTCGCAAGCCAACGATCGGCTGGCTCATCGCCTCATACGCCCGCGGATCCACCATCGCCGGACCGGGCCCATAAATCAGCCTCTTGGGCGGGGCGATGCGCTTCGTCTCAACTGAAATCGGCATTTCTCCAAAGTACCAGGAAGTTTACTGCGAAAGGGAGGGAAGGGGCTGAGCCGCTAAAATGGAGCCATGGAAAATCCTGATCCCGACAAATTCTGGGACGATTGCCCACTAGTACACCGAGATCCTGAAATCGTTCACGGTACGCCTGTGCTGATAGGCACGCGCCTGCCGGCCGATGCGCTTGTCGAAAATGTCGAAGCGTTCATGGAGATGGACGGCCTGACAGAAGAGCAGGCCATCGCAGAGACGCTGGATTGCTTTCCAGGAACACCAGGCGGCGCCGATACTATCCGGGCTTTGCTGGCCTATCAAGAATTGGTGGGCCCTACAGAACTCGAATCTGTGACCTCTACCGTGTCAAGGTAGCGCTCTAACCAACTGAGCTAAGGGCCCGCGTCTNNCCCAATGCCACAATCAATAAACCATGGCAGCAGCACTAATCACCGGAGCCTCCACCGGCATCGGACGTGAATTCGCATATCTGTGTGCCGAGGCCGGCTACGACGTCGTCCTTGTCGCTCGCAACGAAGGCAAACTCCAAGCCCTCGCCGCCGAGATCCGCCAAAAAACAGGCCGGACCGCCTACGTTTTCGCCTGTGATCTCTCTGATCCTCACGCGCCGCAAGCGCTCTACGATGACGTCATCTGCTCAAAGATCGATGTCGAAGTCCTCATCAACAACGCAGGCTATGGAATGCTCGGAAAATTCGCCGAATTGAACGCCGCCGAACAGATGCAGATGATCCAACTGAACATCCACGCGCTCACTTGCCTCTCGCGCCTGTTCCTGCCCGCCATGATCGAAAACAAGCGCGGCAAAATACTGAACGTGGCCTCCACCGCCGCCTTCCAGCCCGGCCCGCTAATGGCCGTCTACTTCGCTACCAAGTCCTACGTTCTGTCCTTTTCAGAAGCCCTGCACAACGAAGTCAGCGAGTCAGGCGTAGCCGTAACCTGTCTATGTCCCGGCCCCACCGCCACCGAATTCGACAAACGCGCCGGCGCCACCATGACCAAACTGTTCAAAGGCGCAATGGATGCCCGCACCGTGGCCAAGCAAGGTTGGAATTCTCTGAAGGCCAATAAGCCGCTCGTCATCACCGGCCGTAAGAACGCCGCCATGGCGTTCATGACCCGCTTCGCCCCCTTGCAGATGACCGCCACCTTTGCCCGCAAGGTTATGGAATAAACTCACCGTGCGCCCGTTCGGCCCGTTGGCATTGCTATTTCTGAAACTCGGAACGCTGGCCTTCGGCGGTCCGGCCGCTCACATTGCCATGATGCGCCAGGAAGTGGTAGAGCGCAGGCAATGGCTCACTGACGCCGAGTTTCTCGATCTCCTCGGCGCATCCAACCTGATCCCAGGCCCCAGTTCCACTGAGCTCGCCATCCACATCGGTCTGCGCATGTGCCGCTGGCCGGGTCTGCTGCTGGCCGGCATGTGCTTCATTCTGCCCGCCGCCCTTCTTGTCACAGTCCTCGCATTTCTTTATCAGACCTTCCACGCGCTGCCCCAAGTGGAAGGCATCATGTTCGGAGTTAAGCCTGTAGTGGTGGCCATCATTCTCGTCGCCTTGCGCGCACTCGCGCAAACATCGCTTCGCACCTTGCCCAGTATGGCCATCGCAGCTCTTGCGTTCATCATGGTGGCGCTTGGCATGCACGAACTCCTCGTGCTGCTGCTCTGTGGCAGCGCCGCCATGGCGATTAAACTCTCCAAAACGCCGAAGCCATCCCTCACCTCCGTCATCCCGCTCTGGGGAGCAGGCGCAGCAGGCTCAATCATGCCCGTGAGCCTCGGCGGCCTGTTCCTCATCTTCCTGAAAATCGGCTCCATCGTCTTTGGCAGCGGCTACGTCTTGCTGGCCTTCCTGCAATCCGACCTCGTCCAGCGTCTGCACTGGCTCACCAATAAACAACTGCTGGACGCCGTTGCAGTCGGTCAGGTAACGCCCGGACCGGTTTTCACCACCGCCACCTTCATCGGCTACCTCCTCGGTGGCATCCCAGGAGCCTTCGTCGCCACCATCGGCATCTTCCTGCCCGGCTTCGTGCTGGTCGCTATCAGCGGCCCCTTGATACCTCGCCTCCGCGCCTCCCCGCTGGCCGGAGCGTTCCTCGACGGCGTTACCGCCGCCTCCATCGCTCTCATCGCCTGGGTGCTTCTAACGCTAGGCCGGGCCGCCTTGCTCAATCCCGTCAGCGTCGGCATCGCGCTTGCCAGTTTCATCCTGCTCACGCGCTTTAAAACAAATACATCCTGGCTCGTGCTAGGCGGAGGACTCGTCGGAGCGATCACAGCCATCGCAAAGGCGCAACCTTAACATCCAGCCGCCGCGAAAAATGAACCACCGGCTCACCTTCCGGCTTCGGAACACCCGAGTTCACTACCAGATCCTCTTCCAACGCCGTCACGCGCCCGTGTTGCAGCGGCCACACTGGATGATCAATCTCCGCATAACCCACCCGCGAACGATGCACCGTATAGAGCCGAAACCGAGCCGTCAGAAAGTAATCGAAATCCCCCGTGTCCACCTTGCTGCCGATCTCGACGGCCACATGGCTCGACCCTCTTCCGAACAACCTGTGCCGCTCACTCCGATACTCCACCGTATTCTCGGATGACCGCACCGACATTGCAGCCCAGCGATAGGGAAGCTTGTACCACGCGCGCGCCGCCATCACGCCAAGCAGGCGATCCGCTTCCAAAGTAAAGAACCA
>PLRJ01000056.1 GCA_003163855.1 Bryobacterales bacterium | reverse complement strand
TCATTCTGGAAGCCCATGGCGCGCTGCACTTCCGCGGCCGTGTCGATGAAGGTGCGGAGCGGATCGCCCGGCAGCGAGTGATAATAACCGCCGGTGTTTACGTACTCGAACTTGCCGGTTTCGGAGAAGTGACGCTCGGCATCCATGCCCTTAAACAGGAAGCCTTCAATCTCATTGGCGGCGTTCAGCGTGAGTCCGTCCTTTTTAAAGACGCTGTCGGCGTATTGCTTGAGCACGGCGCGCATGTCGCCGGAATAGGGCTCGCCATTTTTGTCGATGACTTCGCCAAAGAGCATGACTTTGCCGGGTCCAAAGATGTCTGAGGGCGCCAGGTAAAAGGCGGACCAATCGAGGCCGAGACGAAGGTCGCTTTCCTTCTGGGCGGTAAAGCCGCGGATGGACGAGCCGTCGAAGGTCATGTTGTCCCAGCTCTTGACAAGGAACTTTTTGTCGTAATCCAGCATGTGAAGGCGGCCTTCCAAATCGCTGAACATAACGGTGACTGCCTTGATTCCTTTTTCGTCCGTCAGGTACTTGAGGCGTTCTTCGCGGATCTGATCGATGGAGACACGCTTGATGCGCTGCTCTTTTGCCTTCAGATTCAGATCTTCCAATTCCGAGTAGCTAAGCCTTAAAAAGTCTTGTAGTTCGTTGCTCATTTATGTCCTGTTGTTTGTCATCCAAAAATTAGCGATAAGGAAAGTCTACCGTCATCGATTCTATTTTCAAATCGATGACGGGAAATCTTTATGGGCTCTTTATGAAATCGAGGAGTTTGGCGGGTGCGTCAGGCCAGAATCAGGTCGAGGCCGGCGGCGAAGGCGTGGTCGATGTTGCCTCCGAGTTTGAAGGCTCCGGCGGTTTCCATGGAGACGAAACCATGGAGGAAGGCGGTGAGTACGCGGGCGCGGAGGAAGGCGAGTTCGGGATTTCCAAGGCAGGATTCGAGGCGCTGGAGAACAGGGTGGAGAGCGCGACGGCGGGCGGACTGGGAATCGGCATCGCCGGCTTGTAGCGTGAAGATCAGGTTGTATTGCGAAGGATGCTCGCGGGCGAAGCGGCGAAATGCGTTCGCGATGGATTTCAGAGCGCCTCGGTCGTCCTTCGGTTTAGCGGCGGTTTGGATGACTTTTTCAAGTTCGGCGACGGCGGCTTGCTCTACCTCCCTGAGCAGGGCGCTGCGATCGGCGAAATGTTTATAAAGTGATGGTGCGCGAACGCCAACCGAATCGGCGACTGCCTGCATGGTGAGAGCGTCGACGCCATGTCTGGACAAAAGATTGCCGGCTGCGGCTATGATTTCGACCCGTGAGGTTTTAGGCGGTGTGGGCATGGAGTTCGGGATTGGAGTTGCGCCGCAACTGGCCCAGATGAGTGTCGCCGAAGGCGGAGAAATACTTCAGCCCATAGCCGAGGGCGCGGTCGAAGGAGATATGCGCGGTCCATATGAGTGCGATGGGAAGCACAGCGGGCCGGTGCGCGGCAAAGGCGATGAGGCAGAGTAGAGCCGGTCCAAGGTACGAGTGGAGGGCATTGTAGGCGATGGCGCCCCTACGCGGGCCGGCCCAGTAGGCGGCGAAAGTAAGGTCCGGGACTAGAAAAAGCGCGGCAAAAAGCCACCAGTTAGCGTGGAGGGCGGCAAAAGCGAAGAGGGCGGAAGCGAGAAGAGCAAGGGATTCAAGGCGTAGCAGGCTGCGCATTCCGCCTTTAATGAAAACGTGTTTCTGATAGCTACTATCCATAGCTATGATGGTTACACAGCTTAGCTATCGTGTCAAGTGCCGTCTTGCGCGGCTTCTGCCCTAAAAACCCTCACCACTAGAATCTAAGACATGGCCAACAGCAATGAAAAAAGTTGAAGCTATCATCCAGCCGCACAAGCTGGATGACGTGAAAGAAGCTCTCATAGCTATCGGTATCGACGGCCTCACCATCACCGAAGTTCGGGGCCACGGACGCCAAAAGGGTCACAAAGAGGTCTATCGCGGTATGGAGTACGAAATCGACCTGCTTCCTAAGATCAAGCTTGAAACCGTGATCACGGACGATCGGCTGGACGAAGTTACGAACGCCATCGCCACGGCGGCGCGCAGCGGAAAAATCGGCGACGGCAAGATTTTCGTGTACGACGTTCTGGAAGCCATTCGCATTCGCAATGACGATCGCGGCGACATCGTACTGTAGTAATACTCTCTAAACAATGCAGCCAAGCCCCGAAAATATCCTCGCAGCGCGAACCTTACTCGCTGACCGGATGATTCAGGAAGTTGCCGCCGTTCAGCTTGAACCGCATATTAAGGTTCCGTTCAGCGTGGTGGCGGTGGGTGGATACGGCAGGCGCGAACTCTTCCCCTATTCCGACATAGACGTCATCATCCTGGTTGAGAATGAATCGGATCTGGAAACGGTGAAGGAACCGCTGGCGCAATTCCTGCGCGACGTCTGGGATCGCCGTTTGCGGGTAAGCCAGTCGGTGCGCACCATCGACGAATGCACCCGGCTTAACGAACACAACATCGAACTTAACGTCAGTCTGCTGGACCTTCGCCTGGTGGCGGGCGACGGTCTCCTGTTCAGCAAACTACAGGCGGCGCTAGCAGATTTCTATCGCAAACACGCCGACCGCCTGATGAGCGAACTTGCCGCCCTGGTGCGCAAGCGCCACAGCAAGTTCAACGACACCGTCTATCACCTGGAGCCCAATATCAAGGAAGCGCCGGGTGGCCTGCGCGATGTCCAATTTCTGCAATGGCTGGCGGCGCTGGCCCAGGACAAGGGACAAATGGCCGAAACGCTGGCCGAAATTGAAGATTCGCGCAAGTTCCTGGCGACGGTGCGCTGTTTCCTCCACCAGCAGATGAACCGCGACAGCAATCTCTTAAGCTTCGAACTGCAGGACCGCATCGCCGCCGGCTGGGCCGATCCCGCTCCGGACCCAGCCGAGTGGATGCGCGAATATTACCGCCATGCCCGCCGCGTTTATCAGGCGGCATTGCGCGCGCTTGAGTATGCCGAACTCAAAGACGCCGGCGTGGTCCGGCAATTCCACGATTGGCGCGCGCGCCTCTCCAACTCCGAATTCACCGTGACGCACGAGCGCGTTCTGCTGCGTAATCCCGCCGTTACCATGGCCTCGGCGTCGGGCGTTCTCCAACTGTTCACCTTTCTTGCCCGCCATGGACTGCATCTGTCAGGCGATGCGCACCGCCGCCTTACGTCCAACGGACCCGCGTTGTGTCAGGTGCTGCGCACCCAGAACGCACCCTGGAGCGAGTGGCGCGAATTCTTTGAGCAGAAGCACGTCGCCATGGCGCTGCGGCAGATGCAGGAAACGGGCCTCTTAGCCGCTGCCATCCCGCGCTGGGGAGCCGTCGAGTGCCTGGTAGTTCGCGACTTTTATCATCGCTACACGGTGGACGAACACTCCATCGTCGGGATTGAAGTGATTGATCAACTCGCCGACGAAAAGACTCACCTGCCCATCCGCTTTCACAACCTGTTAACAGAAGAGGAGCACGTCGCGCTGCTGCGCCTGGCCTTGCTGTTGCATGACGTGGGCAAAGGCACGCTGCCGGGCGATCACGTTCGCGGCTCAATCGAGGTCGCGGCTGAAGTCTTCGATCGTCTGTGTGTGCCGCCGCTGCAGCGCGAGGCGGTTCTGTTTCTGATTGAGCATCACCTGGATCTGTCGCTGGTGATGAATGGCCGCGACCTGGACGATCCTGCTACGGCCCGCTTTCTCACCTCGCGAATCGGTACGCAGGAGGATCTGCGGCGTCTCACCCTACTAACTTTCGCCGATATCAGCGCCGTCAATCCTACCGCCATGACGCCCTGGCGGATGGAGCAGTTGTGGCGCGTCTACCTGTCGGCCCAGGAGCAATTGACGCGCGAACTGATCGCCAACCGCATTGACAAGGGCGAAGCTTCGGTGCTGGGTAAGGGGGCAACGCCGCCGCTGGTTAATTTTCTGCGCGGCTTCCCTACCCGCTATCTGCGCACGCATACGCGGGAAGAAATCGAGCATCACTTTGAACTCGAGCAGAATCGGGCTCCTGGAGGAGTTGCGGTGGAGATCAGCAAAGATAGCGGAGTCTACCTGTTAACTGTGGTCGCGCCCGATAATGCTGGCACCTTTGCCTCTTTGTGCGGCGCGCTGGCCAGTTGCGGCATGAACATATTAAAGGCGGAAGCGGCCTCTAACAGCCACGGCTGCATTCTCGACCTTATCCGCTTTGCCGATCCCATGCGCACCCTGGAACTGAACCCCGCCGAAGTCAGTACCCTGCAGGGAACCGTTCGCTGTGTGCTGGAAGGAACGGTACAAGTGGCTGAACTGCTGAAGCGCCGCCGCACTCCGCCGCGCCCCAGCAGCGGGACCAAAATCGCCCCCTCGGTGCGCTTTAATAATGAAGCTTCGGACGAATGCACCCTCATCGATTTCAACGGAGAAGACCGTCCCGGTTTGCTGTATGACCTTACCTCGTCGCTTTCGACCGCCGGTTGCAACATTGAACTGGTGCTGGTGGATACCGAGGCGCACAAGGCCATCGACGTCTTCTACGTAACTCGCGAAGGCAAGAAACTGGACGAGGGTGTACAAAAGAGTCTTAGAGAAGCGCTGTTGAAAGCCGCGCATCATCGTTAACGAATGCCAGAAAACCAGGAACCCTTGTCCCAGCCCTTTCGCCTCGACGGGAAGATCGCGCTTATAACCGGCGCAGGCAGCGGCATTGGAGCCGCTACCGCCGCACTTTTCAGCCGTAGCGGCGCCACCGTTCTGCTAGTGGACATAGACGGCGTGCGCGCCCAGCAGGTGGCCTCCGAACTGAAAAACGCCAGCGCCCATACCTGTGACATTACGGATGAGGCGCAGGTCGGCCGGCTGTTCGCCGGAATAGCCAAGCTCGACATTCTGGTGAACTGCGCCGGCATTGGCCTAGTCGGCGGGGTGGCTGAGACTGAGCTCGCCGACTGGCAGCGGTTGTTTCGTGTCAACGTTGAAGGCTGCTTCCTGATGACGAAGGCGGCGATGGGATTGCTGAAGCAGGTTCACGGATCGGTTTTGAATATCGGATCGGTGGCCGGGCTGGTCGGCGTTCGCCGTCGCTTCGCCTATTGCGCCACCAAAGGCGCTGTCATCGCCATGACCAAGCAACTGGCTGTGGATTATCCCACCGAAATCAGGTCGAACTGTATCGCTCCCGGCACTGTGGAATCGCCGTTCGTCGAAGCGTACCTGGAGAAGTACCACAAGCATGAAAAGGATAAGGTGCGCGCCGAGTTGCATGAGCGGCAGCCGCTTGGACGCATGGGCCGTCCCGACGAAATCGCGCAACTCGCACTTTATATCTGTTCTCCGGCTGCGCAGTTTATGAATGGAAGCATAGTTGCTATAGATGGAGGGTGGACGGCAGCTTAGTAGCTTAGGACTGGTCCTCAAAAGACTAAGAATTGGTTGAGAGTAACTTTGTTAAGTCGCTACGAATCTTTTAGTTGACGGGAATAGGCTTATTAATTACGATGATATGTAAGCTTACTGTCAATAACGACGCGGGGTACGTGTCGAACTGGACGGCTTCAGCCAAGCCTTAGGGTGAGGGTGGCCGTTCTCAACCGCCTCTCTTTGGAGTTTTAACGTAAATGGCGCATTTCTCTTTAACAACTGGCACAGCTTATGCCGATAGGTTAAGTGTGTATCGCACATTACGCCTGTTGTTGGGTTTGGCGCTGATCTTCGTTTGCAGCTTGCCGCTTGGCGCCGTAACAACAGCCAAGGCCCGCCACAAGCGAGTGGTTCATGCGCGAATTGTGCATCGGAGCGTTGCCAGCAGGGCCCGCACCCGCGTGGTGACTTTGGCGCGCGTTACTACTTCTTCGGCACGACGGAAAACCCGCCGCATCTTCTACAGCCCCTGGACAGAACCCACTTACGCAGATTCCACGATCGGCGACAACATCGACGGAGAGGATCTGGTGGTGCGAAAGGCTGCCGTAGATGCGCTTGGACCTTATAACGGAACGGTCATTGTGGCGAATCCCGACAATGGACGATTGCTGACGATTGTTAATCAGAAATTAGGCCTGAAGGGAGCATTCCAACCGTGTTCGACGGTTAAAGTTGTGGTTTCCTTTGCCTCCCTGCGCGAAGGTACGGTGGATTCCGCCTCGCGCGTGCAGTTATCTCGCCGCTACTCGCTGGACATGACCGGCGCGCTGGCCCACTCCAACAACCTGTATTTCGCGAAAATGGGCGAGCGGCTGGGTTTCGAGAAGGTTTCCACCTACACCAAAATGTTCGGCATCGGCGAAAAAGCAGGCTTGGACATTCCCGGCGAAGAACCCGGCTACGTGACCGATCAGGTACCGGCCAGCGGCATCGGTATGATGACCAGTTTTGGCGATGGCATTAAATTGACGCCGCTGGAACTCACCAGCATAGTCTCCTCAGTCGCCAATGGCGGCACCATGTACTACCTGCAATACCCAAAGACCCAGCAGGAAGTAGACAATTTTACGCCGCGTATCAAGCGTGAGCTGGACATTGAAAAGTACATTCCCGAAGTGAAACCTGGTATGAACGGCGCCGTTGAATATGGCACGGCGCGGCGCGCCAGCTTGAATAATGATGGCGATGCCATCTACGGCAAAACCGGAACGTGCACAGATACCGCACAACCTGGCGTACATCTCGGCTGGTTCGGTTCTTTCAACGAAGTTTCCAAGAACCGGGTTGCGGTGGTTGTTCTGCTTACCGGCGGTCGCGGAGTAGCCGGGCCCATCGCGGCAGGTGTGGCCGGAAACGTTTATCAGAACCTGGCTGCCCAGCACTACTTTGGCGACACACCCAATGCGACGACGAAACTAGTTGTCTCCATGCAAAAATAGGGCAACTTGCTCTTTCCCACGACGTCGCTGGTCGCTTTTTGTCTCCTCGCTCTATCTTTCTTGTGCCTGGGATTATGGCCCGCCTGCTTCCGAGCAGCCGGAAGCCGCTATCGTTTTGAAATCTTTTCGTTTGATTTCGCCCTAGGCGCCATCCTGCTCTCGCTGGCCGCCGCTTACACTTTTGGCACACTCGGCTCCGATCTGAACTTCAGCGATACGATGCTTGTGGCAGGCCGCCGTTCCCAGGTGTTCGCGGTGCTGGCGGGCATCGCCTTCGCGCTTGGGAACATGTTGCTGCTGTGTACGATTTCGCTGCTCGGGATGGCGCGCGCTTCGCTCCTCAGTTTTTCGCTGGCCTCATTCGTTGTTGCCGGCTTAGCCATCACCCGGGCTAATCTGGTCTTTTCCAGCGCCGCAAGCTGTCTGTTCCTGCTCAGTTTTGCGCTGGCTCTGGTAGCTGCGAAGGCGCTGCGCAGCAGTTCGAGGCCGGTCCCAGTGGCAAAGCGCACGGCTAAGCAACCGCTTTCCAATGCCACCAAGGGCATCATCACCGGGACGCTGTCGGGCTTGGCCCTTGGAGCGTTTCTCCCTGTCCTGGGGCTTTCGCAAACCGAGGAACTCGGCATTGGAGCTTACGGCGGCATGCTGATGGCGTGCCTGGGAATCCTACTTTCGACGCCATTATTCAACTTCTACTTCATGACATTAGCCATCGAAGGCGAATCGCTGACGTTCGCTTCCTATTTTCAGGGGAAGCGGAGAAATCGGCTACTGGGATTTTGCGGCGGAGTCATCTGGGCTGCCGGCGCGCTGGCTCTCTGGGTGGTTGTAACTGCTCCAAAAAACCTTTCCCTCATTCCCCTATTACTGTGGCTTGTACCGTTTCTGGCAGCGCTGTTGACTATCCTCTATGGCCTTTTTGGAGCCAAGAATGAAGTACCAGGAAGTAAGTTCATATTGGGCGGCGTGCTATGTTTTCTGGCGGCGTCCGTTCTTCTCGCTATGAAATAGATCGGGAATTGTGGCGACGCGACGCAGTTATTAAAACCTGTGGCGACTGACTTATGGACTGCAGGTTTCTCGAGTGGCAGGTGAGTTGCATATCGGGCATCTTATTGCCGGTTCGGACGCCCTTAAGGTGAAAACTATCATGGCAAACTCACAGGCTAGCGTTGATCTCGATTTGCGGCGCGCCCTGGTGGAGAGTTATGCGGTGAATGAGCGGATGAATCAGATGGTTCTCGCTCATCTGAACCCTGCTGCGTGGCGGGCAAAACTGCCTGGGAGTAAAGGGCGGACGATTGCCGCTATTTTCGTGCACGTTCACAATGTTCGGCGCAAGTGGCTGCGGCTATCGGCTCCTCATCTGAAAATGCCTGCGGCGCTTGAGCGCTCCAGTTGTACGCAAGTGCAGGTGCGGGATGCCCTGGCTGAGAGCGGCGAGCGCTGCTGCGAGATGCTGGCGGAGGCTGAAAGTTTTCGGCGCGATGGTTGGGCCAAACCATGGCCGGCAGGTGCTGCCATGGCGGCTTACATGATTACGCACGACGCGCATCATCGCGGGCAGGTGTGTATGCTGGCGCATCAACTCGGATTTCCGCTGCCAGTGGAAGTGGGCGCGGGCGTGTGGGCTTGGGAAAAGCTATTGCAGGCTAAAGAAAAGCCGTCGTCTTGATACCGGAGATTTCAAACAGGCGGCGGCAATGCTTGCAGGTAGCTTTGTCGTCTAAAAGCACCATGTAGCTCTGTGCCTTGGTAAATTTCGCCCGGTCCCGCTCGTCTGCATTGCGGGGAAGAGTTTTTACTTTTTCCCGCATCAGCCACTTCAAATCGTAATCGGCTTGCGTCCGGCAGTAACTGCAATTCAGATTGGCTTTCCTGGTTACTTGCGATTCGCGATAAAAGGCTCGTTCGTCCACGCTTTAATGTATATCCTAATGACCCGAGAAGCGAAAGTTGGCCACAGCCACTTCGTCGTTCGGCGGCACGTACAGCCCGACGCTATCCTTGGTGAAATCCTCGCCCATGCTTTCCACCATGGGCATCTCGCGCCAGCCGCTGGCGGGGGTCTTGACGCGCGCCTCGATAGCATCGGGCTTCAGCGTGACATCCACCTGCACCCACTCGTCGGTATTGGCTTCAAAGGGCACTTTGCCCAGGTCGAAGATCTTGCCATCGCGCATCTCGCGCACGGAGGCATGCTTTCCGTCGACGATGTACATCACGTAGTTGTCTTTATCGCGGTAGCCCGCATACCACTGCAGTTTGCCGTGCTTCAACAAGCCGCCGATGCGGGTGTGCGCCTGGAACGAATAGTGGCCGGCGACCTTTGGCGTTTGATAAGGAACAAAGCCGCCGCCCCTGTGGACAGTTTCCGCGTCGTTCCTGACTTCGGGTGGTGGGGCTAGCTGCGGCACAACCGGCGGAGGCAGCATGGGGGTGCCGCCGGGATTGGCCGGAATGACCGACTTGCTGTCGGCCGACAATTTATCCAGCACTACATCGTTCCCGGTCAGCACGATGGTTGCGCCGGTAGTGAAAGTCCGCGTCAACTGCTTGGGCACCTGCTGATCGTGCCGGAGTTCAATGACGTGGTCGCCCGATTTGATGTTGACCACTTTGGCCATGCCATCGGCGCCAATGGTGGCCGCAAGTTGTCCATCGACATAGACGCTGGTGCCTGTTTGTGCGCCCTTCACCTGCAGCGAGGCAAAGTCGGGCGCCGGCTGCATGCGAAACAGCACGGACGCTTCTTCCGCCTTCATGACATCGACCTTGGCGGGTGGGGGATCAATAAAGCCATCCTTATGAATGCGGATGCGATAGACGCCGACCTTGAGAGGCACGCGCAGACGCCCTTGCTCGGTGGTGCGGCGATAGAGCGTATCGTCAATATAGACGCTGACGCCATCCTGGCCGGTGATGACGGTTAACATGCCAGTGCTTGGGTCCGACTTCACGAACACAGTTAGCGCCGGAGCCGGGGTATAGGTAAGGACGAACTTCTGTTTGTCGCGTGCTTGTGAAACTTCCAGGTCGTGGTCGGCGTTGCCTAAATCAGGCAGCGCCAATCCGTCTAAGCCGTCCGTGGGCACAGAGCCAGAGGCCAGCCCAGCGGCTCCAATGGCGCCGGCCGGCTTTCCATCCAACGAGACCTCGGCACCGCTCGCATCGGTGACCAGACGGCCTTGGCCGTTCTCAACCGAGACGAGCACGACCATGGCGTTGTTGCTGACCGGCAGGCTGCCGGCAACAGGGGCGTGCTTATCGTCGGCCACTGAGAAGGTAAATGAGGCCGAGCCGCTTTTCCCGGACACTCGTACCGTGTGGTCGCCCGCCTGTATGTTGTCGAGATTGAACTCGCCGTCCACCAACGTCTGCTCAGGCTGTTCGTCAATGCTTACCGTTCCCGGGATCAGGTCTGTGTAGAGGCGCAACGTAGGGGTCATGGAAACGGCTGGAGTGACGGCCTGGACCGGCTGCATCTTCGCGCCGCCAGTCTTTGGGGCTCCGTTCGACGCGTTGCCTGAGTCGGGTTCAAAATTGATGTGACGCGCCGTTTGAATCAGATAGAAAAAAAGAGCAAACCCCGCCACAACGATGACGGCGGCCAAACCCATGGCCACTTGCCAGCTTCGCGCATCCAGCTTTGGAACTTCCGGGGGAATTTCCGCAGCGTCGTCGTCCGACTTGCGGGGCCGGCCGGTACGCATGAGCGATGTGTTGCCGGAGACTGGAACTGCGCCCGTTAAGGCCGCAAATTCGTTGCCTTCGTGCCCGGGGTCTTTGTGACCGGCCGCTGGAGCCGTTATTCCGAGGGTATTTTTCGCCGTGTCACGGCGCAAGGCGCGCGCGCGCTCGATGATCTCTTCCTGGGTATCGGCGATCATCACCTGCAGGTCGAAGTCGTCAACGCTGTGACGGCGGACTTCTTTGAGTCGGTCGAAGGCTTTGCGCACGGAGTCCATAGACTCCGTAAGACGGACTTCCTTGCGGATCTGCCTTAGTTCATCTATCGCGGAAAGTATCTGCTGCGATCGATCCACAAGCGCCTTGTAATGCTAAACAGAAATTATAACTGGGACGTAAGAAGATACCACGTCCGGGAAAGCTGAAACGGCTTGAAGCGCCAAGGGCGCGGCTGCGATCAGCCCTTTCTGCAGGGCGCTGGACACCGCGGCCGTTTTGCGCGTGTTCGGCAAAAGGAGCTAGCTGCGGTTCGCGTAGTTGAGTTCGTAGAATTTGCGATACTCTCCGCTCTTAATGCGGTCCATCCAGTCGCGATTGCTGCGATACCAGTCGATGGTGGTGGCCAGGCCGCGTTCGAAATCCATTTGCGGTTCCCAGCCGGTGGCCTTGGTTAGTTTCTCGTTGGTTAAGGCGTAGCGGCGGTCGTGACCAGGGCGGTCGGTCACGCGGGTCATCAGCGACTCCGGCTTGCCGGTGGCTTTCAGAATGCGATGGATAACCTCGAGATTAGGCAGCGAGCAGTTGCCGCCGATGTTATAAATTTCACCCGCGTTGCCTCTTTCCAGAACCGAGCGTATAGCGCGGCAGTGATCTTCGACGAAAAGCCAATCGCGCACCTGCTGCCCGTCGCCGTAGACCGGCAGTGGCTTGTCTTCCAGCGCGTTTGAGATCATCAGCGGGATCAGTTTTTCAGGAAACTGATAGGGACCATAGTTATTCGATGCGCGCGTGACGGACACGTTCATCTTGTAAGTGGTGTAGTAAGAGAGCGCGAGCAGATCGGAACCGGCTTTTGAGGCTGAATAGGGACTGCTGGCACGCAGCGGATAGTTCTCGTCGGCATCATACGGCTCGTCGATGCTGCCGTAAACTTCGTCGGTGGAGACGTGCACGAAGCGCGAAATCTTGTTCTTGCGAGCCGCTTCGAGCAGGCTGAACGTGCCGTTAAAGTTGGTAAGAATCACCGGCGCCGGGGAGTGAATGCTGCGGTCTACGTGCGATTCAGCGGCGAAATGCACCACGGCGTCGGGTGCTTCTTCGGCGAAGAGCTTGTCAATGGTTTCCGAGTCGCAGATATCAGCCTGCACAAAGCTGTAGCCGCTGTGATCTACAACCGGCTGCAGATTTTCCAAGTTCCCCGCGTACGTCAATTTGTCCAAATTGATNNCCGCCCGTCACTACTAATTTCATTTATGCTGAAGCTCCCAATCGTAAGCGATGGCTGTATCGTTGTAAGCGATACGCCCTTCATCCTTCGGATCGTAATTGCGGTTTGTAATATAAACCAGCACCGAAGGCTGCTCACCAATCACCTTGTATCCATGCGCTACGCCTGGCGGAATGAACAACTGCCAGGGACGAAGCGCACCCACATAAAGTGTGTTTTTAGCGCCGAAAGTCTTCGATCCTTTTCGCAGGTCGACCATAGCTACCTGGAGCAGGCCGGCAGTGGGCACCCAGTAATCCGTTTGGAATTTATGGAAATGAAACGCCTTGATAATGCCGGGGTAATTTAAAGCGGCGGAGACCTGCGAAGTGGCGGCGGGAAAATCCGTAACCAGACCCTGGCCCAGGCGAGCGATCTCAAGGAAGTAACCGCGGTCGTCCGGCCAGACCGGGAACGCGTTGATTTTCACCCCGTCGATGAGGTCGGCGCTTGCCGGCGACAGAATCACTTTGCCGATGCCGGGTTGGGCCACCGGTACTTCTAATTCAACTCCAGTTTCCAAGGTGCCTAAAACGGTAGTCGCGCTCATTCGCCGTCCTCTCCATGGGCCGCTAAAACAGGCTCGCCCTTTTGTGCTGTATCGTGAACCAGGTTGGCCGCACGCAGCAGGGATTCGAAGGTGCCGGCGTCGGTCCACCAGCCGTCCAGGTAATTAAAGGTCATGGTGCCTTCGCGGATATAGGCGTTGTTGACGTCGGTGATCTCTAATTCTCCGCGCGAGGAGGGAACCAGCGTTCGTGTCTTGCTGAACACTGTCTCGTCGTACATATAAATGCCGGTTACCGCGTAGTCCGATTTCGGCTTCTTCGGCTTCTCTTCAATGCCGACGATGCGGTCGCCCACAATCTCGGCAACGCCGAAGCGCTCGGCATCATGCACCTGCTTCAGCAAAATCTTAGCTCCTGGACCCTGCTTTTCAAAGTCAGAAACGGCCTTGGCAATGGAGCCTTGGATGATGTTGTCGCCCAGGATGACGCAGATCTTGTCGCCGTCGGCGAAATGCTCTGCCAGGGCCAGCGCATCGGCGATGCCGCCCTCACCTTCCTGGTACGTATAGTTGATGTGCTTGAGTCCGAACCCCTTGCCATTGGCCAGCAGACGCAGGAAATCCCCCGAATTACGGCCTCCGGTGACAATCAGCAGATCCTGAATCCCGGCATCCACTAGGGTCTGGATGGGGTAATAGATCATCGGCTTGTCGTATATCGGAAGCAGATGCTTATTCGTGATTTTCGTGAGCGGGAACAAACGGCTTCCCGTTCCTCCGGCCAATACAATGCCCTTCATAGACTTTGATGGTAACAAGACCTGGGGGTGTTTCGGGTACCAACCACCGCTTGGTTAGGACAACTTTAATGTGGATTTGGGGTCAGGTTGTGCCGCGCGCGGGGCTACCCTTTTCAATCGGCGGGTTATCTGCCGGAAGATTAGCAGGGCTACGGCAATGCCGATGATGATTCTTGGAGTTGTGAGTTCAAAACCGGCGTTGCGGAGGCCCTGTATGGCGACCAGGACTAGGACCAGAAGGAGTATGGCTGTCCAGAGCGACATGGACGAGCGTAGCGATCTGAGCCTTTGCTGCTGCTGCCGTTGCTCTACTTCGCGCCGCATACGTTTGCCGATTTCTAGCTTACCCCAAGATGGTGATGGGGTGAAACGAGGGAAAGTAGTGGATTTAAACCGAATTCACGCATTCGTAACGCGAATGTCATGACTGTTCAGTTACGCTGATCTAGACTTTTGTTGCAAACGAAACTCCGACCATGAGAAAAATCGCATTAATTGAAGATGACGCCGACTTGTTCGCCCTGGTCAAATACAACCTCGAAAAAGAGGGCTTTGCCGTGGTGGGTGCACAAACCGGAAGAGGCGTTGTAGACCTGTTTCGACGCGAAAAACCGGACCTGATTCTGCTGGATATTATGCTGCCGGAAGCCGACGGGCTCGACATCTGCAAGAGTATCCGGCAAAATTCGGAACTGGCGCATATTCCGGTTATTTTCCTGACGGCGCGGGCTTCGGAGACGGATCGCATCGTCGGTTTGGAGTTAGGCGCCAACGACTACATTGTGAAGCCCTTCTTTGTGCGCGAACTTATAGCGCGTATCAAGATTCAATTCCGCGGACAGGCCAGTGCGACCCGAGTTCTGAAAGCTGCCACGCTTGAACTCGATCGCAGCAGTTGCGAGGCACGCCTGGACGGCACGCCCCTGACCTTGACCGCCACCGAATTTCGTCTGCTTGAGTTCCTGATGAGCAGGCCAGGGGTTGTTTACAGCCGCGAACAACTTCTGGATGCAGTTTGGGGACATGACCGCGCGGTGACCGACCGCACGGTGGACGTTTACATTCTGCGTTTGCGGCAGAAGGTTGAGGCCGACCCTGCGAACCCGCTGCTGATTCGTTCGGTGCGTGGGTTCGGGTATAGCTTCAACAATGTGGTGCAACCGGAGGAGCCGCCATCGGAAAACCCTAAGGTTGCGGTGGCTCAAGGCGCAGCTTAAGCACCGCTGCTGTGTGCCCTTCAGAGTACCCTTAACAGGGGGTGCGCCATGAAGGCTGTGATCTATCAGTTGGTGGTTCGTTACTTTTCCAACACCAACTTGACAAACCAGATTAATGGCTCCCTTCAGACCAATGGCTGCGGGAAGTTCGACGATATCAATGATTCGGCATTGAGCGCGCTCGTCAGTCTGGGGGTGACGCACGTCTGGCTGACGGGCGTGTTGCGGCAGGCGACTCTGACGGATTATTCGGAGATTGGCTTGCCTGCCGACGATCCCGATATTGTGAAGGGCCTGGCGGGATCGTTCTATGCGGTGCGCGACTATTACGACGTCTGCCCGGATTATGCAAGCAAACCCGCGAATCGGATGCAGGAATTCGAAGCTCTGCTGCAGCGCATGCAGAACGCCGGCCTGAAAATCCTGATTGACCTGATACCCAATCATGTTTCACGCGGCTATGATTCGATAGCGCATCCGGCGGAGAACCTGGGCGCCGGCGATGACAAGAGTAAGTTTTTCGATAGCCAAAACAACTTTTTCTATTTGGTTGAGCCACCGCATCAGGTGCTGCACCTGAAAAAGCCGAAAGGCTGGAACCCTGCGGGCGTGAAATTTGACGGCAGGTTCAGCCAGGAAGACGGTTCAGAGGGCCATCCTCCGAAGGCAACCGGGAACAATGTGGTGAGCGCCAGCGTTTCGGAGAACGACTGGTATGAAACAGTCAAGCTGAACTATGGTTTCAATTTTACGAACGGCGATTGGAACTATTCTCCACAACCAAAAACCTGGTCTGATGTCGACAAAATTCTGGCTTACTGGCAAGGCAAGGGAGTGGATGGATTTCGCTGCGATTTTGCCCACTACATTCCTAAGGAGGCGTGGACGTTTCTCATAGGTCAGGCGAGGCAACGCAGAGCGGCGTACTTTTTGGCTGAATCGTATCCATACTCCGGCAGCGGCGATCCTATTCAGAGCCAGCAGGACTTAATTGATGCCGGCTTTGACGCAGTCTACTTCTACCAGTCTTACAATGCCTTGAAGGGCATTTACACGGACGGGGACCTGGATGGGTTTGATCAGGAGTTGTTGAGCCAGCCGGCCGAGATGCGGGCTCATCTTGCCTCGTATCTTGAGAATCACGATGAGCGCCGAGTGGCTTCGCCTGTCATACGCAATCAAGGTCCGGGAGCGAGCGGATTCGGTACAGCCGACGCAGGCTATCAGTTGGCACCTCTTCAGTTCCTGTATGCGAGTGGGCCTGTTCTGCTGTTCAATGGTCAGGAAGTGGGTGAACCGGGCGCTGGTCCTACCGGATTTGGCGGTGACAATGGCCGCACGACGATTTACGACTACTGGACTATGCCAGAGTTTACGAAGTGGGTGAATGGCTGGCATTATGATGGAGCGGGACTCAGCGGTTCGCAACTTGCGCTGCGAAGTTTTTATGCAGCCCTGAATCGAGTTTGTCAGCAGCCGGCTGTCTCGGGCGACGGGTTCTGGGGGTTGCGCTACTTTAATAACCCTGCGCGGTTTAGCGATTGTCCAGCGGGGCTTTATTCTTATGCGCGGTTCGAGACTGGGGCCGGCGAGTTGCTGATTGTTGCGGCTAACTTTCAGGACGGCGGCGGCATCAAGGGTATGATCCGAGTTCCTTCGGAGTTGAGTGCTGCGGCGAAGCTCTCGACGCGCGTTGAGGTTCGAATGATCCTTGCGCGTAGTGGTTCCGCGAATGAGTTGGTTGCCACGCTGTCGCTGGATGCGCTAACCACTGATGGATTTGGTATCTCGATCGAGAACCAGGCAAGTCAGGTTTACTTGATAAGTTGATGGCGCTTTACTAGCACTTATACCTCTTAATTAACATCCACGCTTCGCGATACCATCTTAGGGTGAGCAGGAAGGCGAGGTTTGACCGACAAGAAGCAACCCGAGCCAGACGGCTTAAGTCCAAAGGCTAAACCGAGCGGGCGGGCGACCACGATTGTCGGTATAGGCGCCTCGGCCGGAGGTTTGGCCGCCCTCAAAACCTTCTTTGACAATGTGCCCGCCGATAGCGGACTGTCCTTTGTAGTGGTCGTCCACCTCGCGCCGGAATACAAGAGCCATTTAGCCGATCTGCTGCAGCCACATGCCAGTTTTCGGATTCTGCAGGTAAATGAAACGGTGGCGCTGGAGCCAAACCACGCTTATGTGATACCGCCCAACGCAAACATAAGCACTGTAGATACGCACTTGCGGCTTTCAGACCTGGAAGAAAGGCGCAGCCAGCGGGCGCCCATCGATCATTTTTTTCGCACTCTTGCCAGTACGCATGATGGTCACGCTATTGGAGTCATCCTCACTGGTTCGGGCGCCGATGGCACGCTCGGGATCAAAGACATCAAGGCGAGGGGCGGTGTTGTCATTGTCCAGGATCCGAGTGAAGCTGAATACGACGGCATGCCGCAGAGCGCCATTGCCACTGGTTTAGCTGACCTCATTCTTCCGGTTGAGCAGATTCCAAGTGCGATTTTGCGCTTTGATCGCGCCACGCCCAACGTCAAGGTGCCGGATGATGGCGAGGAGTTAGTGGACCGGAGCGAAGTGATGCTCCTGCAGAAAGTGTTTATGCATTTGCGGGCCCGCACCGATCGCGATTTCAGCCGTTACAAGCGTTCCACCGTTCTTCGCCGAATCGCGCGCCGCATGCAGTTGAACTACATTGAAAACCTGCAAGCGTACGTGGACCGGCTACGCGATCAACCGGAGGAAACCCGAGCACTGGCCGACGATCTGCTGGTGACGGTGACGAATTTCTTTCGCGATACGGCCGTCTTCGAGAAGCTGCAGAAGGATGTGATCCCACGCCTGTTCGACAAGAAGGAGTCGAGGGATTCGGTTCGTCTCTGGTCAGTTGGATGCGCAACTGGGGAGGAAGCCTATTCGCTGGCAATCCTGCTGCTGGAAGAGGCCGGACGGCGTGAAGCGCCGCCGCAAATTCAACTATTCGCGTCGGACCTGCATGGCCGTTCGCTGCAGAGGGCGCGCGAAGGTTTCTATTCCGGCGATATAGAAACGGATGTGGGGCCGGAGCGGCTGAAGCGATTCTTTGCACGAGAGAGCGGCGGCTTTCGCGTGCGCCACGAGCTGCGGGACTTAATTGTGTTCGCTCCGCACAACCTGCTTGGAGATCCGCCTTTCTCGCGCGTGGATTTTATTTCCTGCCGCAACCTTCTTATCTACTTACAGCGCGATGTACAACGCGCTGTGGCGGACCTGTTTCACTATGCGCTAAATCCCGACGGCGTCTTGTTATTAGGCGCCGCTGAAACCATTGAAGCGGTGGATCTTTTCCGTTGCGAAGACAAAAGATTCTGCCTCTACCGCAAGCGCAACGTTCCTGTTCCTGAGCCGCGGCTGCCGGTCTTTCCACTCACGCGCTTGCGTGTCCCTGGCGAAGAGGATTCGAAGCCGCGCGAACCGCTTGAACCTGTTTCGTATGGTTCGCTCCACCAGCGCATGGTCGAACTATATGCTCCGCCAAGCCTGCTGGTCAGTGCGGACAACAAACTGGTCCACCTGTCCGCGCACGGCGGACGTTACCTGGTTCATCCGGGCGGCGAACCAACTGCCAACATCTTTAAGCTGGTACGAGAGGAACTCCGTATTGAGTTGCAGGGCTTGCTGCAATCGGTGCGGGAGACAAAAGAAGCCTGCGATTCCGAGCCGATCCCCGTCAGCTTCGAAGGCGTTTTACGGCCTGTGTTACTGCACGTGAGGCCTGCGCTGGAACCAAATCAGGAGGGGTTCGCCCTCATTATTTTCGAAGAGCGTGAGCCAAAGAAGTCCAGCGTCCCTGAGGAAGCAAAGAACAAGGCCGAGGATGCCACCCAAATCGACCGCCGCCTGGGCGATTTTGAGAGCGAGCTTTCCCTGTCGCGCAGCAGATTGCGCGCCATCATCGAAGAGTACGAGACCAGCCAGGAGGAGATGAAAGCCTCCAACGAGGAAATGCAGTCCACCAACGAGGAACTGCGCTCCACCATGGAGGAACTGGAAACCTCGAAAGAGGAACTGCAGAGTATCAACGAAGAGCTCCAGACGGTTAACCAGGAAAACCGGCATAAGGTGGAGGAATTAGCCCAACTGTCGGGCGATCTGCACAATCTTCTGTCAGCCACCGGTATAGCGACTCTCTTCCTGGACCGGAACCTGAGAATCCAACGATTCACCCCCAAGGTCGCCGAGTTGTTTAACGTTCGCGCGACTGACCGCGGCCGCCCCATCTCAGACCTGACACATCGTCTGGGCTATCCCCAGCTTCAGAGCGACTCGGAATCGGTACTTAACAATCTTTCTGCGATTGAACGTGAGGTTCGGGACGATGGCGATGGGTGGTATTTGACCCGAGTGCTGCCGTACCGAAGCTCGGAAGACCGCATTGACGGCGTTGTCATCACGTTTGTGGACATCACCAGGAGAGTGGCGGCTGAGACGGCTTTGCTCGATAGTCAGACCAAACTGCTGGCGGAACTTAATGCCATGCAGCGCCTGCAGGATCTGGTGAACCGGCTGTTTGTAAGTTCGGATCTCGGGGAGGCGCTGGAGACGGTGCTGGATGCCGCTATGGGAATCATGAAAGCAGATATGGGCAACATCCAGTTGCTTGATCCCACCACAAATAACTTGGAAATGTTGGCATCCAGCGGCTTCAGCGAGGAGTTTTTTGGCCACTTCCAGACGCTGGCCGGAAGTTCCGAGTCCGCATCCGGAAGAGCCATGAAGTCTCGTATGCGAGTCGTTATTGAGGATATAGCGGCTGATCCGTTTTACGCTCCTTTTCTGGAGATCGCGGCCAAAGTTGGATATCGCTCGGTGCAAGCCACACCTCTGATCAGCCGGAGCGGTGAGGTGCTTGGCATCCTGTCTACGCAAGCGCCGGAGAGCCGCGCGCTGTCCGAACGCGACTTTCGCATTCTGAACCTATACGCCCGTCAGGCGAGTGACTTTGTTGAGCGATTCCGGGCTGACGAACGGCTGCGGCACAGCGAAGAACGTTACCGCTTATTGATTGAAAATGCTCGTGAATATGCGATTTTTATGCTGAATCCCGGCGGCCAGGTGGCTATCTGGAGCACCGGCGCAGAGCGCGTATTCGGCTACACCGAGCAGGAAATGATTGGACGCTCGGCGAACATTTTGTACCCGGAAGAAGACCGGGCAACGGGCGTTCTGATGCGGGAGATTCAGACGGCGACAGAGCAGGGACGCAGCTCGGACGATCGCTGGCTGGTTCGCAAGGACGGCGCGAAGTTCTGGGCCATAGGATTCATGGAGGCGCTGGATTCCACCAACGGCAACATCGGAGGCTATGTAAAGGTTCTAAGAGACGACAGCGAGCGGAAGAACGCCGAGGACGTTTTGCGCCAGAAGGAACGGAATCTGCTGCTGGCGAATGAGGCATTGTCGCGCGCAAACATGAACCTCAAGCAGTTTGCCTTCGCGGCCAGCCACGATCTGCGTGAACCACTGCGGACGATATCGGCTTCCACCAGACTCCTTATAAACGCCACGGCGCACGGGCGCGAAAAGGATGCGGAAAAGGCGGCGCGCTTCATTCTTGAGGGGACGCAGCGAATGGAGCAGTTGCTGGCTGACCTGCTTGCCTACACGCAACTGACTGTGGAGGAAGAGGAGATCTCCGAATTCGTGGATCTGAACGGGGTTGTTGAGAAGACACTGGATAATCTTAAAACTCAAATCGATCAAAGCGAAGCGCGGATCACCTCAGCAGCGCTGCCGATCGTTAGAGGCAGGGAATCCCATTATGTTCAGTTGTTCCAGAATCTGATCTCGAACGCAATTAAATACCGCAGTGAGCGAGCGCCTGAAATCCGAATTTCCGCAGAGAGGGAAGGCGACTGCTGGCGGATAAGTGTATCCGATAACGGCATGGGCATTGATGCCGCCTATCATGAACAGGTATTCGGTGTGTTTAAGCGACTGCATAGCAGCAAGATTCCGGGAACCGGCATTGGGCTGGCAATTTGCCGCAGGGTTGTCGAGCTCTTCGGAGGTTCCATCTGGGTTGAATCTAAGGTGGAGGACGGGTCCACGTTCTTTTTCACGCTGCCTGCGTCTGAAGAGGTTTTGGTTGCCGGTCGGGGCAGTTCGGGTGTCTGAGGTGGCGCGGGTGCCTTACTTATTGCCCGCTGGGTCGCATCTGTTCGAGGACAACTTGGTCCTGCGAGTTCCTTCCGAGTTGAGTGCTGAGGCGAAGCTCTCGACGCGCGTTGAGGTTCGAATGATCCTTGTGCGCAGTGGTTCGGCGAATCGTTTACTTGCTACGCTGACGCCATATGCACTTGCTTACGATGGGTTTGGGGTTTCAATCGAAGACCAGGCGAGTCAGGCTTATTTGATCAGTTCGCGTTAGGTTTTCTCCAGGTCGGTGGCTAGCATCTCTCCGAACGCACTGGCTTCTTTGGGCCGTCTGGACGGATCGAACTCCAGAGCTTTGGCCAGCAGATCGGTAGATTCGGGCGAGAGTCCTAACTCCAACTCGCGGACGCGGTCGGGTAAGTCGATAGAGGCATCCGGTAAGAGGGTGGAAAGGCGTTGGCCAGTCAGCATCTCAATCAGGATTTTGGCCAGACTATAGATATCGCTGGATTCGTTGGCGTATCCGACCGCCTGTTCGGGCGCCATATAGTGCATGGTTCCCGCCGCGCGTGAAAGGCCGTGTATGGTTTCGTCCGGGTCTTGCACGATGGCGATGGAGAAATCGATGAGGACCAGGTCTTTCCCGTTCGTGCGGATCATCAGGTTTTCCGGTTTGACGTCTCGATGGCAGACGCCGTGAGCATGGATTTCGGCCAGCGCGCTGGCTGCCTGCCGAAGATAGCTGGCAGTTTGCACGACCGTTAGCCGGTCGTTCGACAGTTTGTCTCGCAGGGTTAGGCCGTGAATAAACTCCATGGCGAGATAGGGCGATCCGCTGGGAACGGTTCCATGACCATAAATGCGCACTACGTTTGGATGATGAATCTGAGTCAGGGCTGATACTTCATGCTGGAAGCGTTTCTGCATCCAGCTTTTATCCAGAAGTTCATGGCGGAAGACCTTGATGGCGCATAGGCGGTTGCTTTGCTGGCGATCATGACCTTCCCAAACGGTGGCGAAGCCTCCCCGCGCCACGATTCGTAGAACTTCAAAACGGTTGTCGAAAAGCGCACCTTCCAGGCTGTTCAGGTCTGGAGATACGACGGCGAGGCGCCAGGCTGCTAACTCAGGCAGGATGGTGTCGGCACGGTGTTTTTGGAGGCGGCGCCACTCACGCCCTCCGGCGGCGGCCGCTCCTGCGAACAAGGCGAATGCGATCAGCCAAGGCGTAGAAAGCCACGCAGGGCGCAGGACATGGAAGTTCTTACTAACGGTTGAAGACCAGGGACCAGTGAGCAGGCGGGCTTGTACTTCAAGGTTGTGATCCCCCCACCCGGGCGTTCCGAGGTTGATGTCGGTGGCAGTTCCATTCATCCACGAAGTTTGTTGGGGCAGCAGTCGATAGCGAAAGTTGAGCGAGTTGCGGCGGTCCATTTGGAGTGATCCGAGATGGGCGGTCAGGTTGGTGTTGCTTGGTACAGATTCGACCAGGTCGGCCATCTGGAATTGGCCGTTTTCAGAGGTAAAGCCGGAAACGAATACAGAGGGTGCGTAGGTTGGGTGGACGAGATCGGCAGGGGGAAAGATGTGGATGACCGAGTTATCAATTCCGAACCAGACAGAGCCGTCAATATCGTTGGTGAATGATCTTTGATTCGTGTCCTTGCCTGGCAGCCCGTCGGTGCGATCTAGATGAAGCCATTGATTTTGCCGCGCTTCCTCAGGATCGGCGACATAGACACCGTTAGATGTGCCGCGCCACAGACGGCCCACGTGATCGGTTCCCAGAAAATGCAGGGAATGTCGGGCCTCGTCATAAAAATCCTTACCTTCGGGACTCTTTCCCATCGGGTTGGTAATCACCGAAAGACCCATGAAGCGCTCGTACCATACGCTTCCTGACCTGTCGATTGTCAAGGCCCAATTAAAGTACGGGGGATTCTGCGTCAGAACTCGGTGCCATCCATTAAGATTTCTGAATAGCAGGCCCTGACCAAAGCAAGTCCACAATTCGCCGCCTGTGCCGACCTTCAAATCTGCTTCGATTCCGGCCTTGGGCTCATTTGAGACATCTTCCCTTCTAAGCTGAAGGCGTTTTCCCTCTGGGATTACCCTTCGAATTCCGTCTCCCGTCGCCCATACCTGTCCTTCCGGTGTCTGCGCCAACATCATGGCATTGGCCGCGACAGACCGACGCAAAATCCTCCCATGATTATCGATTTCGATCACGCCGCCCGACTGGCTGCCTACGAGTAATTCATGGTGTGACGTCTCAAGCAGATGCATCGCCCCAGAGAACTCCAAAAGTTTTAGCCACCGGCTGCGATCGCGATCCAAAACACGAACGCTATCACCTGCTATCGCCAGAAGTTTTTTGCGGGCTGGCAGTACAGACCATGTATTCCCGCTGAGTCCATCTCGCTCGCCCCAGAATTCCGCCAGGAATTTGGGTACTAACGCGAAAAGCCCATTTGAGCCGCTGAGCCAAATCGTGTCGTCTCTCGCCACAAGATGCGAGCCTGCACCAGGAAGGCCATTTGCGACCGTTAAGACACGGAACTTTCCCGGTCGTCCGATAGAAAGTCTATTAAAACTCGAGATTACGATCGAACCGTCCCGCATCTCTCCGACTCCCGATGACCCTGCCCCCGCAATGGCCGCTGGCAATATATGTGGAGCCGGGTCCGAGGGACACTGATAGGCTGCCTGGACGACTCCACGTATCCAGATACAGCCGAAGCGGTCGCGGTGGACTCGATTGATCACACTGCCGATGGAAGCTTTATGCCTGGTCACACGCAGAATCACGCCCGGCCTCCAGCGCTCAACCTCGGCAGTGAGCATTTCACAGAACCCGCCTGCGCAGGGATAAAGCAGATTTCCGAGACGGTCTGGCTCTAATGCAACGAAGCCAATTCTTGCAACAGACGCCATGGTCCAGACCCCGTTTTGTCTTTTAACTCGCACCAAGTTGGCATCGTTCTCCTGCCCGGTGGTAACGCTAATCAAAAACACGTCTGGCGCGATGGCGACGATCATTCTCACCCACCCGTCAACCAGCTTTTCCAGGCGGCCGCGAAAGAGCCGGTAAAGTCCCCGCTCCGACGGTATCCAGATGCCACCGTTGCTATCTTCTGCAAGCTGATTCACTTGACCTTGCGGAAAGCTGCCGACGACCGGGTTGATGAATCGGGTGCCATCAAAGTAGCGGAGCTCTGACGGCCCCTCCTGTTTTGCCAGCCAGAGTCCGCCCCGGCTGTCCTCAAAGAGGCTCGCGTCGGCGTTCGGGGCGTTTGGGCCACTTATCGGGATGAATGGCGCTTGTTGAGCTTCGGCGCTCGCAAGCAGGACGGTGAAGACAATCAGGCTGCGCATAACTTGTCCTGCGAAGTTTGGCGCTGGCGCGGCCATCCTGATTTTGTTAGTCAGCCGCGCAATCCGTCTTTGAGCCAGTTACGGCCAAATTCCCAGCGATGGCGGACCTGGCGAAAAGTCAGCCCGGTAATGTCGGCTATTTCTTCCAAAGTGAATCCGGCGAAGTAATGCATGTCCACGATGCGGGCGGTTTCAGGATTGCGGCGTTCTAACCGGTCCATCAGAATGCCAATTTGTATCAGGCTTTCAGGTTCGATGTTTTCCGTACCGGCTGCCGTAACACTGCCGTCGAGTGAGAGCGTGGTTTGTGCCCCGCCGCGGCGTTCAGCTTTGCGCATGCGCGCGAACTCGATGAGTACCTGGCGCATGGCCAGTGACGCGACAGCGTAAAAATGCTGCCGGCTGTTTATCTGCCACCCCCCTTGCCGCAGCTTGCGCAGCCAGATTTCGTTAATGAGTTCGGTGGGTGAGAACGACGAATCCTGTTCGCGGCCCAGCGCTCGCACGGCGATGCGGTGCAATTCAGGGAGCACTTGACGCAAAACGCTTTCCGCGATGACGCGGTCGCCGTCGGAGAAACGCTGCAACTGCTCAGTTAAAGAAGGGAGATTGTCTTTTAAAACATCCATACCCGCGTTTCCAGAGCATAGCGCATGGGCTTGCAAGAAATTATTTATTTTCTTTGGCAGGAAAGAGGTGAATTGGCGCATTAGGTAGATGTCGGGCACTATCGCCGGACGTTCAACCTCGGAGTGACTATGAAGAACTGTGACTTGTTGCGCGCGTCGAGCCTGCTGTTAATCGCTGCTGTGCTGGCGTTAGGGCAAGCGAAACCGGCCTTGGATGCGAGGTATGGAAATCTGCCGCTGAGTTTCGAGGTGAATCGAGGACAGACTGATGCCCAAGTTCGGTATCTGTCGCGCGGGCAGGGATATTCGCTGTTTTTGACGGAATCTGAGGCGGTACTCTCGCTGCAAGAGAAGGGCAAAGCCGGCGATGTAGTCAGAATGCAGTTGAGCGGAGCGAACCGGAAACCGCTAGTGAGTGGGGTGGATGAGTTGCCTGGCAAGTCGAATTACTTTATCGGGAACGATCCGAGTAAGTGGCGGCGGGATGTGCCGAATTATCGGCGAGTTCGGTATAAGGACGTTTATCCCGGCGTGGATTTGGTTTATTACGGGAATCAGCGGCAGTTGGAGTATGACTTCGCGGTGGCTCCGGGGGCGGATGCGAAGGACATCAAGCTGGTTTTCAAAGATGCGAAGAGCCTAAAGATTGACGATAAAGCAAATCTATCGATCGGACTTAGAAAGGGCCAAGTGTCGATGCACGCGCCTGAGATTTACCAGGAAATTGAAGGCAGACGGGTTCCGATCAGCGGAAGGTTCGCAATCTTGTCGAAAGATACAGTTGGGTTCCATCTTGATGAGTACGACCATGCGAGTCGGCTTGTTATCGACCCGATCCTTGCTTACTCGACGTTCTTGGGAGGCTTGGATCAGACAAACTCCGTGCGCGGAATAACTGTTGATGCCGCGGGTAATGCTTATGTAACTGGCGATACGGGCTCGTCTTACTTCCCGACGACACCAGAAGCTTTTCAAACTTCACCTCCCTATCCGTCCAATGCTTTCGTCACAAAAATCAACGCCGACGGGACAAACGTCGTCTACTCCACGTATTTGGGTGGCGGCTCGCAAGACTACGGTGTCAGCATCGCAGTTGACTCTTCGGGCGATGCATTCATCGCAGGCGTCACTGGCTCCTCTGATTTTCCCGTCACTAGCGGAGCCTTCCAAACAACATTCCCCACAGGGGTGGCACGTTTCTTGCAAAGCTAAATGCAGCCGGCAACGGCCTAGTGTATTCAACATTCTTTGGAAATGTGGGCAGCGGAGCACAGGGGCCACAGATGACTATCGATTCCGCTGGCAATGCCTATGTCGCGGGCCAATCGGCCACGACTTTTCCAGTGACACCAGGCGCTTTCCAAACGAGCCCCGGTAGTTCCATCTTTTCTAACGCACCTTCGGTTATCGCCAAACTCGATCCAACAGGCAGCCGCCTGCTTTATGGCACATTCCTCAATGGCACCAAGCCGAATGCGTCGTTCTATGTGCTGACTAGCATTAATGCGATTGCAGTCGATACTAGCGGTGAGGTCTTCCTAACGGGTACGACAGACGCCCTAGACTTACCTGTCACGCCCGGGGCTTTCCAGGCGACTCCAGGCGCGGGGTTCGTAGCTCGGCTAAATGCAGCTGGATCCGGGCTTGTCTATTTGACGTATTTTCCGACCGGTCCTCTTAGTATCGCAATCGATTCGTCGGATAGCGCCTACATCACTGGATTTGGGTCCTGTGGTGCTAGCGGTGTTCCGACTACCCCCGGTGCCTTTGAAACGTCAGGCGGTTTTAGTTTTGTAACAAAGGTAAAGCCCGACGGCAGCGGCTTGGTTTACTCGAGCTGCCTGGGCAGTATTGTCGCGGGTCAAGGTGCGCTTTACTCCTTTGCCATTGCGGTGGATGCTGCTGGCGAGGCCGTTGTAACGGGCGAAACCGGAGGGCCCGGCACATTGCAGGTGACGTCCGACGCATTGCAACCGCAGAACAGCGGTGCGGCTATGAACGCTTTCCTAACCAAATTCAATGCCAGTGGTTCCGGCTTAATCTACTCCACATATCTTGGCGGGGGCGGCGGCGATGTGGGAAATGCAATTGCGCTGGACCCATCCGGCAATGCCTATATCGGTGGCTTCACGAATTCGACCAACTTCCCAGTAACTTACGGAGCGTACGACACCACTTTTTACGGTCCCGAGGCCGCCTTTGTCTCTAAGTTTGGATTTGCGACGGCACCCAGCACAGACCAGGTGACAGTTGGCACCTCACCAGCCGGCTTGAGCTTTTCTGTTGACGGCGCCTCGTATACGGCTCAACAAATCCTGACGCTCGATACCGGCTCCACCCATACGATTGCGACCACCTCTCCTCAAGGTTCCGCAGGAACTCAATATTCATTCAGCAACTGGTCTGATGGAGGTGCGGAGAACCATAACATAACCGTCAACGCGGCCGGCACCTACACGGCAAATTTCTCAACGTCTTATTTGCTGACCACAGCAGCCAATCCGGCGGCGGGTGGCAGTGTAACTCCAGTTTCAGGCGCTTATTATGCGGCGGGGACGAACGTCGGTCTTGCGGCTATACCAGCCATTGGCTACATATTTAGTGGTTGGTCAGGCCCAGTGGCTAACACGAGTAGTGCTTCGACAACTATCACGATGAATGCTCCTGAAAGTGTCACTGCCTCATTCGTTCCGTCAGGTGCCGCCGCGCTTTTTGGGAACATTACAAGCAAGAGTGGCGCCACCGATGCACGCGTTTGGAGCATCCAGTTAAGTAACAACGGTCCGGCGGCAGCCGTGGGGTCAGAGATTAGCGGTGTCTCGTTTCTTCAAGCGGGAGGCGCAACTTGTACCCCCGCAGTGAGTTCCGCGTTACCGCTCAGCGCGGGCTTTCTGGCTCCAGGCACAAGCGCCACCGTCCCATTGACTCTAGACTTCAATGGCTGCGCAGCCAACTCGCGCTTCACTGTCACTATCTCGCTATCGGCCAATAGCGGCAATGCCAGCGGCTCCATCGTGCGGCTCAACCAATTCCAATAAGCAAGAAACGAAAGCAAATCAAATGAAAACGTCAATACTCATAGGTCTCACAGCCGGTTTCTTCGGCTTGGTGACGGCGGCAAATGCTACGGCGATTCTGACACTTTCTCCCACTTCGGGAGCACTGTCAGGCCAAGCAGGTAGCACAGTCGGCTGGGGCTTTACCTTGAGTAACTCCTCCGACTACGCTGTGGTCAGTTCCTCTAACTTCTGCCTTGGAAGCAGCGGCGCCACTTCGCTCTGTGTTGCTTCTACGATTGGAATCTATACCGACGAAATCGCTTCCAGCTTCATCGTTGTCGGTCCCACTCCGGAGAGTCCAGTGGTGACACAGGCGTTCAGCGCGAGTTTAGCGACAGGTGTGGGGAGCTTCTCTATTACGCCGGGTGAACCGGTGGGTGCGACGAATGTGGGGCAGCTTGTGTTGACCTACGACCTATATAGTGTTGATCCGAATTCCGGAACGTTTGATCCGATAGCCGATTTGGTGTCAGCCGGGAACTTCTTGATGGCGCCGGCAAGTGTTTCGGTGGCATCCATTCCGGTGACTACTATGCCGGAACCCGCTTCGGGATGGCTCGTCGCCATGGTCGGAGGTGGTTTTCTTTTGCTATTTCGGAAAAGGATGAAGTGAACGTGTTACTCCTCTTATCATCTCTGTTGCTGAGCCCGCCCGCTCCGCCGGCGGCCCTGCCTGCCGTCTTTCTCGAATGTGAAACGGGGCGGAGTTATCACGTCTGCGGCACCTGGCTATGGGACGGAAAACGGTATTCGGGACGCTGGCAAGGTGGTGCAATTGGCGCCATCACCATCGTCAATAGCGACCCTAACGCGCTCAGGTTCACCCGGGTCGACGCCAGCGGAACGGCCTCCGGTTTAACGGCAACCTATAGTGGAACCTGGAACGGACGACAATTCACGGGGGGCGGCAAAGTCAGCTGGTCGTGGAACGGCAAGTCGGATACGGTCGATTGGACGGGCGACGCGACGGGTGTGCCGGTGACTTATGAGATGCGGGACCTTGGCATTACCAATCTTTATCCAGCGAATCTAACCGCCTTCACCGTAACTGAAAAGATGGGGGACGAAACCAGGCGGGTTAATGAAGACTTTCGCCAGAAGCTGCAGGCCGGGATCGGCCCGTTCGGACGCGGACATCCAAACTTGAACCCATACGCCGTGATTGGACACGGAAGTTTTCAGCCAACCGTGATTGCGGCGCTATTTTCCGACGGCACTGCCATTGGCGACCCAAAGTCAATCGACGAACTGATCAAGAACCGGGAAGGACAGTTGAATACTTTTCAGGCGCTGGCCCAAGACCTGCGAGGAATGGTTCAACGGGGAGGGTTAACGCTGACTCAAGCTCGCGACCAAGTAGAAGCCAGGCATCCGAATGGAGGAGTGGAAACGGAATGGGTACTTAACCTGCTTTCTCCGAACGAGAATCGCGATGCGGGTAAACAAATACAACAGGCTCTGGATATGGTGGAAAGAAGCATAGCCTCCGATTCAGTGACGCGCAGGCTAGACAGGCCTTTCGCGGAATCCGCCGCCGCACCGGCGCCGCATGTTGAGCCGCCCCACGCTGGCGCGAAGGTTTCCGCGGCGGTGTCTGAAAAATTGCTGCGGGTCAGAGTCGAGCCGCGCTTCATGGGATTTCTGCAAAGGGCTGAGCGGATTGTTGTGTTAGAGTTCACTGTTACGCCGGCTGGCGACGTAACTGACATCACTGTGCTAAGCAGCCAGCCCATGATTTCTATGCAGGACAATCCGGATATCTTTGGCCATGCCGCAAGCGATGCGGTTCGCCAGTGGAAGTACAATCCTTACCTGGTAAATGGCCAGCCGGCCGCGATGCGAACCACTACGACCATAAAGTTCGAGCCGCCTCACTAATTCGCGCATCTGCTGCGCGATACCATGGTCTCTCGTGATCACGAAGGCGCGGTCTGAACGGAAAGAAACAGCCGGGCCGGTGCCTTACTTGTTTCCCATTGGATCTCGCATGTTCGAGGACAACTTGGTCCTGCGAGCTTGCGCCTGTCATCACCGCGTGGACGGCTTTAGCGGCCCGTCATCCATCAAAACCGTCATCTCAGGTGAGGTTGCATGGACTGTGGGCAACCGGCAGTTGGTGGTGGAGCCCTCAAGCTTTTTGGTTATCCCGGCGGGAGAGAAGTACTCCATGAATATCGCGGCTGAGAAACCGGTTGAGACATGCTGCATTTTCTTTGCGCAAGGTTTTGTAGAGCAACTTGCGAGCGATATCACACGGCCGCTTGAAGAAGCTCTGGCTGGCGAACCTGCGGTGCTTCCTGGATTGTCCTATTTGTCCGCGCTGCACAACGAAAAGGATTGCGCACTCATTAAGCGCGTCCAGACCCTGGCGCGCCGCTGTGAGCACGCTTTGGCGCCTAGCGGGTTCGAAGAAGAATTCCTGACGCTGGCTGCCGATCTGTTGCAACTCTATCAACGCATTCGGGACGAAATCGCGAGGCTGCCTGCCATCCGCGGTTCCACAAGGCAGGAGCTTTTTCGCCGCCTTCTGCGCGGCCGCGAGTATCTTCACTCCCATACCTGCCAACCTGTTTCCCTGGCGGCTGTTTCGCGCGCCGCTGGTTTGTCTCTCTTTCATTTCCATCGCAGTTTCACCCTGGCGTTTCAACAGACGCCGCACACGTATCTGACCCGCCTGCGGCTGTCGCGGGCGCGCCGTCTGATAGAAGCTGGCACATCCGTCTTGAACGCTTGCCTTGAAGTTGGATTTTCAAACCCCTCGGCTTTCGCCCGGCTGTTTCGATTGCACTATGGCGAGTTGCCTTCGGCGGTAAACCGTAAATTAGCAAGATCGGGTTAGATGCGCGCTGGCGGAAAACTGCACACTGGCCTCATGCCACCCAAATTGCAGGTTTCCATGATCTCCCTCGGAGTCTCCAACAGCGCCCGCTCGATCGAGTTTTACGGTGATACGCTGGGCCTGGAGATGATTGGCAAACCGGGCGAGGTAACTCTTTTTCGCGCTGGCGGGATCATGATCGTGCTCAACCAACCGGCGGGAGAGGCAGCCCGTGGCAAACTCGCCGGCAGTGTCGAAGTCATCTTTCCTGCTGAGAGCGTGGCGGCAAATTACAAGGCGCTTGCTGAGCGGGGCTGCCCCTTCGTGGCGGCGCCGCATGAGGTGACGCCAGGCATGTGGGCAGCTACTTTTACCGATCCCGACGGGCACCTGCTGACGCTCTTTGGGGCGCAATAGGTCTTACCTCTGATTCATCATGGCCTGAAAACAATCCAGGTACTGCCCAACGTCGAAGCCGTCGATAAGAGCGTGATGTACATGGATAGAAACAGGCATTGATCTCTTACCTACCTTTTCGGTAATTTTACCGAAGGTAATGCGCGGACGGCTATCCGCGAAGGAAAACTTGCGGGCGTGTGAGACGGAAGTGAAGTCGATCCACGGCAACGCAGAATAAAGAATCGTATTGTTGACGCCTGAAGGAACAAGATCAGTCAAACCGCGAACTCGTTCGACTTCGGAGTTGGCGCCCTCCAGGAATTCCTGCAGGTTCTCCGAATAAGCGATATGGCCATAGCCGAACGTGCTGTCATCGCGCGCTACCGTGATGGCGGCGTCTATCCGGTCGTAGACAAACACCTCATCGTTCTCGATACGATACTTGAACGGTTCAGTGCGGTGGACGGCAAGCAGTGACCGGTGAAGGCAATAGAGGAAGACAGAAATAGCCTGACTCTTGGCGAACGAGTAAGCCGTGGTGCAATCAACGGCCGCGCAGACTCCGTAAAAGGGCTCTTCAAAGGTGCTGAAGAATCGGAAATGAGCCTTTCGCTTCCAGGTGTCGATATCAAGTTTTTGTTTCATGTAAGGTTCGCTTCCGCTAAAATCAAACGTTAACAATGAAGCGAATCGCCGCGGCCCTATTTTTGATTTTGGTTGTTCTCGTTTTGATCGTAACGCTGCGGGCCGCACTGCTTAAGCCGCCAGCCATTTCCGTACCTGCATTCACTCCAATCGCGCTGGATGACAAAGGCGCGCTCCAGCGTTTTATTGGCGCGATTCAAATACCAACGGAGTCGCAATCCGGAGGCGAGCGGCCCAACCAGGCCGTGATGCAGAAAATGCGCGAGTATTTGGAGCAGAGCTTTCCCAAAGTTCACGCGACCATGCAGCGCGAGGTTCTTACAGACGGCGCTTTGCTGTTTACCTGGAAGGGTCGGGACACTTCCCTGAAGCCGGCCATTCTGATGGGTCATATGGATGTTGTGCCGGTGCCGGCTGAGGCGCTGCCGCTTTGGAAACATCCACCGTATTCGGGTGAAGTGGCCGAAGGGTTCATCTGGGGACGCGGCACCTTCGACGACAAAATTCACGTGCTTTCTTTGCTGGAAGCGGCCGAAACACTTATCGCTCGCGGTTTCGTGCCCGCGCGCACGATTCTGTTTGCGTTCGGAGATGACGAGGAGAATGGCGGCAAGTACGGCGCGCAGAATATCGTAAAACTGCTGCAGCAGCGAAACGTGCAACCCGAATTTGTGATCGATGAAGGGGGCGCCATCGTCTCGGGCATGATTCCAGGTGTTACCCAACCGGTGGCTCTTATAGGAACAGCGGAAAAGGGTTATGTCGATGTGGTGCTGTCCACAGTCGGAAAAGGCGGCCACTCGTCCGCCCCGCCGCCGCATACTGCCATTGGCGAGTTGAGCGCGGCGCTTACCAAGCTTGAGGCCAATCAATTTCCAGCTTCGCTGCCGGCTACGGTGCGCAGCCAGTACGATACGCTGGCGCCTTACCTGCCGTTCGCAAAACGACTGCCGCTGGCGAATTTGTGGCTGTTCCAACCGCTGATTGTGCGATTGGGTTTGCAAAATCCACTCCAGGCTGGAAGCTTCCGGACCACCACCGCGGAAGACATGTTTAACGCGGGCTTCAAGGAGAATGCCCTGCCGCCCAGCGCGCGTGCAGTAATCAACTTTCGCATCCTGCCCGGAGAAACTGTCTCCTCGGTTATTGATCGCGTGCGCTCGGTGGTAAACGATGCCGGGGTGACGGTCTCCGATGCCAACCCGGGCAGTTCGCGCAACCCGAGTCCCGCTTCACCGATAGACTCCAATGGCTACCGCACGCTTGATACGACCATCCACCAGCTATTTCCAAACGTGATTGTCATACCAAACCTGTTGAATGCGGCTACCGATTCGAGCTACTACTGCGTACTCACGCCCAATGTTTACCGTTTTCTAGCGGTAGATCTGGATCCTTCCGCGCTGGAACTGGCACATGGTCTGAATGAACGGATGGCGCCGGAGAAATATTTAAAGGCGGTGCAGTTTACCGCCCAGTTGATAGAAAACATCCACTAAATTCATTTGGTACTTCGAGGCAGGGGTCTAGGCTTCAAAGACTCTACGTCGGTTCTTAAAGCAAACTCCCTCAAGGCGGCAATATGCCCTGGCACTGTTTCCAGCTCGGCCTCTTCCCTCAGTACTAGCGCGATGGAGTGAATAACATCGGTGGAACTCAATGCGTTAGGCCGGCCGCGCACAAATTCAATCACGTTGGCATCCAGGTAGTGTGCCATAGCTTGTAAACGCCTGGGCGTGACTGCATGTTCGAACGCCGGATTTCCGGCGCCTAGGAACAGCCAACTCTGCATCACCGGCAGCAATCCGGTGGGAGGCGCGGAATTATTTTCTAAAGTATTCAGCGCATACTCGTCTGCGCGCTCCTCGCTGTCCTCCACTTTCAGTGTTTTGGCATCCGCGGATTGAAGCCGAATGTGGGCGTACTCATGCAGTAACAAAAAGGCGTAGGCAGTTCTGCGCGTCCCGACTGCCAAATCGACAACCTTCTTATCGCTAAGTGCGTCCGCCGGAATGTGCAGCGCCACCAAAGGCGACGGGTAGCGGTGACCGGCAAAGTCGCTGGCGCTGCGATAGCGCAGCATCGCCAGGTACTCATCGACAGTCTTCGTGCTGTAACGGTTTGTCCACAGCCAGGAATAGGCGCGCGCCAGATCCTCCACAAAAAGCATGGAGGCGAGGGGAAATTCGATGGTTCCTTCTTTCGAATAGATGGAAACGGGATTCGCCAGGGCCAGCGGCAAGGGCATGTCAACTTGTTGCAAGCCGAAAGCAACGCGCTGGCCTTCGGGCAGGAAGGGCTCGATTTCGTGTTCAAGGACGTAATCCAAGGCCTTGCGCAAACGCGGCTTTTCGGCTTCAAGATGAGAGCGGTCATACAGGCTTGACCAGTCACCGGCGCTAAGCGGAAGCGGGGCGAGAACAGCTAGGAACAACAACAAGAACTTCAAACCACTATGCTAGAGCACTGTGAAACGGCTGCTGCCGCTAGACGGGCAACTGGCTTGAGCCCATCAGGAACTTGTCGATGTGATGAGCCGCTTTGCGTCCCTCGGCAATCGCCCAAACGACTAAAGATTGTCCGCGGCGTGCATCGCCGGCGGAAAAGACTCCGGGAACGGAGGTCATGAAACTCGCATCGGTGTGGACGTTGCCGCGGGCATCCAATTGCATCGGAATCTGTTCCATGAGAGGTGAGCGTGCGGGTCCTGAGAAGCCAATCGCAATCAGCACCAGGTCGGCATCCAGATAGAATTCGCTATCCGGCACGCGCTCCATCGCGGGCTTGGGCCCTACGCGTACGCAATGCAGACGGCGCACGTTGCCTGCTTCATCGCCACTAAAATGCGTGGTCAATACCGACCATTCGCGCGCTCCGCCCTCTTCATGCGCAGCTTCTACGCGCAGTTGCAGGGGCCATAACGGCCACGGCGTCGTATGATGCCGATCTTCGGGGGGCATGGCGTGAATCTGCAACTGGTGCACGGAAAGCGCCTTCTGGCGGTGCGCGGTGCCCAGGCAATCGGCGCCGGTGTCGCCTCCGCCAATGATCACGACGCGCTTGCCGGTGGCGGTAATTTCGTCCGAAGCCGTGATTCGGTCGCCCGCACAGCGCTTATTCTGCTGCGTCAGGTAATCCATCGCATAATGGATGCCCTTCAACTCGCGGCCGGGAAGCGGGACATCGCGCGGATGCTCGGCGCCAAGGCCGAGCAGGACGGCATCGTACTCCTTCATCAGTTCGTCGCCCTTGATGTCGATGCCGGCGTGGCAGTTGGTCCGAAACTCGATGCCCTCGGCGGCAAGCTGTTCTAGGCGCCGCTCCACCACAGGCTTCTCGAGTTTGAAATCGGGAATACCGTAACGCAGCAGACCGCCCAAGCGATCCTGCCGTTCCAGGACCGTAACGCGATGGCCGGCCCGGTTCAATTGCTGCGCTGCCGCCAGACCCGCCGGGCCCGATCCGACAATCGCCACACGCTTGCCAGTACGCACCGGCGGAGGCTCGGGTTCAACCCAACCTTTCAGAAAGGCGTGATCGATGATGTTCTGTTCCACCACCTTGATGGACACCGGCTTGTCGTTGATGCCGAGCACACAAGCAGCTTCGCAGGGGGCGGGACAGATGCGGCCGGTGAATTCCGGAAAATTATTGGTGGCGTGAAGGGTGCGCGCAGCTTCACGCCAGCGCCCGCGAAACACCATGTCATTCCAGTCGGGGATCAGGTTGTTGACCGGGCAGCCGGTATGACAGAAAGGAACGCCACAATCCATGCAGCGCGCGGCCTGCTTTTTCAGCTTGTCTTCTTCGAAATCCTGATAGACCTCGAACCAGTCGTTCACGCGTTCAATGACGGGACGGCGTGCAGGCGTTTCGCGGGTGTACTCGAGGAAACCGGTTGCTTTTCCCAAGGCTATCTGGCCACCTCGACGGCGGAAGCCGCCCGTTCCAGCACCGGCATGGAGACGGACTGCTCTTTACCGGCGCTCTTTTTCTCCAGGATGCGCTTGTACTCCAGCGGCAGAACCTTCACGAAATGCTTTAAGTTTCCGGACCAGTCTTCAAGTAACCGTTTAGCCAGAGCGCTGCCAGTGAACTCCACGTGGCGGCGCAGCAGGCCTTCCAAGATGCCCAGATCTTCGCGTTCAAACAAGGGCTGCAGTTCCACGCCCGACTTGTTGCAGCGGACCTCACGGAACTCGTGTGTCGGATCGAATACGTAAGCGATGCCGCCGCTCATGCCGGCGCCGAAGTTGCGGCCCGTGCGGCCCAGGACGACAACGGTACCGTTGGTCATGTATTCGCAGGCGTGGTCGCCTACGCCTTCCACAACGGTGGTTGCACCTGAATTACGCACCGCGAAGCGTTCACCAGCGACGCCTGCGAAGTAAGCCTCACCAGTGGTAGCGCCATAGAGCACGGTGTTGCCGACAAGAATGTTTTCCTCCGGCGCATAGGTGGAGCCGCGCGGTGGGAATACCGCTACTTTGCCGCCCGAGAGGCCTTTGCCCACGTAGTCGTTAGCTTCGCCTTCCAGCATCAGCGTCATGCCTTTAGCCAGAAATGCCGCAAAGCTTTGGCCAGCCGAACCCTTAAAGTGAATCTTTAACGTGTCGTCGGGAAGGCCGGCGGAGCCATACTTGCGGGCAATCCTGCCGCTCAGCATCGCGCCTACGGTACGGTGGATATTTCGGATATCAGAGGAAAACTCTACCTTTTCGCCGCGCTCAATGGCGGGTAAAGCCCGATCCAAGAGTGAATGACCAAGGGCCTCTTCCAAACCGTGATCCTGTTTGATGGTGCAGCGGCGGCCGACGCGGCCAGGCACTTGCGGATTGTAGAGAATATTCGAGAAATCGAGTCCACGCGCCTTCCAATGCGAAATGGCGGGCTGCATTTCCAGCATGTCCACGCGGCCAATCATCTCGTCCATAGTGCGGAAGCCAAGCTTGGCCATCCACTCGCGGACCTCCTCGGCTATGAAGAAGAAGAAGTTGATGACATTCTCGGGGGTGCCTTCAAACTTCTTGCGCAACACCGGATTCTGGGTAGCGATACCGACGGGACAGGTATTCAAGTGACACTTGCGCATCATAATGCAACCCAATGCAATTAAAGGAGCTGTTGAGAATCCAAACTCTTCNNACCTGAACGCGAATGCGGCTGCGCAGATCGTTCATCACTAGCACCTGCTGGGTTTCGGCAAGGCCAAGTTCCCAGGGGCTGCCGGCGTGCTTTAAAGAACTCAAGGGAGAGGCACCCGTACCGCCGTCGTAACCGCTAATCAGCACCAGGTCGGCGTGCGCCTTGGAGACGCCGGCGGCAACCGTACCTACACCTACTTCAGCGACAAGCTTGACCGAAATGCGGGCGGCCGGATTGACATTCTTCAAGTCATAGATGAGCTGTGCCAGGTCTTCAATGGAGTAGATGTCGTGATGCGGCGGCGGCGAAATGAGACCTACGCCCGGAATGGAATGGCGCACACGCGCAATCTCGGCGTCCACCTTGTGGCCGGGCAGTTGTCCGCCTTCCCCGGGCTTGGCTCCCTGCGCTACTTTGATCTGCAGTTCGTCGGCATTCACCAGATAGTTGGCGGTGACGCCGAAGCGGCCGGAGGCCACCTGCTTGATGGCGCTGCGCCTGGAATCACCATTAGGAAGGGGTACAAAACGCGCCTCGTCTTCTCCGCCCTCGCCCGTATTCGATCGTCCGCCCATTCGATTCATGGCGATTGCCAGCGTCTCATGCGCCTCCGCGCTTATGGAGCCGAACGACATCGCGCCGGTTGCGAAGCGCTTGACGATTTCGCTGGCGGGCTCCACTTCCTCCAACGGAATGGGCCGGGGAATGGTGCGCAACTGCATCAAGCCGCGCAGGGTGCAGAGTTCTTCATTCTGCTGGTCAATGATTTTGCTGTATTCCTGGAAGGTGGAATAGCTGTTTTGCCGCACGGCGTGCTGCATCTTCATAACCGACTGTGGCGTTAGCAAATGGCGTTCGCCGTTAATGCGGTACTGATAATTGCCGCCAATCGCCAGTTCGGCTTCATTCTCAGAAATGGGCCGCATGGCAAAGGCGTGCTTTTCGATGGCCTCGCGCGCCAGAACGTCGACACCTACTCCTTCAATACGTGAAGAAGTGCCGGTAAAGTATTGATCTATAAGCTCGCGGTTCAACCCGATCGCTTCAAATACCTGCGCACCGCGATAGCTTTGCAGAGTGGAAATGCCCATCTTGGAGAACACCTTCAGCAGGCCTTTATTGATGGCCTTAATGTAGTTCTTCACCGCGATTTCAGGCGTGATGCTAGACGGAAGTTCGCCGCTGTCGGCCAGATCTTCCACCGTTTCAATGGCGAGGTAAGGATTGATAGCGCTGGCGCCATAGCCGATCAGCAGGCAATAGTGCATAACCTCGCGCGGTTCGCCCGATTCCACAATCAGGGCAACACCGGTGCGGGTACCTTCGCGCACCAGATGGTTGTGGACAGCCGTCAGTGCCAGCAAGGACGGTATGGGAGCGTAGTCTTCGTCCACACCGCGATCGGAAAGAATCAGCAGCGTGTAGCCGTTCTGGATGGCGAGCGAGGCGCGGCGGCATAATCCGTCAAGCGACCGCTTCAACCCACGTTCGCCTTCGCGCACGTTGAAAATAGCGTTCATGGTGGAGGCCAGCATGGCGCCGCGCGAGACCCGCCGGAGTTTCTCCAAGTCGCGATTCGAAAGTATCGGATGAGGAATTTTCAGCGTTTGACAGTTTTCGGGAATCTCACTCAGGATGTTGCCCTCAACACCGATGTAACTGTTCAGCGACATCACCATCTCTTCGCGAATGGGATCGATGGGCGGATTGGTTACCTGGGCAAACAACTGCTTGAAGTAATTGAAAAGCGATTGCGGCTTGTCCGACAGGCAGGCGAGCGGTGTATCGGTTCCCATAGAACCGATGGCTTCGGCGGCGTCCACAACCATGGGCGTAATCAGCGTGCGGACATCTTCATCGGTGTAGCCAAAACAGCGCTGGCGCATCAGGACAGTAGCGTGGTCGGCACCCTGCACGCGCGGCGGCTCAGGCAGGTCTTCCAGCTTCACCTGGTTGGCGGCCAGCCATTCTCCATAAGGCTTCTGGGTGGCCAGCTTGTGCTTAATTTCTTCATCCGGCACAATGCGGCCTTCCTGCAAGTCCACCAGCAGCATGCGCCCCGGCTGCAGACGTCCGCGCGCTTCGACTTCTTCCGCCGGGAACTGCAGAACACCGGCTTCGGATGCCATGACGATGAGGCCGCCCTTGGTGATGACGTAGCGGGCGGGACGCAGGCCATTGCGGTCGAGCGTGGCGCCCACCATGCGGCCGTCGGTAAAGGCGACGGCGGCGGGTCCGTCCCAGGGCTCAGTGAGAGAAGCGTGATATTCGTAAAACGCCTTCTTCTCGTTCGACATCGTCGTGTCGGCATCCCACGCTTCGGGAATCAGCATGGCCATTACGTGGGGCAGCGAACGTCCCGCCATGGTAAATAGTTCCACTGCATTATCGAGCGCGGCTGAATCGCTGCCGCTGGTCTGAATGACGTTGCCGAGTTTCTTGAAATCGTCGAACAGGGGCGATTGCATCACCGGCTGGCGCGCATTCATCCAGTTCACGTTGCCGCGCACGGTGTTGATTTCGCCGTTGTGGCACAGATAGCGGAAGGGATGGGCCAACTGCCAGGTAGGAAAGGTGTTGGTGGAGAAGCGCTGATGCACCATGCACAATGCGCTTTTCGTTTCGGGATCGAGCAAGTCGTTATAAAACTCACCGATCTGATGGGCCAGCAACAGTCCCTTATAGATGATGGTGCGGCACGAGAAGGAAGGCAGATAAAAGAAGCTCTTGTCGCGCATTTCCGAGGCGGCGACCAGCGTCTCGACGCGTTTGCGCACAACGTAGAGCTTTCGCTCGAATTCCTGGTCGGCTAATCCGGCGGGACGACCAACGAAAAACTGTTCAATGTAAGGCTGCGAGGCGCGGGCGACACGGCCGATGGCATCGACGCCAACCGGCATGTCACGCCAGCCGAGTACCGTCAAGCCTTCTTCGCGCGATGTTTTCTCAAGCAGACCTTCACACGCCAGACGCTGCTGCCGTTCCACCGGCAGAAAGCACATGGCGACGCCGTACTGACCCTGCGGGGGGAGCGTGAAACCAAGCTGTGTGGATTCGCGCGCGAAAAAATTGTGCGGAATTTGAATCAGCACACCGGCGCCGTCGCCAGTCTCTTCGTCGCAGCCGCACGCGCCACGGTGCGCCAGATTCACCAGGATTTCGAGACCTTTCAGGACGATCTCGTGGGAGGCCTCGCCCTTAATGTTGGCTACAAATCCCAGACCACACGCATCATGCTCGTTGGCGGGGTCATAGAGTCCTTGGGCTTGGGGAAGCTGGTTCATTGTATCGACTGGGTACACTTATCTCTTCCTGCGGAAGGGTGATTGGTCTTTCAGTATACAGATGACAGCAAGTATTCGTCAAATCTAATAATAATGTCTGTAAATATCGGATCTGCTTATGATAGGTTAGTTCCTGCTGTGACCCTCCCGTACCTGCGTTTACTTCGTGATGTCGCCCACCTTCAGTCCGTCAGCAAAGCCGCCCGGCTTAATGAAATGAGCCAGTCCGCCGCCAGTCAGGCGATCCAGGAGGTGGAGCGCGACCTGGGGATAACGCTTTTTGATCGCAGCACCCGGCCGCTTACGCTTACGTCCGCCGGGAAGTTTTACCTGGATTATTGCCACGACGTTCTGCAGCGGCATGAACTGCTGCAAAATCAGCTGGATTTGGTGCGCCAGCAGGTAAATGCCACGGTACGGCTGGCGGCGATTTACTCGGTGGGTTTATCGGAGATGTCGCTGATAGAAGGGCGCTTTCGCGAGCTTTATCCCGAAGCTGAGTTGCAGGTGCAGTACCTGCGTCCGGAGCGGGTTTACGATGCCGTGGCTAAAGATAGGGCCGACCTTGGGCTGATGAGCTATGCCGAATCTTCGCGTGAGATGATCGCGCTTCCATGGCGTGACGAAGAAATGGTCGTGGCTGTTTCGCCCGACCATCCGCTATCACGGCTTGGCGACGGCTTGCGGATCAATGCCATTGAGGGATCCGATTTTGTCGGCTTCGATGAGGACCTGCCAATCCATTCGCAAATTGAACGGTATCTGCGTGAGCACCGGGTGAGCGTCTCTACGGTTCTGCGATTTGACAACATAGAGATGATTAAACAAGCGGTGGCGCACGGCGCGGGGATCAGTATTATGCCTGAGCGGGTACTACGGGAAGACCTGCTGCAGGGGCGCCTGATGGCGCTGCGGCTGGACCCGCCGGAACTGTTCCGGCCGGTTCGGATTGTGCACCGGCGGCGGAAGAATTTTAATCAGCCGACTTGCGGGCTGCTGGAACTGCTGCGCGAGGAGGATCAAGTGAGCGCGGCTTAGCGGTTGAAAGCGGAGTGTTCGAATTGCTCGGCGATTTGGGCTACATCCCGGTAGACTTCTAGAGCGCCGGCTTCACGTAAATCTTCTTCGCTCCAACCGCCGCTGGTCACCGCGATGGTACCCAAGCCGGCCTTGCGCGCCGCTTCTACATCCCATGGGGTGTCGCCTAAGGCAAGCGCTTCTTTAGCGGCTACGCCTAATTGGTCGAGGGTCGCTTGGAAAATGTCTGCTTCGGGCTTGGACTTCTCGGCGTCGTCGCTGGATGTTTCTTCTTCTACCAGATCGGAGATTTGGGCGATCTCTTTTAAGCGTTGCAAATCCTCTTTGCCGGCCGACGAGGCGACAGACACGCGCAGTCCGGCCTGCTTCATCTTCAGCAGCAACTCGCGCGAGCTTGGAAATGGTTTGACCTGGTCGAAATACTCCGATTGAAAGAGATTTTTGCGATATCGTTCGAGTTCTTTGCCGAAGCGATGGATATCGTCTTTCGAGAGGAACACGGGCAGCAGGTGGTCGCCGCCTTTACCGATCTGATGCAGGACCTGGTCAAAGCTCACTGAAATGCCGAAATGAGCGAAGGCGCGCCGCCAGGCTTCGGCATGCAAGGCATTGCTGTCTACCAGCGTGCCGTCCAAATCGCATAAAACCGCTTTCATGCAGTACAGGACGGGCGCAGAATTCAGATTGTGTCGCGAAATAATGCTGTGATCTGTACGCAGGAAGCATGAACGTTCACGCTGCGTCTACAAGGCGAGAACGCCATGCCACTTGATATTAAGCAAGAACGAGATGACATCGCCACAGTGCACGCTAGCGGCGAATTAAAGGAAGCAGACTACCAGCGGTTCACAGCGGAGTTTGAGAGACTGGCGCGGCAAAACGGCAAGCTGCGAATCCTATTCGATATGACCGGCTTTGAAGGTTGGAGTGGCGGGGCATTGAAGAAGGAGGTGGAGTTTGATTCCAAGCATTTCGAGCAAATTGAACGCCTGGCTGCTGTGGGAGAAAAGAAATGGGAGCAAGGCCTGATTAGGTTAGCTAAGCCGTTTACACAGGCTGATATCAGGTATTTCGATCGCAGCGAGTTGGCAGCGGCGCAGGAATGGCTTAGGGAACAGTAGGATGGCGGAGAGGGGGGGATTCGAACCCCCGGTAGAGTTTTTGACCCTACGACGGTTTAGCAAACCGCTGCTTTCGACCACTCAGCCACCTCTCCTAAGGTTGGGGTGGGTCCTTCAAAATCGTAACATAAAGAAGCCTTTAGGCGGCCTCAGGAAAGCGCCTAGAAGCCGCGCTCCATCGGCATAGCGAACGGCGGTTCCACCAGGAAATCGGCCTCCCGTATTTCCAATAGAGCGTCGCGCAGCGACTGCTCCTTGGCCGGTTCGGTTGTAATCACAAATGGCAGGTCGCGCCAGTCTTCGCGCGGCAGTTGCAATACAGCATCAATACCGATTTTGTGTTTGGCCAGGATGGTGGCCAGCGTCGCGATGATTCCGGCTTTGTCCTCCACCCGGAAGCGCAGGAAGTAAGGCAGAACCTGGTCGGTGATGGGCATCGGCTTGTACGGGCCCAGCCTTTCGTGGGCAAACGGACTCACGCGGCTGGGACTGCCGAAGCGAATTTCGCGCGCCACGCGCATCAGGTCGCTTACGACGGCGACGCCGGTCGGTTTGGGACCGGCACCGCGGCCGTAGTAGAACGTGTCTTCGCCGTAATTGCCGCGAATCCATACGGCGTTGTATGCGCCTTGCACCTGCGCCAGAATTGCCGACTGCGGAACCAGCGACGGCCGTACGGACAGCGAAAGCCCCCGCACGGTCTGACGCGCCACGCAGAGCAGCCGGATAGTGTGTTTCAACTGATGCGCATATTCAAAGTCAATCGGCAGGATGCGGCGGATGCCTTCGGTATAGATGTCGGCCGGAGTGAGCCGTTCGCCGTATGCCAGCGCGGCCAGCAAAGCGAGTTTCGAGCGCGCATCCAAGCCGTCTACATCGGCTGAGGGATCGGCCTCCGCATAACCCAGTTGCTGAGCTTCAGCCAGCACGGATTCAAACTTGGCGCTGCTTTTTTCTATTTCAGTAAGAATGAAGTTACTGGTTCCGTTCAGGATGCCGTAGAGTTCCAGGACGCGGTCGCCGGCAATGCCTTCGCGCAGAATGGTGTGAATGGGAATGCCGCCTGCGACGCTCGCTTCCATGGCCAGATTCACGCCGTTCCTGGTCGCCAGATCCCAGAAGTCGGCGCCGCGCAGAGCCATCAGCTCCTTGTTCGCCGTAACCACTGATTTATGACTGCGCAGCGACTGTTCAATGATCTGCGAGGCGGTCGCCGTGCCGCCGATGAGTTCAGCCACGATGTCGATTTCCGGGTCGGACACAACCTCGCGCCAATCGGACGTGCGCACGACCGAATCCGGGAACGGGGGAAGCGTCTTTCCCTGAACATTGCGGCTGCAAATGGCTTTGACGCGCAATGGGAAACCGAGTTTTTCACGAATGCCGGCGGCATTCTCTGTCAGGATCTGGAGGGTGCCGAGGCCAACGTTCCCCAATCCGATAATTCCAAGGCAGACTTCCATCAGGCGGCGACGAGGCTCCAGCGAAACAGCAGCATAAGTGGCTTATGATAGCAACCAGAGGGCAACCCTATGAAAAGCACGCGCAGACAGAGTTTGGTGTCGCTGCTGGCAGTTCCCGCGGTTGCGCTGGCACAATCACAGGACGACCGAAGACTACCCGTTCCCAAATCGCCCGATGAGGACGATGAGCGCTTGCCGAACGGTAAGTCGCAGAAGGATGAAATTGCACGCCAGCAGCATGAGGAGGCGTTGAAGGATGTGGAGAGTTTACTCAGTTCGGCCGAGGAATTAAAGAGTGAACTCAAGCGCGCCGGCATTTACGTTGTGCCGGTGGAGTCGGTTCGCCGGACGGAAGAGATTGAGAAGCTGGCGAAGCGGATACGCGGACGGCTTAAGAGCTGAGCGGGCTGGGGGCGATCAGCGCGGCTTCCTGAGCAGCATAGCGAGAAGAAATTTCCCGCCATCGGATCTGCGTGGATGAACTGCCAATCCTGAAAAGCCGATTGAGCGGTATCCAGGGTCTCCTGCACTTCTGTCAGGCCCCACTGCTTATGATTGTCATAGTCGGCAAGATGCCGTTCGTCCTGTAGGTCTACGAACGCACTCGCCACGCGCCGAACTTCCGGCGGTATTTGCCGCAGGGCGCCAATCCGTGACGCGCCTCGGCGGATCCTTGCCAGCGCTGCGATGCATCCTCGAGCAGAAGATGAAACAAAGCATAATACGAGGTCGAGACAGCTCTTCGCAGGCTCGCCTGAGTAGGGTTGTTTCCTTCGTAGCTAGCCAGGTGCTTGGCCTGCTCCAGCAGATCCTGGGCTAGTCCCACGCTGGATCGTTCATACGATCCTGTTCACTCTTGCTTCTGAAGCGGACATAGGGGATACGGACTTGCGGTTCCAGCCCCAGTTCCTCAGTCAACTTCCCGCGCACTCGGGCCGCCACACCAGCGAGCCGGTCCCGGCGGCTCGCGTCATCAGACAAGACCACGCGGAAATAAATCGCCGGATCATCAGACCAATCCAGAGCCTCGTTGAAGCGAATCCGAACAACATCAGGAGCAAGCTTCGCCACAATCTCATCTACTTGTTGTTGCGTCGGTGTAGTAGCGGTCGCCACTATTCTAGGTTAACCCACTTGGACGGGCTCACCGCAGCCGAGCGGTCAAGTTATAAATCAGGCCGTCAATCCTTAGTGCAGACAATCACAGACGGCCTGCGTCACGGCAACTGTCGTCGCCTTGCCACCAAGATCCGGAGTTCGCACGCAGCCGGAGCCAGTAACGCGCTCAATCGCCTCCATCAGACGATCGGCTGCTGCGTGCTCCTCCAGATGCTGCAGCATCAGCACGGCCGTCCAGAAGCTGCCAATGGGATTGGCAATTCCCTTCCCCATGATGTCGAACGCCGACCCGTGTATGGGTTCGAACATAGACGGAAATCGCCGTTCCGGATTCAGATTCGCAGTAGGAGCGATACCCATGCTGCCAGCCAGCGCCGCCGCCAGGTCACTCAAAATATCGGCGTGCAGATTGGTTGCAACCACGACATCCACGCTCGTCGGTTTACCCACCATACGCGTGGTCATCGCATCCACCAGCATCTTGTCCCAAGTAACATCCGGATAATCGCGGCTCACTTGCAAAGCGATCTCGTCCCAGAAGACCATGCCGTTGCGCTGCGCATTCGACTTTGTCACTACCGTCAACATCTTGCGCTTCCGTGAACGAGCCATCTCAAACGCAAAGCGCAGAATGCGCTCGGTTCCGGCGCGCGTAAAGATGGCGGTCTCGGTGGCAACTTCTTCCGGCAGTCCGCGATGCGATCGGCCACCATGGCCGGCATATTCACCTTCGCTATTCTCGCGCACAATGACCCAATCCAGATCACCCTCAGCGACATCCCTCAGCGGACTGACAATCCCCGGCAGTATACGAGTGGGCCGCACGTTCGCGTACTGATCGAAGCCCTGACAGATGGCCAGCCGCAGACCCCAAAGCGTGACGTGGTCGGGCACATGTGGATCGCCCACTGAGCCGAAGTAGATAGCGTCGAAAGGCTTCAAGATCTCCAGCCCATCCTCCGGCAGCATGCGTCCGGTGGCCCGATAGAAGTCCGATCCCCACGGGAACAGTTCCGTCTGCAGCGCGAATCCGCCCACCGCCTTTTGTAAGGCCTCCAGCACCGTCAGTCCGGCCGGAATCACTTCCTTGCCGATCCCATCGCCGGGAATAACGGCCACTCTATGCTGTCGCATACAGATGATCGTTCAAAAACTGATTGCGGAACTTACCCTGCGCGTCGCGGCGTTCCAGCAATCCTTTAAAAGCCGGGAGCTTTTCATACGAAGCCTGCACCTGCTGCGCCGGCATAGTAAACAGCTTTGCCCAATGCGGCCTGGGATAAAAAGGCGCCAGTTTTTCTTCTATCAACGGAAGGACCTTTTTAACCTCGGGCCACTCGTTTTTCCATGTAAAGTGGATGGTCATGGAATCGCGCTGATAGCAGGGACTCATCCATAAATCATCCTTCCTGATGCGGCGTAATTCCGTTACAAACAGATGCGGATAGATTTTGTCCTTAAGTTGTTCGACTGCGAGGATCGCTTCGTAGCCACGGTCGTAGGGCACAAAATACTCGGTCTGCAATTCTTCCCCGCTGCTCGGCGTGAAGTTCATCTTGAAATGCGGCAGCCGTTCGTACCAGGGTCCAGGCACGCCCATTTGTTCGGTGCAATTTTCGGCCGAATGGCCGGTCAAGGGATGTAAATTGCGAGTGGCGAGTTTTGCACCGAAGTACTCAGTTGGAAACTTACGCGGCGTGGCCGGATCAACGCGATGTTTGATCCAAAGTTGGGTGGCTTGATGGTTCTGCCAATCGGTGAACAGACTCACGCTGTAGCCGCTGGAGAAGATTTCCTCCAGATGATGCTCCAACTGGCTGAAGGAAAGATTCTGATAAACAACCTGAGCGACATCGAAGGTGGGTTGCACGTTGAGAGTGACATTGGTAATGACGCCCAGGCCGCCCAGCGAAACAACATAACCACAGAATTGCTCGCCGTCATGTTTTCTGGAGAACGACATCATTTCACCATCGGCGGTGACCATTTCAAGGCCTGCCACAGCAGTAGAAAGATTGCCGTTCTTGACGCCCGAGCCATGGGTGGCGGTAGAGCAAGCGCCCGCAACACTCACATGGGGCAGAGAGGCCAGGTTGTGCAGCGCATACCCTTTCTCATGCAGATAAGGAGCAACATGACCATACGTAAGACCGGCGCCCACAGTGACGGTTCCAGCCTTGGTATCAAGCGCCATCTTATCCAGATGCTTTACCGAAATCTGGTCGGTAAAGCTGTCGGCCACGCCGTTGAAAGAATGCCGCGCCCCCAGAGCCTTCAACCTATTGCAACTGCGCACAATCTGCTGAACTTCTTCGCCGGATTTGGGAAGGTGCAGGCGCTGCGCATGATACTTATAGTTCCCCGACCAGTTGGCGCGCACGCCCGACTCGATTTCATCGGCTGTTAAGCGGGACAAAAGGCCTCCTGTCAGTACAGCGCCGGACGTTTTGAGGAAGTTTCGCTTGTTCATCGGCCATCCAATACTATATGCCCATGTACTTGTTTGTTTATGGCACTTTAAGGCGCGGTGAACCAACGGAGTTTGCGCGCACGCTTGAGGCGGAAGCGCAGTTCGCCGGTGAGGCGACGGTCAGCGGACGCTTGTACCGGCTGCCGCATTATCCGTGCATGATTCGCGGCGACGACGGCGCAGTCAAGGGCGACTTGTTTACCGGCGCGTCCGACACTTTGATGCGCGAGTTGGACGATTGGGAGGGTGCCGACTACCGGCGGGAGACTATCGTTGCGAACAGATCCAACGGCACCGTGGTGGAGGCCTGGATCTATGTCTACACCGCGCCTCTTGACGGTTTGCCGCTGATTACAAGTGGCGATTGGCTAAAACACAAGTCTGGCTTGCACAACGAAGCGCTTGGGAGCTGAACCCACATAGTCAAACGGGTAACACGTCACCAGCGTGAGTGTCGGTGTCGTGTTCAGCGCGAGAAGGCTGGTATCGGTCGGATCAACAATATGGATGGAATCTACGATATAGCTGGCGTGGTGATTCGTCTGTGTGTCGATCCTGTCGCCAATGCGAATGAAGCGCAAAGCACGAAAAGTAGTGTCGCGATGTCCGGCAAAAGCCGCGTTGCCGAGCGAACCCAGCGGTGAAGTACCAGGAATGTGACCCGCTGAAAGCGCGAGGCTGCGTTCGTCGTCACTATCCAGAAGCGCTACCGACAACTTAAGCCTGGGAATTTCCAGCCGGCCCAGTACCGGTCCTTGCGACGCCGTTAGCTGAGCAGCCTTCAATTGAAAGACGTGAAAGCTACCCAGATTTACCGCGGCCGAGCTTACCAGCACCAGGCCGGCCAGCATCAACATTCGCTGAACAAGACTGAGCATCGCGCTCACTTCCGGCGGGAACGCAAAGCCGCTACCAGCGCTTCAAGACGGCGGTTGCGCGCCTTCAAGGCAGCCACTTCATCATCTTTGGAGTTGTCCGCAGCCGGCACCTCAACAAACGTCACATTGGGATCGGTAATGACGGTGCTATCGGTGCGAGGGAAAGGCTGAGGATCGTTACGCGTAGCCAGCGGAACAGCAAATCCAGTGACAACGCCGAGCGATGCCACCAACGCAGTAAGAATAAAAATCTGGCGGTGCCCCGCGGGTAACTGACGCCGCCTGCGAAGCAACTGAATGAATCCGCCAGCCATCAGCAACAACGAACCAATACAAAGCTTCACATAAAGGTTGCCGGCGGTTTTCGGCATCTTCTGCGGCATTGGCTCCGAGTTTCTGGCCAGCATCTTAGGTGACGTCGCGTACTTGGCTGCGGTTAAGCCTTCGCCGCGTCCGTCGGCTGTCACTCGCTTCGGAGCAAGCAGCCACAAGGTCACCACCCGGCGATCTTCCGGCGACAAATTGTCGGGGAGCTTGTCATAGGTTGGGTCAAAAGCCAAAATGGGCTTGCCTGTGGAGGCTGTCAGCTTCACTGCTTCGTCTTTCGGATAGACAAACTCCAGCGGCCGGATGCAACCGGGACACTGCCAACCTTCCAGAGAATGCGGCTCAGTGGCGGCGCTGAAGTAGATTAAGCCTTTGGTCCTGGCTAACTGACTGGAAGGAACGGTAAGCAAATAGTGCTGTGCGCCGCTCGGCTCAGTAACGCGGACGATAGCACGGTCCGGTAAACGGTCTTCCAGCGTGAACGTGTATTTGCCTGGAGCTAACAAAGTCTCCGGGATCTGCAAGGGTGCCGTGAGCGACACTTGGACCGAATTGTCGCCGGGACTTCCGGCCGACAGCAGCGAGGCACAGGCTAACAGCGCTGCGCCAATGTTGAAGATTCTTTTGGACATCAATACTCCGCCTAGAGTGTTGTACGTAGATGAATGCCGGGCGGATTTACGCTGGTAGATGACCTAGTACTGGAATGCCGGGCTTTCTCCGACATAGAAGCCCATACGCCACCAGGGAAGCGACAGGAGGAGGTCGCCGCGCTGGAAAAGCTACGTCAGCAAACCACGTACCCGATTCTCGATGGTAGCTTTGGTCTGCGCAGCCGGCAACAGCTTTTCCAACAATCCAAGATCGGCGTCGATGATCACGTCACGTTCCGTCACCTCAATGGTTCCTTTGATGGGTGAAGTCAGCAGCGACACCTTCGCTCCAAACGAGAAGAAGAGAGTGTCGCCGTTCCAGGCGCGTTTTTCGTCCACAATCTGCACCGGCATGTTGGCGATACCCTTGAAGACATCTTCGAAGGTCCGGTCTATGGCGCGCTTGATTTCTTCTTTGGATTTCGTATGGGCAACGGTGATTCGCACATGGTGATCGTAGCGCGGGCGGGAAACTTCTGCGGGCTGCCTGGTAAGAAATGCCAGCGGGGCAGGCGTTCGAGGCCGAAAGAACGGCATTTAGGGGTTTGGCCTTCGCGTTGCAACAGCTTGCGGCGGAGGAGTTAACCGATGAAATATATAGTGGCCTGGATGTTGGGCGTACCGGGTTTTGTGATCGTGCTGTGGTTCCTTTTTAATCACCACTAAGCGCGGCGGCGTGTTTAGCGCCCGATTGGAATGCCAGTTCTTTGAAGCCGTGGACGGAAGGATCGCACCCAAGCGTACCCACCAGTTCCCCGATGTAAGCGCCGGCGCTGACGCGGTTGAGTTGCGCCGACGCTTGCTGAACAAGCGCTTCCTTATCGATGCCGGGTGCTTCACACGACTTAAGCGAATCGCAGTGGCGAGTCCAGAGTGCGACGTCGTGTATCTGCTTGGCGTGCAAACGGTCTCGATACCAGTCGCTACTTAGCAACGCTTCCCGCGTGAACATGCTGCGGATCCTGGGATCTTTTTCTGTCATCCCCTGGTAGTTCCCGTAAGCCATGATATGCAGCAGCGCCTTGATTGGCGGGCAAGCATCCTCCACGCTGCCGTCCTCAAAGTAGTTCATGGCGACAACTCGCTGTGACTCGACAATAGCGTCCACACCGGCAGCGAACACATCTAAGCCCTGCGTCTCCGGTCGCAATAACTCCTCCGGAAAGACCGCTCCAGGCACTTCAAAAATGCGGCCCATGAAGTGGTCCACAAAAGAGTCGGTAATTCGATAACCAAGGCGGCTCGCCAGAACGGTGCGTCCATCCACGCAGAAGTCCGCTACGGCTTCCAGATAGCCATTGTCAATCAGATACTTGGCTTCCCGTTCAAAGGTGCGCATGCGGCACCACAACTCCGGCACCAGCATGCTATTGTCGTGATCCACCCGATAACGCGGGCCTATGTGACCGGCCGCCGTGGTGAAGCCCGGATACCCTGTTACGATGGCCGACACCAATGCATTATTGACATCGATAATCGGCGGCAGCGCGTTGAATGGACCTTTCGTGAGAGCCCCTTCGCTGCCGAAGCCGGTGGTTGACGGCGACTTGCCGGTAAGGCTGCTGATGAAATCCATGAACAGCTCCGGCAGCTCCTGATAATGAATGGGGTTATAAACCGCAAGCGGCGGAACACCGGCTTTCACATCGGGCGGATTGTTGCGGCGTCCGCAGAGCACCGCGTTCACCGGGAAATGGGCTTTGGCAGTGGCGGGAATTTCGCGCGCCAAACGCGTACCGATTTCCGCCACGTACGTCTCGCAGGGATGCGTCAAGTCCGGCCGCTTCTGCAAGTAGCGGGGGTTCTTGGTAGGTGCTCCATCGACAATGCGCGAGTGGGCGGACGAGACCACGTAATCGGGATGCGGCTCCGCGACGAAATCGAGCAGCAGGCGCTTCATCGGATCGGTGTACTTGTCAAACTCAACCACTTCTTCGATTATTTTTTTCGCGCCGGCTTTGGTGATCGGTTCGAAATTTGAAATGAAGGTGCCGGGCGACGCCATATCAGCCTCGGCATCCTTGTCAAAGCCGCGATAAATCGCATCATCGGGACGCTGGAACAGCAGCGTCTCGCAATTAGCCACCAGCTTCACGCTTGGGTTGCTGTATTCAGGGTCGAGGTTATTCAGCGCTTCTTTGGGAAGCACGACGGAAGCGGTGATGTCGTCTTCCATCTGCACCTTGTCGGCCGGAGAAAAATCAGGGCGCAGTTTGTAGATGCGCCACGAACCGTCCGGATCGTAACCCATGCGCAGGTAGTTGGCCAGCATCTTCTGGTTTTCGAACTTCAGCTCGTTGCCGAGGGTGCCGTTGATGTGATCGACGCTGAAGTGCGAACGCCAGTCATCGCCCCAATCCTGCCGGTAGTAGCGTTTCACGGTAATCAGAAGCTGGCGAACGCTGGCCGGCACCGAAGCGATCCAGGCATTGTGCTGTTCGGTGTAGTCGGTGGAAAGAGTCAGCAGCTTAATCACTGAACCGAGCGAACGTTCGTGGCTTAAGATAGGGCGGCTGACACGATCCGCTGCGGCGGGCGGCCGGCGGTAGATGTCGGAGAAGTCTTTCTTCAAAATCTCCGCTACGCTGTCCATGTCTTTGTGATAATCGCCCACAAAGATAGGGCCCTTCAGAATGATGCTGCCGATGGACTTTGAAATCTCGGACTTGCCGCCGCCCGATACGGTGCAGGGCTTGTGGCAAAGCACGCCATCGGCGCGAATTGCCGCCAAGCGCCAGGCCGTTCCGCCAATCTGCTTTTCGAGGCGGATTTTAGTACCCCAGGGCAGCACATAGGTCTCGTCGGCGCGCAGCGTGCGCGACATGCGCGAACCGTTGGGCAGCGTCCATTCCACAGTGCCCTTCCGCACGCTGAACTCGGCATTCTCAGGCACGTAAATGATGCTGGGAAAGTTATTGTCAATGCCGAAGCCTTCGCCGGCATGAATGGTGACGCGGTCGCCCAACCAGCCCATGGCTTCCTTGAAAGTAACTTTCTTGGTGAGCACGGTGCGGCCGGCGTAAAACTGCTGTCCCAGAATGTAGGCCGGGAAAGCCAATGCTCCGCCCGCATGTTCTTCCTCGCAAAGGCCGTACAAATTGGCGGCGTAGCTGATCTGCGTCTTTACGTCCTTCTTGCAATAGCCGAAATAGTTGTCGGCAATGATCGTCACCATGACGCCGCGCGAATCGCGGCAGGCGAGCTTGAACGCGCCACCATGGTTATAAGTTTCCGAGTCGTCGCGCCAGCACATGCCGTCGCGCCGCTGCCGCTCTGTTGCCTCGTCGTAATGGGGCAGACCCAGGTCTTTCTTCTTCAGGCCGACAATGTGCGGAGCAAGAACTACGCAGCCGGTATGACCCGTCCAATGCATTACGTCCAGCGCGGCATCGTGCTCGGGAAGGTCGGGGTCGCCGCCGTTGCCGAAGATGCCCTCTACAAAATCGAGATTACTCACCAGGCTGCCCGGCACAAAGAAGCGCGTCTCCATCGTCTTGGCGGGGTCGCTGCCGGTTGCCGGGCAAACCAGCGGGCGCAATAGGAGCGAAACAAACATGCGCGCCTGGTCGCTTTGCGTGACGGTGAACGGAAGCGCCATGACGTCGGCGGGAGGCCGTAGCGCAGCTGCCAATAATCGGACAAAGGCAATCTTCGGGACGGCAATCTTATCGGCAGGCACCGGCAGACCACCTTCCACGATGTGGAAAATGCCCTGCGTCGTGCGCCGGTCGCTGCGCGGATTATGCAGGATGCCCTGCTTAATGCGATAGCTCTGCAAGTAAGGGGATGAGAGGTGATCCTGATCGGGCGGCAGCGAAAGCACGCGCGCCATACCGGGCCGGTCTAAAACCAGCGTGTTGGCCGGCAACCGCGGCACGGCATCACTCACTTCGCTAAGGTAGGAATCAAGAAACGACTGGATGCGTGTATCCACCGGACACAGCATGTCGCCCAGCAACTGGCCTTTTCGATAATAATTGCGCACCAGCGGACGAGCTATCTCTAGAAAATGCGGGTCCGCCGTGCTTTGACTCACCGGCTGGCCCAAGGCCGCCAGTTTCAGGTTGATGTATCGGATCAGTTCTTCGCTACGCGCAGTGCCGGCCAAACATTTTTCTCCTTTAGAACAGTATGGCGCGACGGGTTGACGGGACGGGAGCGACGTGACCCCGCCCCTGGCTTTCTACTCCCTATCGGTCCTGGGCTCCATGCCAAATTTGCAGGATTTCAACAGCCGAATCTTTTACGCGATAAGTAACGATATACGGAGTCGCAAGCTGCTCTATACGTTCGTAAATTACATTTACTGTTTTGAAGGCCGCTTCTAGATTATCGTCGGCAATGTAGAGGCTGATTTGTTCCAGACTGACTGTGGCTTCTTCCGTCCATCGGATATTCATCTGGACTTCAAAAGACGTTCAATGCGGGCTTTCACTTCGTCATGCTCAATTAGTTCCCGACGGTCGGCCTGTTCGATACCACGGCGGACACCTGCACGAAAGGCCGCATCCTCTTCGACCAAGCGCAAAGCGGCTTGCTTCACCAGTTGTTCGGCCGGGGTGCCATTGTAATCCGCGATTTGCGAAAGCTGCGCTTCTTGTTCGGGAGAAAAATGAACTTCCATAACGCTAAGACTAGGCTCTCATAGGCTGTCTATCAAGAAGAGGGAGCTGTCAAAGGTCAAGAATGAGGGCAGCAAAGAGCTCTGCCCTCATAAGCGTTAACTTAAGCATTGTAGAAATCTGAAAATCATTCAATCGAAATGAACGTCGTCGGGTCCGCCGAATTCTAATTTCAAGCAGTATCGGAACGCCAGGCTAAGCAGCGATCAAACAGTTTGAGTAATTTGCGCCCAGTCTCTTCGTCGGGACCGTGTCGGTTGATAGTGACGTGCAAAACTATGTCATCTTCAGCATGTGGTTGCACAGAGGCATCGTAAAAGAGCTCTGCTTCATTTAAGGAGCACATCGCGGCGCACAAGTAGGAGCGTTTGAATTCGCGAACAGAAGGAAGCCCGGAAGTATGTAGCTTGGCCAATCGGTTTCCTTTTGGTTTCGAAGGTTGGATTCTCGGAAGGAAAATCGTTCGAGCGATGCGTGTACGGCTTTGGCGAGTACTATCCGGCCACGCCAGTCGGTCAAAACAGCGGGAGCTTCTTGCTCATAATAAATGCCGGCGGCGTTGTAGTGCATGTCGACGAAGAGTGCGCTTAGAGTCCAACAGTCCAAGCGTGCTTCCGCTGTTAAATAACGAGCTAAGGGATGCCAATAAAGAGGCAATCCAACATCCACGCGGCAAGCCGTTTCCGCAAGCCAGCGGGTTTCATCTCCTGCATGCGAGTTCGCTACTCGCTAAACCTGCCCCATACTGCTAGACGTGCCACCCGCCGCCGGAACATAGCATTTCAACGCGTAATCGCGCACCATGCGCTCCGCGCTAAACCGCCAGCCGAGCGTCCTGATCGTCCGCTTCATGCGCTTAATCCAATTACGCGGCAAACCGTCGTGGTCGCGCTGGTAATAAAGCGGAATTACCGTCTCCTTCAACACGCGATATAAATCTTCCCCATCGCGCGTATCATGCACGTTCATGTTGGTATGGGTGCGGCCATTGCCAATCGCAAAGCCATTCAAGCCGTCGTAAGCCTCCGCCCACCATCCATCCAGCACCGAAAGATTCAAGCCGCCGTTCAGCACCACTTTCTGGCCGCTGGTGCCCGACGCCTCCAGCGGACGCCGTGGATTGTTCAGCCAGACATCCACCCCCTGCACAAAGTGGCGTCCCACATTGATGTCGTAATCCTCGACAAAGACGAATTTGTCCGAGAACTTCGGATCGCGCATCAATTGCGCAATCTGCTGGAGCACTTTTTTACCGGGTTCGTCCTTGGGATGCGCTTTGCCGGCGAAGACAAACTGCACTGGACGTTTAGGGTCATTCACCATGCTCGCCAGCATCTCGATATCGGCCAGCAGCAGGTTGGCGCGTTTGTAAGTGGCAAAGCGCCGCGCAAAGCCGATGGTGAGAGTATCGGGACTGAAGATGCGGCTCAGTTTATTGATAGTTGCCTGCGGCTCGTTGCGGCGCTGCGCCTGCTCCATGCAGCGGCGCCGTACGAACTCGATCATTCGCAATTTGAGACTGGTATGGGTCTCCCAAAGTTCGCCGTCATCGACATTTTCAATGCCATCCCAGATAGAAGCGCGGGCGCGCTGTTCGCGCCAGCCGGCTCCCAGGTGACGGTCGTAAAGGCGATACATCTGGGGCGCGAGCCACGAGGGAACATGCACGCCATTGGTGATGTGGCCGATGGGTACGTCATCTTCCGACTTGCCCGGATGCAAGCCGGTCCACATGGCTCGAGAAACTTCGCCATGCAGGGACGAGACGGCATTCGCCCGGCGCGACAGCTTCAGGCCAAGCACCGTCATACAGAAATCTTCGCTGTGGTCAGCGGTATTTTCGCGCCCATAAGACATCAGATGATCGTGGGAGATATGCATGGCATCGCGTAGCGGTCCCAGATGCTCCTCAATCAGTTCGGCACTAAAACGGTCGTGCCCGGCAGGCACAGGAGTATGCGTGGTGAAGACAACCTCACGTGCCACCTTCGGCGCGGCTTCCATGAAGCCGATGCCTTCTTCTTCCATCCGGCAGCGAATGGCTTCCAGCACGCCAAAGGCGCTGTGGCCTTCATTCAAATGCAGTACTCCGGGCGTCACGCCCATGGCTTTCATGGCGCGGAACCCACCCACTCCCAACAACAATTCCTGGCGGATGCGGTTGCGCGAGTCACCGCCGTACAAACGCGAGGTTAAGGTTTTATCCTCCTCCGAGTTCTCGGGGATATTAGAGTCCAGCAGCAATAAATCGCAACGGCCAACCTTGACACTCCAAACCTTCGCATTGATGACGCCGCTGCGCGTCTGCAACTGTACCGTAATGGGCTGCCCGTTGGATCCGATGGCCGCCTGCATGGGAAGGTGCGCAATATCGGTGGGCCGGTAATCTTCCTGCTGCAAACCTTTTTCATCCAGATATTGATGAAAGTAGCCCTGCGCATAAAAGAGCCCGACGCCGATAAGCGGAACATCCAGATCGGACGCACTCTTGATGTGATCGCCCGCCAGGACACCCAGACCGCCGGAGTAAATCGGCAGGGATTCGTGGATGCCGAATTCCGCCGAGAAGTAGCCAACGGGACGCGTGCGCAGGATGCCCGCTTCATTGGCGCCCCAAGTCCTGTCGGCCTGCAGATACTCCTGCTGCCGCCGGTAAGCGTAGTTGATGCGGCTATAGAGAAACAGTTCGTTGGCGCGGCGTTCAATAGTCGCCAGCGACATCTCGCTCAGCAGCGCCAGCGGATTCTGGTTCAACTGGGCAAAGCGCACCGGATTCAGTTCACGAAAAATGCTGATGGAATCGTGATCCCAGCTCCACCACAAGTTGCGCGCCAACGACCACAAACGCTCCTGCACCGGTGCGATGAAGCGATCTACCGCGCGCGCCTGCGTAACGATGGGCGCCACCTGCGCCGCCGCTTCTCCCAGCATCCGAATTTCCTCGGGCTTGAATTCGCGCGCCTCCACCGTCTGCACTACCAGCACGCCCTGCAGAACTCCGCCTTCAATGAGAGGCACGCCCAGGAACGATTGATAGGAATCTTCGCCTGCCTCGCTGAAATACTTGAACCGCGGATGCTTCGTTACCTGTTCAACAGCAACCGGTTTCACTTCTTCCGCTACCAGGCCTGTCAATCCCTCGTTCAAGCTCAGGCGCAACGTGCCAATACAATCGGGTCTTAATCCGAGAGAAGCCGCCAGTACCAAACTCGAGCGATCCGGCTCCAGCAGATAAGCTGAACAAACATCGGTATGAAAACGGCTGGCGATCAGCGCGACCACATTCATAAGCGTCTCTGCCGGCTTACCGCTTTCCTCCGTCAACTTCCCAATTTCGTCGAGGGTTAGTACATGCGTAGCTTCGAGTGTCGCGATGGAATCTTGCATAATCAAAGTCCTTCTTAAACCATTGCCGTTCTTAGATAGTGAATTCCCGGCATTTGTAAAGGCAGTTTCAACCTCACAGCAGACGTTATTCGATTAGTGTAGGGCATTAATAGAATCTCTAGGTAATAATCGGCCTCGTGGTCCGAAAACACCATACCCTGGTTGAATTTTGTTAAATCGTAATGGAATCCTTACAGTAATCGCGCTGGCTAGCCCGGCGAGCATTTCCTCGTTGGCAATTAGTTTGGAAAACAAGATGACGTTTTGTGCGATCAATTTTTCGGCAGGAGTCAACTCTCCTTGACAGTCTGGCAAAAGCAAGCCCTACAATGTCTATGGACAATTGGCAGTGAAATGACTCTCCTTCAGCACCAAGGGCTTTTCCTCTGTTGTTTCGCGTATCGGCGCTTAACCGCAGCTTGCGGAGAGAACTTCAATTTTCGCCGAAGAACCCCAGAACCATCTGCCTGAACCGCGCAGGCGCTATCGCTGACGCGTTGGTATGGCCGCCTCCAGGAACCAGCCACAAGGTTGTTTTCAGAGGTCGTGCCGCCGCCAACGATCTCGATTCCGCCGGAGGAGTTCGCCGGTCATCCACGCCGTGTATGAGGAAAACCGGAGTGGAAGAATTGCGCAAGCTCCCTGCCGGAGAAACCAGTCTGAAGTCGAGCTTGTAAAAAAGTCGAGCATACAGCAGCCCAGATTCGACCACCATGCTGGCAATGGGCCCAGATAATACCGGCGGCAAGGGAATCATTTGCTGCACGCGGTACTCTCCCATATGCTGCAGGTCGGCGAAAGGACTCTCCGCCACAACCGCGTTGAATACCGGCTCGACTGAGATCGCCTGAATCAGGACAGACGCCCCCAGCGACTCGCCCAGTCCATACACACGCTGGCAGCCCAATCCCTTCATCCAATGAGCCCATGCAATGACGTCATATTTCTCCAGCAATCCGTACGTTACGAACTCACCGCCGCTCTCGCCGTGCGCCCGGCTGTCCGGCGCCAGGACAGAGTAGCCATGTTTGAGGAACAGCGGCGCAAACCCGGAGCTGCTGGCTTTGGAATCGGAGATCCCGTGGAGCACCATAACGCAACCGCGATTCGAATCTCCTGCCTGAAACCACCACGCTTTCAGCTTTGTGTTATCAGGAGCGATTATCTGCGCCATAGCCGCCCCATCAGGCTTGGCGCCCGTCCTGCGTCGCACATGCAAAGTCGCCGCACAGAAGGCGGCTCCTACTACAAAAAAGCAAAGAGCCACAGCGAGGAGCACGCCACTACCGAGCAAAACCCTTGTTTTGAGTTGCCAGGATGGAAGTTTCGACACTTGGCTGAGGCCAGGCTTTGATTCAGTCTCGGACAAATTATCAATCTCTCACCTCAATGATGAACTGGGCTCATCGTCGAGTCTCGGCGGACCAAGGAACAGATGGACAACTGCGCCTCCGCTATGCGGTTCGACGATTCCGATGTTGGTCACTGATACTCGTTGCAAGTCATGAGGGACTGGGCCACCCAAATCATCAACCCAGTACCGTGCGTAAATTTCGTATTTACGCTGTTCATAGCCGATGAAAGTTATGCGGTCTGGTGCAGTGTTATTTGTTGGCCTCGGAAGATGTGAATCACCCAACGGTATGCCGCCTATGCTTCTGACTAACTGATGATTGGCAAAGATCTGCAGAAGATGCTTCCCCGGAGGACTGCCGTTCGGTAATGAAATTAAAACGGTAAGCCTGCGAGGTGTATCTGGGCGGCGCAATTTCAAGGCCGCGTTTCGAACTTTCTGATTTGCGTCCAATCGGATGACAGTGGCCTCCGGCTCATTAGCGACGCCTGGATAATACGTAGTTGGAATGGGGGAGTCGATTGCCGGTTGTTGGCCCCACAACTCATAGCCAAGCAAGTATTCACCGGTAGGAATACCCTCAAATTTGAACCGCCCCGCTTTGTCGGTTTGAGACGAAAACTGATACGTCCCGTACCATTTCCCTGTCGTGCTGCGCCTCAATAGTTCAATTCGCGTCTTCCTTGCGGCCAATCCGTTATATTGCAGAGCCACGCCAGACAACTCAGTATGGGAAGGCAGTTGGATGAACTGCTCCGCGCATCCACCCACCGAGAGCTCAACATGTTGAGGTTCCGCCGCGAAACCTGTTCGCGGGTCTGTCGCGGCGATGGCGTATTCACCTGGCTGTAAGCCGAGGAAGGAATACGCACCGTCCTGCCCTGCTGCCGCTTTCCATTGGTAACTCTTTGAACGCAGGGTCACTCGCGCACCTGCCACTGGTACCTTTTCGTCGCTGTCTTGCCGATCGAAGCTATCAACCCACTGAAGGATCTTTCCGTAAACGCGAGTCTGCGACTGTCCTGCCGCAAACTCGTCGAGGAAAGCCAGGTCCTCCCGCGCCCACTCTATTCGCCGCGACCCTGAGCAGCCTCCAGCCAAGTAAGTTTGCCGTTCAGAACCTCGCAACGGCGGAGCAGCGGCAAAAATAAGGTATTGCTCGCCAACCGAATATTCAGTTCTGCAAGAAGTGAAGTTCTCCGGATTGAGCGTAATCTCTCTGGTGCCCGCTGGTAAGCCTTTGTAAATCTTGTCGACTCTCACGCGGTAAACGCGGGCCGACGGATCATCAGGCATCGTCTCGTCTGGTTCAGCGCGAAAGACGGTCCCAACAAAGACAACGGGAGTTCGGCCGATCAATTGACAGGCCGGCCCGAACGCGATCGGTGCACAAGAACATCCCGGAAGCACCCTGACAGTAAGTGCGCAAACCAGCAGCGCGAGCCCTAACTTGCCCATCCTGGGAAGTTAGAAACCTCTGCTGGACGGAGGGTTCCCGACGCCGCGAAATTGTTTTGCGGCATGGGAGGCGAGTCCCTGACGTCCAAAAACCGAATTCCACAAAAGCGAACTCACCGCGCTCGTTTCGCAAAATGCCAAACACCCGCCTCAGACGCCCCGCCAAAAATCACGGTGACCGTAAGCCGAAAAGAATCTTCCCTCACGCTCTCAACCACATAACCGCTTTTTCACATCCCGCCGAACACCCTCGTGGCAAAACTGGTATCGAATGCTAAAGCCAGCGCCCTCAAACCCGAGTCGCCGTCACACGCAGATACTCATTCCGAACCAGCGTCTGTTTACCCGGGTCGCCAGCCACGTTCGCACCCGCCCAAAGAGCCTCAAGGTCCGCCGCCAAACCCGCCTGGCCCGACTCATCAAGGCGGCTAAACGCCACGTGAGTTGGTCCAAAATACCTGCGGAACAACGCCACGGTTTCCGCCGGACTCATAGCCATATCAAAATCAATCGGGACAAGCGCCGTCTCAATCTCGCGGAAGTACGGAGCCAGCCGCTCCCGCACAATCGTTTCTTCGCCCCACAGCACAGGCGGCGGAATGCCAGCCGGCGGCGCCACGTGACGCGCGCTCACTTTGAACATCTTTCCCGAGAAACTGCCGGGGTTCCAGTTAGCCATAGCCAGCCGGCCGCCAGGTTTCAGCACCCTGGCAAGCTCTGCGGCAACCACCTCCGGCCGAGGTGCGAACATCGCCCCGAACATGCTGACTACCGCGTCGAACGAAGCGTCAGCGTAGGGCAACTGCTCAGCATCGCCTTCGTCAAACTGCACCGTCAGGCCCTCGGCCGCGGCTCGCTCCTTCGCTTGCGCAATAAGGTTCGCAGCAATATCAACGCCGGTAACAAGCGCACCCCTGCGCGCCAGCGGCAGCGCCACGTTGCCGGTTCCGCACGCCACATCCAGTACATGAGCGCCCGGCGGCATTGCCAGCCAGTCCACGAAACTCGCAGCCGAGCCGCCAACTGTCCGCGCAATGACACCAAAGTCCCCGGACATCCACGCGGCACGCATGGACTGTTTAATCTGCTCTATCGACACTGGCGCCTTACCCTACTGAAGAGCGCAAGTGAAACTCTGCGCCTCGTCCGTGCTCCCGCTGCCCTTGTATTTGGCGACTTGCGGATACGGGCACAGCGGCCGCGTCATCGCAACGCCGGCACGCGGATTATCCCCTTTGTACTTCGTCGCCACAATCTGGTCCGGCGCTTTGCCTTGTTCCACCCATTGTTCCAGCGCCTCGAAAACTCCCTTACCCGACGTCGGAATGCCGAACTGGCCAATCGCGCTCGGCCCCGGCCCGCCCAGGCAGTGCTGCATGCCCGGCACCATATAGAGCCGCGTGAATTGCCCCGCCGCTTCGCCGCCCATCTTCTGCTGAACGCTGTTGTAGTAGTTGATCGTATTGCGCGGCGGAATCGCCGGATCGCTCCAGCCGTGATACAGGATCAGCTTGCCGCCATGCGCCTCAAACGCTTTCAAATCAGGATCGGTAGCGTTCAAAGCGCGCGCCGTTTTCTCGTCGGCGGCATGCAGCGCCGAATCGAATGTCGCGCCGAACGGGCTCCACGTCGGGTCGTCATACACCATGTAGCGGAAGTAATTTTCAAAATAGGCGGTGCCCGATCCGGACGCCGGCCCTTCCCCCAAAATCCACGAAGCCCAGCCGCCAGGCCCCAGTTCCCCGCCCGGTTCATGGCCTGGAAAACCTGGCTTGCCGCCGCTGGCAGGCGCCCCCGCGTACAACGCTTTCAGAAACGTAACTTGCGGCGCTGTCAAACAAGTGAGTGCATCGCCTTCCTTGCATTGCATGCTCGCCGGATCGAAATGGCAGCGTGTCGGGTCGTTGATAATTCCGTCTTTCACGCCATCCTGCGCGTCGCAACTGGCCAGCACAGCGGCGCTGATAGCGGGCAGCTTCAACGACGAGATATAAGCGTCGGGGTGACGCAAAACTTGCATCGATTCCGTGCCGCTCGCTACCAACGCGGTCCAGTAGTTAGCGGGCGCGCCGGCCAGGATACCGTCAAAATCGTTCGGAAAGCGCTGCGCTTCCATCAGCGCCTCGCGGCCGCCNNGCCGTAGTAGGCCTCCACCAGCCGCTTGGCATTTTCGGTTGTCAGGTGCAGCGCGCGCCAGCCGAAGTCATTGATCTTTTCCGGATGTTTGTAGGCCCAGCTCGCATCCACCGCTTGCCCCTGATGACCGGTATCGGTAGCCGCCGTCGCATAACCGCGCTTCACGTTGCCGCCCAGGGAGTTGTAATCGATAGTGCCGGCAAAACCACCGTTACCCACACCCAGATATTTTTGATTCCAGCCACTCTCCGGCAGCCACACTTCAAAATGAATCTCGGAATCTTGAGTGGGTCGAATGACGCCCGTGATGCGGCAGAAGGCGGGCATAGCAGGCAGCGGGTTGCCCACGGGCGGAGTGAACAGGCCGCTAACAGGCGCCGCGCCGGCTATGGTCGTGTTCGGAAGGTTGGCCGATTTTAAAACGCCGCAATCAGCGCCCTGCAAGTTCAACGCCAGCATTAAGAGAGGAAAAACGAAGCAGAACTTCATAGCTTTCCGAGGCTAACATAAGAATCGCGCCTGGCACTTTCCAATGACGGCGATCTCTTCCTGATATCCACCTGCTCCAACTCCGCCACCATTCCGTGCTTCAGGTAAGCTCTGCGAAACTGCTTCGGCGTCATGTTGCGCGCACTGCGAAACTGACGATTGAAGTTCGCCAGGTTGGTAAATCCGGCATCCGCCGCAATAACGCTAATGGGACGGTCGGTCTCCACCAGCCACATGCAGGCGCGCCCTATTCTCAGCCTGCCCAAATAGTCGCTTACGTTTTCACCCAGGTGACGCACAAACAACCTGTGCAGCGACCGTTCTGACATGTTCCCCGCATTGCACAAATCCTTCACTCGAAGAGGCTCTGCGAAGCGCTTATGCAGCAAATTCAGAATACGGTTCAGTTGGGTGGCATCATCCGGCGCCAGCCGTTCTACTTTCTGCTGCGTAGCCAGCGCAACACCATCCGCATCGGCCAGTTCCACCAGCACATCCAGCGCTGCTCGCAGCCGTCGCCTGGGCGCATCGCAAAGTAAATCCGCGAGATGCGCTTGCATCCGCTCGCCCGCCGCCGGCGCAAAACTCAGACCCCGGCCCGCCCGGGTCAGCAACTTGCGAAGCGGCGTATATTCCGGACACACGTCGGCCAATTGCAAGGCCCATGCCTCAGTGAACCAGACCACCACCGCTTCCTGCGGACGCGCTTCGTCTATCGTCTTCGTCGACGCCCAGGTATGCGGCATTTCAGAGGGCACCAGAACCAAATCGCGCGAATCATAGGGCGCCACGTGGTCGGCAATGAAGCGCATGCCCCGGCTGTTCAGAGTAAGTGTCAACTCACATTCCGGATGATGATGCCACTCGAAGGGGATCTGCGCAATCTGCCGGTGAAACACACGGATCGAGCAGCCCTTGGGCATGGTCACGTGCTCGAACTGAGGCTTCATTTTTCCTCGGACACTGTCCCGCTTCGAATTGTCCGAATAGTATCATTCTTTGGCTTGCCCGGCATATTCGACATCTCCCAAACTGCCTAACATCGAAGTGTCAAGGAGACCAAAACCATGCCGTTCCAGGTGGAAAACCTGCCCGAAGCCATTCGGGACATCAAGAATAAACTGCGCCGCGAACTTCCCGCCTACGCAACCGTCTTTCAGGAAGTGGAGGCCGAGATGCGCCGCAAAGTTGAAGCCATTGTTAAGGAGCGCGAAGCGGGCGAAGCCGTTATCCCAGTGCTCCAATACGCCGATATTGCCGCTGGTCAGGTCGCGGCGGAAATGATTGCGAAGATTAAAGACCGCGGTGCCTGCGTCGTCCGCAACACCTTCCCGTCCGAACAAGCCCGCGCCTGGGATGACGAGATCGGCCGCTACGTCGAAGAGAATCACCTGAACGAAAAGCTCGCCAATGCCGCCGAAGACAAGTACTTCGGCACGCTGGCCGCGGCCAAACCCCAGATCTACGGCATCTATTGGTCGCGCCCGCAGGTGCAGGCAAGGCAGGCGGAATCGCTCACGCGGGTTCGCACCTTTCTCAATCGCCTGTGGCTGGCCGAGAGCGAAGGCCGGCGTCATTTCGATCCCGATCAAGTGCCCGCCTATGCTGATCGCATCCGCCGGCGCCCGCCAGGTTCCAACTCACTCGGCCTTTCGCCCCACGTGGACGGAGGTTCGGTGGAACGCTGGCTCGAACCTAATTTCAGGAGCGTCTATCGCCACGTGTTCTCAGGAAACTGGCGCGACTACAGCGCCTTCGACGCCGCCTGGCGCCCTGACGTGCAGGAGTTCCCATCGCCCGCCGTCTGTTCCATGTTTCGAACCTTCCAGGGTTGGACGGCGCTGACTCAACAAGGCCGGGGCGATGGCACACTGCAACTCATTCCCATTGCAAACAGCATGGTTTACATTCTTCTACGCGCCTTGCAGGATGATGTGCCCGCTACCGAGTTGTGCGGCGCCAAGCCAGGCCGCGCTCTTTCCGTTCAGCCGGAATGGCACAGTCTGCTGCTGCAGGCCCTGACATCCATCCCGCTTATGCAACCCGGCGATACCGTCTTCTGGCACTCCGATGTTGTTCACGCCGTCGAGAACGAACACCGGGGCCAAGGCTACAGCAACGTGATGTACATTGCCGCTACCGTTGGTTGCGAAAAGAACAGCGCCTATGCAGCCAAACAAGCACAGGCATTTCTGTCAGGCAAAACTCCACCCGATTTCGCACCCGATAATTTCGAGGTCGATTTTCAGGGCCGCGCCGTTGAGGCCGATCTAACTGCGTTAGGGCGAAGTCAAATGGGTCTCGTGCTTTCCCCAGCCTGATTGCGGAGCTACGCGCGTAACCATAAGCGTTGTGCATAGTCCTACGTTCAGTGAGAGAAAGAATATGCACAAACTAAAAAATCTCGCATTCTTTATCGGTGCTGCGGGTCTTTTCCTGGCATGTGGCCAGCCCGCATCGGCACAAGTTTCGGTGCAGATTGGCCCGCCGCCCGTCTGTCCTTATGGTTACTACGAGGAGCCTCCTTACACTTGTGCTCCAGACGGCTATTACGGTCCTGAATGGTTTGTAGATGGTGCTTTTATTGGAGCGGGTCCCTGGTATCACGGACGCGATCACTTTTACGGGCACGTGGATCATCACTTCGACTATCGCCAGGGCTATCACGGACCGTTTCCAGCCCGCGGCGAGCATCCAGTAGCGCACCGAGCGCCATTCCATGGGGAAGCAATGCACGACGTGCACGGCCACGAAGCCCCACATGGGCGCAGGTAACTAGCGCTTCCGCAAAACCTCTAAGTCTTCTAAACTGCGCGGCCAGTCCGCGCCTAGCAGGCGCGACAAGCCACGATCGGCCAGCACCTTCCCCCCGGTCTGACAGCGCGCACAGTAGTTGGTTTCATTGTCCGCGTAACGTATGCGTTGGATCTTCTCACCACATACAGGGCATGGCTGACCATAGCGTCCATGGGCCGCCATGCCCTTGCGGAACGCCGTCACCTTTTCAGGAAATGCGTGGCGCGCTTCTGCGCGAAAGCGCTCTACCCACAGTCCGAGTGTTGCTTTGGTAGCGTGAAACAGGCGCTCCCACTCGGCTTCTTTCAGCTTGTGCGTTTGCGCGATGGGCGAGAGCTGCGCCGCATGCAGAATCTCATCGGAATACGCGTTGCCGATGCCGCTAACAATGTGTGGATCGGTTAGTGCCCGTTTCAACGTATGGTTCACTGCTGTTAGAGCAGCCCGAAAGCTTGCCAGGTCAGCGGCAAAGACGTCGATGCCGCCAGGATCCAAACTTCCCAGCGAGGCTTCATCGCGAAACAGATGCAACGCAGCGCGCCGTTTGGTCCCGGCTTCGGTCAATACCAGCGAACCGCCTGGAAAATCGAAGCTAGCCAAATTCTGCCGTCCTGCCAGCTTCGCATCCACCGGGCGCCAGTGGAGCCGCCCCGCGATCATCAAGTGAATCACCGCCCAATAATCGCCTTCCAGCCCGAACGTAATGCGCTTGCCGATGCGCCGCAGTTCGCGCACCACACGCCCCTCCATTTCCGCCGGCGCCGGATCGGCCGTACGCAGCAGAAATGGCGTAGCAATGCGAATCCGCTTCAGCGGCTCATCCAGCACCCGCGGCTGCAGGGCTTCCATATAGCCCAGGATGTCCGGCAACTCAGGCATGACGCAGGCGTGTCCTTCGCAGCAGGTAAACCATCAACGCAATGGCTGAAGCAATCGCCAGACCAGCGTATGCCGGGTGCGTCCGAGCATGCCGGGCAAGTCGATTCACTCGTCGCGATGCCGCGCTCCAAGCGGAAACCTCTGCAAAATCAGGCTGCGGACAACTTCGGCCAAAAGTACGGCCCCACGCCACATGCGCCCCTTGATGAACGTACCGCTGGTAAACCTGCTTGGCGCGTTCGGGTTCGCGATCAATTACCCATTCCGTTCCCTCGCAAAGCACTGCGGCGAATGGTTGCGATCGCGCGGGCAAGAAATCCGCTGACTTCATCGCTTCGTCAACGGCGGTCAGCCGGTATTGAAAACGCACGTCCCTTTCGGGTTTGCTGGCGGCTACGCGCCTGCGTTCATCCTCCCCAGGCTTTGAGCCTTCATTGCCGCCGGCGTTGAACTCAAACTCTCCGTTCCAAATGGCATAATCCGGCTCCTTTTCAAAGCCTAGTAATTCCATGCCGCTGTCGCGCGCGAGCTTTGCCGCGGTAAACCAGCCTTCCGCCCTGGTCTGCGGCAGATGCCACCAGCCATTTGCGGTGTTCAACGCACTGTTGTACTGTTCGGCCTTGCTGCGGATTTTGGCATCGTCGAAGTATCGAAGCGCCTCCTGCCTGCGCCCCGCACGCATCAAGCGCCGCGCCAGAACGCTGCGTAGCCGCGAAATTTCTGAATAAGGCCGCCCCGGTGATTGATGACTTAAGTAATCGCGCAGCTCATCAATGGTCAACACGCGCTCAGCCAGGTAGGCGGCATCTCCCCAGTAATCGGTAAACCCGTCATATTCAGGAACGAAGCCCCATCCTTTCGCCGTCGCGCGATTAAACAAGTCCAGCGCCTGCACATAATCTCCGCGATTCACTCGCACGACTCCGTACTCCGCCATCATGCTTGCCGGATCGCCCATTGATGGTTGAAAAGTCTTGAGCGCTTTGTCGTAATCGGTAAGTGCGGTTCCGCTATCGCCTCTGCGCAAAGCCAGCTTCGCCTGAACCCAGAAACTGATCGACACATCTTCCAGCGCCGACAACTTCTGTGCAACATCGAAGCGCCCCTGCGCGTAGGCGGCTGAGGCAAGCAACCCGGCTCCTTCAACGTGAGTTAATCCCTGGCTCTCCAGCGCCGCCACGAGGCGGTCAACCTTCGCCGCACCGCCGTCGCTCGGGTCTGGCTCGACAAAAAAGATGCGGCCCGAATTTGCGTTCAGGCAAATGAACAGCAGGCGGCGTGTCGTTTGATCTCGCACGCCCTGCTGCAGCAAGTTCTGATCATCTAAGATTCTGCCCGCTAACATCACAAGCGAATTCGCTCCGCTTTGCGACCCGTAAGAAGCCTGCCGCGCATACAATTCCACTGCATTCGCCAAAGAGCCCTGTTTCCAAGCGCCGCCGGCCTGCTCTCCTAAGCTGGCCACCGCTAAACCTAGCGGATCTGCCGCTCCCTTCTTTACCAGCGCCCGCACAGTTTCGAACTGCGCCGCCGCCTCCGGCTGATTCGACTCTTGCAGCGCGATCCGGCCCAGCATGAAGTGCGCCCACACCTCACGGCTCTTCCGCTCCTGCTCCGGCAACTCGAGAATCTTTTGAAAATAGGGCCCAGCCGCGGCGTTGTCTCCATGAGAAAAGCCAACCGCGCCGGCCGTGTACAACTGGATGGCCGGCGGCAGATCGTGGCCCATTGCATAAGCCGATTCGCCGCTGTTTTGCGACCGCATCGCCGACACGCGCTCCAAAACAGCCGGCGGCAATTCCTTGGCATCTATCGCGGCCGGATCGGGCGGATCTTCGCCGCGCGCGTTGATTTCAGCCACCGGCAATTTGTCTGTCGGCGCAGGAACCAGCGCTTTCAATTCCGCTTCGAACGAAACCGTCGGCGGCGCCAACAAGACCTCGCGCCGATTCTGCAGAACCTCGATGCCGAAGAACGGACCGCAGGCAAAAACAACCGTAACCCCCAGCGCGACTCCGAGCAACAACCCGCTAAAACGAGACATGCGCCTCTAAATTCACGCCCGTACAGCGGACCCAGCCGATCAACCGTTCCTCCCCGGACCGCAACATGCTGTCGCTTCTCAAGCCGAATTCAACCACGCCTGGCTGCCGCATTACGCTATAGGGTGGCATAGAATCTGCGAATTCGCACCCTTGTCCTGCGATAGAAACATGTGCCGGCAACTTTGCATCCACGCCGCCCTCGTTGCGCAGATAGACGTTTCTGGCACCACTGTCGTCGTTGCCGAAGCGCACCACGGGAGGCGACGCAGGCAACGGCTCCCCCAGCATCACCGCGCGCCATGTTTGCGAACTCCACGCACGCTGGTCCGCCGCGGTCGGCAACCGGAACCAGGCAATACCTGTCAAATGGCGTAGTGGCGCTCGGCGCAAATCGGCGAGCAACGCCGCCACTTCTTTTGGTTCGACAACAATCTCGCGGCCCGTTCCCTCTGTGCCGTAGCGCCCTGCTTCGCTCTCGATGGAAACTACGCGTCCGTCCTCGTTCCAACTCACCCGCGACCAATAAGTCGGCAGCGCCAGTCGAAAAGGTACCGTGCTTATCTCCGACCACTCCTGCGCCCATTTATACGCGGTCGTCCGATCAAACAATCCCTTGCTTGGACTCATCACCGAATGCACCTGCAAAACACTCTCGTCCACTTCAGCTAAAACCTGCGGCAGATTGCTGCTCCCCAGCCAACTGGGAAGCGCCGTTATGGACAACGTCATCCCGCGCGGCAGGCGCGCACGCAGTTGATGCAGAAAGTCTTGATAGGCGGCCAACCGGCTCACCGCGCAGTCAAAATCGACCTCGATCCCGCTGACCGGTACACCATCTTTCTGCCACTCGCTTGCAACAGCAACACTTGCGGTGGCAAATTTCTCGCTGAGCGCATTGATTCTGATAACCGCGATAACCGGCCTTCCCGCTTCCCGCAGCGCGCGTCGGTCCACCGCGAACACCGTGAGACCTGCCTGCGCGCCGGCTTCCGCCGCGAGCACACGCCAAACACGAATTGAAGACGCTGACTCTTTCACGGCACTCAGCACAGCATTCGACCAGCGCCTCTGCCAGATGTAAGCGTCGTTTGTGAGTGGCTGGACCCGATTTTTACTCGCGCAGCCAGTAAAAAGGAGTGAAAGCATCGCCACCAATGCGGTTTTCTGATTCAAGTGGACCCAGCATATCGAAGACACTCAGTAGCGGGAAACCAAGCAAAGCCCGATAATCATCAGCATCCCGCCAGCAACACGCGGCCACGTGGCAGTGTGTTGCGAGAAGCCCAGCCACCCAAAATGATCCAGCACTAGGGATGTAGTTACGGAAGCTGTCAGAGTGAGTCCGGTAAATGTTCCAGAACCCATTTTCTGGGCAAGCATGATTCCGGCAAGAGTCGAGGCTATGCTCAGAACGCCGCCCAGCCACGCCCACCAGGGTACAGCCGTAAGTTTCGACGCGCTTGGCCACAGTTCGCGAACAGCGTAATGCGCTAGCAGCATGCAGAGCAGTCCGGAGCCATAGACGACAACAGCGGAAAAGATGGCGTTTTCAGTGCCTTTGCGCAATTGCGCATTGGCGCCCGCCTGTGCCGGGTTGGCCATGCCCGAAGCCAGCGCGGCGAGGTAATAGAGAAGATTCACTCCCTATAGATGCGAGGCGGAACGACTGGTCTCTGTTAACTCCGGTTGCGTATTGCGCTTAGGACGGGTAGGCATGGGGCGAATATGAGATTCAGCGCTGAAAAGTTCACTTCGATGGATCGATAGGTAATCAGGAGGGTTTCATCCTCATGAGTAGCATCAGTTTTAGTGCTTTTTCCTCAGTGAGCCCGATTACGGCCACTGCACAACCCACTCAGGCGAATAACAAAACAGTGGCGACTGCCGCCCCAGCCTCCGACACAGTAAGCCTTTCGCCTACGGCCCAAGCAACTGCCCTGCAACAGCAGGGTTTTACGGTGAACGAGATTGCGTCCACTTTGGGCCTAACCACTGCCACCATAGACAGCTACCTGGATATTGCCACCGCCACCACTTCGGGCGGAGGTGCTCCTTCAGGCCGTGCTGTTCATTCGGGCGCTCCCCCTGCCGCAGCGCACGCCAGTTCCTCAACGGCTGCCAGCAATACTGCCGCTTCCGGCAAAAGCACAGCGGCCGCAAGCGAGAATTCCAAGGCTAAAGCAGCACCTTAAGAATTAAGGCGACGCTGCCCGTCTGTCCGCGCAATCAATCCTTTTGATTCACAAACAAACGCGCCGCAACCAGGGTGGCGCCGCAACCCATACCCGTCAGAATGAGTGCAGGTAGCCAAAGTTCCCGAAAGCCGGCTCCTCGCAGGATGACACCGCGCAGGATGAGAATGAAATACGTCACCGGAATGACGCGGCTGACGCCCTGGAAGAACGGCGGCATGTTACTAACCAGGAAGATATATCCCGATAAAAATACGGACGGCAGAACCGTTCCCATCGCCAACTGAAACGCGGCCGCCTGGGTGCGAGCTTTGGTAGAAATAACCAGTCCCATTCCAAGAACAGTCAAGAGGAACGGTAGAGACATGATAAGCAGCTCCCCTACGCTCCCGTGAACCGGAACGCCAAACACGCCCCGCATCACCAGCAGGATCAGCAACAACTCGCAGAAGCCCAGAACACCATAGGGCAGCATCTTTCCGACCATCAGGCCCAGTGGGCGCACGGGAGTCATCATCAACTGCTCAAGGGTTCCTTTTTCACGCTCGCGCACGATGCTCAACGCGATGAGTAACACGATCATCACTTGCAGCAGCACCGCCGTCAGGCCGGGTACAAAGAAATTCGCCGAGCGCATGGCAGGGTTATACAGAATCGACGGGCGCACATCAATCGGCAGCTTGCCATCGGGAAGAACTCGCGCCAGCGATTGTTCCAGCGCAACACCTGTCGCCGTGTTCACCGCCTGGCCCGCTACAGTGGAGTCCGATCCATCGATCAACACCTGCACCGTGGCTGGACTGCCCCTCAACAGGTTTCTAGCGTAGTCATACGAAATGCGGATAGCGATGCTGGCTTTGCCGGAGCGCACCTCCTCATACAGGTCGGCTACCGAGGCTGCGGACTTCTCTATGCGAAATACATCGGAAGCCGCAAATCTCTGCAGCAAGCGGCGGCTCTCCTGGGTATTCGACTCATCCAGAATCACGGTGGGAATCTGGCGCACATTGGTGTCAATGGCAAAGCCGAATAGCAGCAACTGAGTCATCGGGATGAACAAGGCGAAGAAGAGAGTGCCAGGATCGCGTATGATGTGCAGATATTCATTGCGGCAGATGGGAATCAGTCCGCTGAACGCCTGCCTCATTTTGAATCCTTCATGATCTTGTAAGTCAGCGTGACAAATACATCCTCAAGCGAAGGATCAATGGGCTCAATCTGCGCCTCAGGCAAGAACTGCTTTAATGCATCCATTCGCTGGGTCACAACTAAAGCGTGAATGAAATGACCAAAAATGGTTGCCTCCTCAACGCCTTCGAACTTTCGAATGCCTTCCAGCGCCTGAGACGGACTGGCAGTTTCGATCTGGATGCGCGCTGTTCCCGGAGGATTGGCGTCAGGCAATCTCTGTAGTTCGGCCACCGTTCCAATGGCAATGAGCTTGGACAAGTAGATGTAGCCGACACGGCCGCACCTTTCGGCTTCATCCATGTAATGAGTAGTGACGAAGAACGTCACGCCCTGTCCTGAGAGCCGGAAGAACAGATCCCACAAGGCGCGCCGCGCCACCGGATCGATGCCCGCCGTGGGTTCATCCAGAAACACAACCTGCGGCGAATGAATGATGGCGCAGGCAAGCGCCAGACGCTGTTTCCATCCTCCAGACAGCTGACCGGCCCGTCGCTTCAAATACGAGTTGATGCCGGTTAAATCCAAAACCTCCGCTTTGCGCTGCTCAGCCTGGCGGCCGCGGATTCCATAGACCCCGGCGTAGAAGTCGATGTTTTCACCCACCGTCAGATCTTCGTAGAGGCCGAATTTTTGCGACATGTAGCCGATGTGGCGCTTGATCTCGGAAGCATCCTTTCGGATATCCATGCCGAGGATGGTTCCCGTTCCTTCGCTCGGAGTCAGCAGGCCGCATAGCGCCTTGATGATGGTTGTTTTGCCCGACCCGTTGGGTCCGAGAAAGCCGAAAATCTCGCCCTTGCTGATCTCGAAGCTTACTCCGTTGACTGCGGTAAAGTTGCCGAAGCGAATGGTCAAATGATCTGCCGTGATGGCGGAAATCACTGCAGCTGCACCGTTGCCGACATGCCAGATTTGAGAATTGATGCGGCGTTGCTGACATAGACTTTCGCGCCAAACACCTGGTGCTGCCGATCGTCCGGTGTCTGGACATTTCTCGGCAAAAACTCGGCTTCAGACGATATTTGGCCCACCAATCCTGCAAAGCTGCGCCCCGGCATCCCGTCGACTGTCACCGTGGCTTGCTGGCCAACATGCACTTTGGCAAGCTCGGTCTCCGGCACATATACTTTCACCCAAAGCTGCGATGTTTCCAACATGGTCACGACGATCTGGCCGGGCGGCACCAGATCGCCGGGGCGCACACTCACCACCTCTACCACCCCGTCCGCGGATGCCCTCAGTTCGGCTTCGCGCAGACTTACCTCCAGGTCGGCTACATGTGCCTGCGCCGCTTGCACCTGGCTGCGCGAGAGCGCGATATCTTCACGGCGAGATCCCGCCTTGGATAAAGCGGCCGCGGCTTCGGCCTGCTTGTAGCGAGCTTCCGCCGACTGCAAATCTTCCATGCGCGTTCCGGCTTGAAGAAGCGCCAACTTTTGACGCGACGCCTCGGCATTCTGCGCGGTTGCATCGCGCTTGGTTCTGTAGCCGTCGAACTCCATGCGCGAGATTTCATCGGCAGCCAGCAGCTTTTGCATACGATCGAAGTCGGCCGCGGCGTCTGCCGCGTTGGCTTCATCAGCCGCCAGGGCGGCCTGTGCCTGGGCAATCTCCTGCTTGCGCGGGCCATTTTTCGCCTCCAGAAGCGCGGCCCTGGCTGCCTCGGCGCTGTTCACGGCTTGCTGAATTTCTTGCGGACGATTGCCGCGCAAAGTTCGCGTGAGGGTATCCTGCGATTCCTGTACAAGCGCCAGCGCCTGCTCTCGCTGGGCCAGCAAATCGTTGCATTCAAACCGGACCAGCAGTGCGCCAGCCTTTACGCTTTGCCCCTCTTCAACGGCAACCTCCGTCACCCGGCCGCCGATTTTCGATCCTGCCTGTACCTCGCGAGTCTCCACCGTGCCGAAGTAAGACGGAATCGCGGTGTGGCGGCGCGTAAACTGCGCTATGACTATGACCGCCAGCCAGGCAAGTACCACCGCGCCCAAAATAGCGGCCATGCGCCCCGCTTTCACTGCGCCGCCTCCAGCAATAGCTGCAGCCGGAGGCGCATGGTCTTCACCAACCAGGACTCGCTGACGTCTTCCCGCATCAGCCACTCCAACATAGTTCCCAGGAACAGCGAAAACATGGTCTCCGCGCGCTTTTTGGCCGAGCTTTTCTGCCCGGGCATGGCGCCCAGAATTTCAGATAGCGCCACTATGAAGTGATCTCTTGCCGCCATCAGCGATCCACTCGACATCTGCTTGAACACCGCCTCCAGCAAAAGTTTCTTCGAGGTCAGCGAGATTCGGGCGTTTTCCGCGCAAATCTGGAGGATCAAGTTGAGTAAGCCTTCCGGCGTGATGTTCTTTCCGCTGGTGCGAAACTCTTCCAGCATGCCTTTCACTCGTTCGGCACGTACCGCTGCCAGTTCGTCCAGCAATAAATCCTTGCGCGCAAAATAGTTGAAAAAAGTGGCCCGTGAAATACCGCTAGCGGCAGCAATCATCTCCACTGAAACCCGATCGTATCCATGCTGGCTGAAGAGCGAGAACGCAATCCTGGCTATGTCGTTCTTCGTGTTCAGCTTCTGACGAATGCGCAGCGGACGCGTTTGCTCTTTCAAATTGGACTATAGTCCAATTTATAGACTATAGTCAAGTAATTTTACCGGGCACGGTCACTGCTGACTAGGGCCTCCTCCTCTCTCGATTCCTGAAGGTTTCCGGTGTTCGCCTCCGCCAAACGCCCAACCTGCCGCTTGAAATAACTAATGCTTGCCGCACCCGTTTTTCTCACGTTGATTTCGGTATCATCAGAAGACACATTTCGCACTGCAAAGCTACGCTTGCACTACGGCCTGTAGCATTCAGGACGTGCACTATGGGTAGATGAGTCCGAGGCACATTTACCCCTGCCTGTCGACGCACAGGCAAGTCAACTTTATTGAGGTACTTCTTGACGGCCAGCGATTTGCGTCTTCGCTCAAGTCCATCTTCTCTTTTTCAGGTGAGTGTCATGGCTGCACTGCTAGCCTTTCACTTGGCGGGGCTGGCACCGGCACAAACCCCGATAGCTCCACTCTCAACTGCCCTTGCCGTTCACTCGTTAAGTCTGAAGCAGGCTGAGAGTCACCCCAAAGTGCATCTGCATGCGGTGGTGACCTATTATGATCCCTACCTCGCACACCCTCAAACGGTCATGTTTGTCGCCGATTCCACCGGCTGCGTCTTTGTGTCGCTATTGTCCGCACCACCCCATCCGCTGAAAGCCGGAGACCTTGTCGACGTTGACGGCATCGGCGAAAAGGGAGGCTTTGCACCCATCATCGACCGGGCCCGCATCAGAGTTCTCGGCCGGGCGGATATACCCATCAAGCCTTCGCGGGAAACGCTTGCGTACATGGCGACAGCCGCGGAGGACGCGAAATTATTGGAAGTGGAGGGCGTTGTGCATGCCGTTCGAACCCACAGCAGAAATGTTTTCATCGACCTGGCGATGCCTGACGGAATTTTCACTGTGACAACGGTAGGAGAGGGCGGCGTCGATTATCAAGGCCTGATTGACGCCCGTATCCGGGTCACCGGTAATGCGGCTCCGCTCTTTGACCACCGGAATCGCGTCACCGGGGTGCACCTTCTTTTTGCCGGCATGTCCAACCTTCAAATAGAAGAACAGCCGCGCCGCGATCCGTTCCTGTCTCCACCCACTCCGATTGCCGATCTGTGGAAATACTCCCCCGGCGCTTCTTTTAGCCATCGTGCACACGTTGGCGGCCGGATCACCCTGCTCTGGCCGGGCCGCCTGATCTGTCTGCAGGACGGCAGTCAGAGCCTTTGCGCCCAGACAGGACAGACCACAAACCTGCCGCTGGCAAGCGCTGCCGACTTGCTTGGCTTCCCGGCTATCGGGCAATACACGCCCGCCCTGATAGATGCAACCTATAGACCGGCGGAAGAGTTCGGTGACAAAGGCGGACTGATGGTCCTGGATGTAAATCCCGAACAGGCTTTATCGGGCGACTTTGACGGCAAACTGGTGCGGGTTACCGGGCAATTAATTGGTAACGACCGGGTAGCCACAGATCCCACAATCGCAGTCTCGTCCGGCACAGTTGTCTTCACCGCTTCCCTGCCCTCCAAACCCGATACCGACACCAGAACTCACTGGCAGGAAGGAAGCAAAGTCTCGATTGTAGGAATCTGTTCGCTTCAATCGGACGAGAAAGCAACCTTTGCCCGCGAGGGTTACATTCCGCCGCCAAGATCATTTCGCATTTTGATGCGATCGGCCGGTGACCTGACCGTCATCGCGCCTCCATCCTGGTTGACCCCGCAACGCTTTGCACGTTTTCTCGAACTGGCACTGCTTTTAGTGCTCGCAATCCTCGCATGGTCGCTGTTGTTGCGGCACCGGGTCAAACAGCAGTCGAACGTAATCGGCAGCCAGCTTGCCTTAATCAAATCCCAACTTCTGGAAGCGGCCACTTTAAAAGAGGCAGCCGAGGCTGCCAGCCGAGCCAAAACAAGGTTCGTCGCCAATATAAGCCACGAGTTACGCACTCCCATGAACGGCGTCATCGGAATGACCGATTTAGCACTTCAAACGAAACTAAGTGACGAACAGCGCGAGTATCTTGAAATTGCCAAAATCTCCGCGGAAGAAATGTTATTCGTCATCAACGACATCCTGGAATTCTCAAAAATAGAGGCCGGCAAAATAGACCTCTGTCCGGTTCTTTTCCGCCTCCGAAGCGGCATCGGTGAAATGATAAAGCCGCTTAAGTTCAAGGCAGCCCAGAAGGGAGTCGCCTTTTCCTGTCAGATTGCAGACGATGTGCCGGAGGAGATAGAGGCGGATGCCCATCGCCTCCGCCAGGTTATTTTGAACCTCGTCGATAACGCGGTGAAGTTTACACAATCCGGGTTTATTGAGCTTGGCATCGAACTTCAAAATGGCCGGTCCCCCGATGCGAAGCTGCACTTTTCCGTTCGTGACTCCGGCATCGGCATACCCAAGGAAAAGCAGGCGGGCATTTTCGACGCCTTTTCCCAGGCCGACAACTCGACCACCCGTAAATACGGCGGCACTGGGCTCGGCCTCACGATCTCGGCGCGGCTGGTCTCCATCATGGGTGGCGACATTTGGGTGGAAAGCGAGCCTGGCCAGGGCAGTTGCTTCCATTTCACCATTGACACGCCTCTGGCAGAAAAGTCTGAATCGCATACCAGCACTTTCGAGGCAAATGCCTGAATGGCCATTGAAGAAGCTTAGTCCGAGAAAAGCGCATCTGTTCAGCCTCTATCTAACTACTAGATGGACTTCGACTTTACCCCATGCGAACAGGAGCCGATTTGCCATCTCGGCTTGATCCAGCCGCATGGACATCTGCTGGCGTTGTCGCCGCAAGCGCAGATCATCCACGCCAGTGAGGGCATTGAGCGGCATTTCTCGTTCCCGGCACCAAGTGCCTTGGGGCTTTCGCTGAAACAGGCACTCGGTCAGAAGGCAGACCGCCTGGAGCAGGCACTAAACCAGCTGAAAAGCGGTCATAGGCACGAGGAATTCTGGGCCGGCGAAGCGGAACCTTACTGTCTTTGGGCGCATCAGCGAGGCGATAAATACATTCTGGAGTGGGAGCAACTCTCCTCGTTGGAAGATGACTGGAAAACGCTGGAGAAGTTGGTTTCTACCGGCATTTCCAGCATCTGGGGCGCTTTGCAGATACACCGGCAGGTGAATGCGGCGGCAGAGGTGGTTCGCCGGGTTACCGGCTACGACCGGGTCATGATTTACCAGTTCCACCCCGACTACTCGGGCGAAGTGATTGCCGAGGTTCGGCACTCGCGCGCCGAGCCGTTTCTGGGATTGCGCTACCCGGCATCCGACATTCCGCCGCAGGCACGCAAACTCTACATGGAGAATCTGCTGCGCGTTTTGGTGGACGTTTATGGAACGCCTAGAAACCTGCTGACCTTGCCCGGGGAACCGGTGCTGGATCTGACGATGAGCCATTTGCGGGCGATGTCGCCCTACCACGTTGAATATCTGAAGAATCTGAAGGTTGGGGCAACGGCAACGGCGTCGCTTATGGTGGACGGCTCGTTGTGGGGACTTATCGCCTGCCATCACGAGCGGCGCAAAGGTTTGAGTCCGGCGCAACAGAAGGCGATTTCGGGAATTGCCCAGGCGCTGAGCCAAAGCATCGAGAGCGCGCAGGCGAGGGAGCGAAGCCTCACCGCGAAGCGCATTGCAGCCCGCAAAAGTATTCTGCGCGCCACCATTCCCCAGCCCGAGGCGGCCATCAGCTCCATTTTATTGGGCCCGGAGCGCTTGCGGAACCTGGTGCGCGGTTGCGGAACGGCCGTGTGGAGCGAGACCGGCGTGCTGCGGATGGGCGACACGCCCTCTGCGCAGGAACTGGACGTTTATGCTGCCCGGTTGCTGCAAGGTAATCAGAATCTGGTTGCCGCGGATTCACGAAGCGCGCTGGTCGAACGTTTCGGGCAGGCGCCAGAAAACGAGTCCCTCGCAGGACTCATCTGCGTGGTGGCTTCGCGCGAGCCGGGTCTCATTTTCTTCGTTTGCCGGCGCGAGGCGAGTGCCGAGATCACCTGGGGTGGAGACGTGCATCAGCCTGTGCTGCGCGATGAGCAGACGGGCGCGCTTAGTCCGCGCAGGTCCTTTGCGCAGTATAAGCAAACCGTGACGGGAAAGGCGGCGCCCTGGACGGAGCAGGATCTCGCCACCGCGGAGGCTGTTTTAGAAGTGCTGCGCGTCGCAGCCCCCACCCCGCACGCGGTAACGCGGATGATTACCTCGGGTTTCGCCCGGATGCGCGAATTGGTCGTGGACGATTGCCCGTTACATCATTCCCTGCTAGATGCCATTGGCGATGGAATTTCGCTTCTTTTCAGGTCGGATGCCGGCGTGGCCACCGTGCGCTATGCGAACCAAACCCTGCTTGATATGACCGAGACGCCTTATGAGACTGGGGCCAGTTTGCCGAAAGCGAACCATCTGCTGCAGGAAATCGGGCTCCCGCTTGACCTGCTGAGCAAACGGGACATTGGCTCGCAAGCGGTCAGCATTGCCACCGGAATAGAAGGTTTGCGTCACTTCCTGGTGGAAAAGAAATTGGCCCTGGAAATCACCGACAGGATTGGCCGCGTCAGCTTGACGGCGCTGCTGTTTAACGACACGACTCGTGCGGAGCGGGCGCGCGCCGCCTTGCAATCGGCGCAGGACCGGGCCGAGCATCTGGCCTCCATGAAATCATCCTTTCTGGCCAACATGAGCCACGAGATTCGCACCCCGATGAACGGGATTCTGGGGATGATGCAGTTGCTGCAAACGAGTTGCGCCGACCCGGATCAAAAGCGCTACCTGGACATTATGCAGCGTTCCGGCGATCTGATGGTCAATGTGATCAACGACATTCTTGATTTCTCCAAGATCGAATCAGGCCGCGTGGACATCGAGCATAGGCCGTTCGATCTGACGTCGCTTGTAGAGGGAGTGTTGGACCTTATGCGGCCGCGGGCACAGCAGAAGTCCCTGGAACTGCTGGCGGAATTCGACTTTCCACCGCCACGCTGGTACGAGGGGGACTCATTTCGTTTGCGCCAGGTGATTCTGAATATCGTCGGCAATGGCATTAAATTCACGTCGGTGGGCAGAGTGCTGGTGCGCGTTTCCCGGGAAACGGAAGGTTCGCAGAAGGGCAACGTGCTTATGCGTATTTCCGACACCGGCATCGGCATTCCGGCCGCACAGTTGCAGCATGTTTTTGATAAGTTTCATCAAGCCGACCATTCAACCACGCGCAAACACGGCGGAACCGGCCTGGGGCTTGCCATCTCGCGCGAGTTGATTGGACTCATGGGAGGGAACATCAGTCTTGCCAGCACTCCCGGGTTGGGCTCGACATTTACGGTCTCCATCCCATTGCAGGCTTGCCTTGAACCAGACAAGGCCGTGCCCGAAAAGGCGCCGTCCGCCAAGCAGGAGAGCAAGCCTGCCGGTCCCGGCGCTGGCCGCCGCATCCTGGTGACCGAAGACGATGTCACCAATCAGGTTGTCATTGAGGCCATGTTGAGAATGCAGGGCTTCGAAGTGCAAGTGGCCGATTCCGGCCTGCGCGCCTTGGACCGCATGTTAGCCGGCCCATACGATCTGATTCTGATGGATTGCCAGATGCCCGGCATGGATGGCTATCAGACCACCGCGCGCATTCGCGTTTTGGAAGGCACCGAGCGGCACACTCCGATAATCGCCCTCACCGCGAACGCACTACCGGAAGACCGCAACCGCTGTCTGGACGCTGGCATGGACGATTACCTGGCTAAGCCCATTCAAATGCAAAAGCTTTGGGAGGCGCTGCAAAAGTGGAACTGTCTGCCGGCAGGGGCTATCGTTTCGCAGCCCCTTCGGCGCTCCTGATCAAAACCAAGCGACAGTCAGGCAAAGCCTCAGCCAGCCGCTGAAAAGCCCTTCAAAACGGCTTCCCGCCGCGCGGGCGGCAGCCCTCCAGCAAGTTACCAACGCCGAGCCCGCTGCCC
>PLRJ01000098.1:10796-11682 GCA_003163855.1 Bryobacterales bacterium | reverse complement strand
TTACTGCGGTCAAATTTCTCTTTTCCCATCGTAGTTCCTTATCTGCCTTAAGCGGTTACGCCGCCCTTGCTGCGGTTAATAATTTCTTCTGCCAGGTTCCGCGGCACTTCTTCGTACTGTCCGAAGTGCATCGTGAAACTGCCGCGCCCCTGCGTCTTCGAACGAAGATCGGTAGCGTAGCCAAACATCTCCGACAACGGCACCATGCTTTTAATGATGTGCGTGCCGCCAAAAATTTCGGTGCCTTCCAAACGTCCGCGCCGCGAGATCAGGTCGCCGTTCACCGAACCCATGTAGTCTTCGGGAACCGTCACTTCCACCCGCATAACGGGTTCAAGAATCACCGGCTTAGCTTTCTTCAAAGCTTCGCGTGCACACATGGTGGCGGCAATCTTAAACGCCATTTCCGATGAGTCGACATCGTGGTAATCGCCGTCATAGACCACTACCTTGACGTTGTTAATGGGATAGCCGGCAAGCACACCCTGCTCCATACGCTCGTTGACGCCTTTTTCAACAGCCGGAATAAATTCCCGCGGGATGGTCCCGCCGGTGATTTCGCTCTTGAATTCGAAATCCTTGTCGGCTAACGGCTCGACACGCAGCTTGACGCGCGCATACTGACCGCTGCCGCCAGTCTGTTTCTTGTGAATGTAATCGTGCTCGGCGATCTGGCGAATGGTTTCGCGATAAGCCACTTGCGGTTTACCGACGTTGGCATCCACGTTGAATTCACGCTTCATGCGGTCGACAATGATTTCCAGGTGCAGCTCACCCATGCCCGACAGAATGGTCTGTCCGGTTTCAGGATCGGACGCCACATGCAGCGTGGGATCTTCCGTCGCCAGCTTATTGATGGCCATGCCCATCTTTTCCTGGTCGGCCT
>PLRJ01000098.1:0-10765 GCA_003163855.1 Bryobacterales bacterium | reverse complement strand
CGCTTGTTGGCGTGCATCTTCACCAGCCGGCCGACGCGATCTTTGCGATCTTTCGATGCGTTGAGCACGGTATCGCCTGAATTCAGCTTGCCCGAATAGACGCGCAGGAAGCACAACTGGCCCACAAACGGGTCGGTCATGATCTTGAAGATCAGGCCCGAGAAAGGTTCGGAATCCTTGGGCAGGCGCACCACGGACTCTTCCGGATTGTCCACCGAGAAACCCTTCATCGGAGGAACATCCAGTGGTGATGGCAGATAGGCGCACACCGAGTCAAGCAGGTTCTGAACGCCCTTGTTCTTGAAGGACGAACCGCAGATGACCGGGAAAATTTTCTGCAGGATGGTGGCCTTGCGGATGCCGGCGACCAGCTCTTTTTCCGTAATGGCTTCGCCGTTGATGAATTTCTCCATCAGGACGTCGTCCGATTCTGAGACGGCTTCAATCAACTGTTCGCGATAAGACTGGGCCAGTTCAACCAGGTCGGCCGGAATCTCCACATCGTCGTATTTCGCGCCTAGCGTTTCATCGCGCCAGATGCGCGCCTTCATAGTGACGAGGTCGACAACGCCTTTAAACTGATCTTCGGCGCCGACCGGAATCTGAATCGGCACAGGACGCGCGCTCAGGCGATCGACAATCGTTTTGACTGAAAAGTAGAAATCGGCGCCGGCGCGGTCCATCTTATTGATGAAGCAGATGCGCGGCACCCGGTACTTGTCGGCCTGGCGCCAGACGGTTTCGGTTTGCGGTTGAACACCGGCAACCGCGTCAAAAACGGCGCAGGCGCCATCCAGAACGCGCAGGCTGCGTTCGACTTCGGCGGTGAAGTCGACGTGACCCGGGGTGTCAATGATGTTGATGGTGATGTCGTTCCACTGGCAGGTAGTAGCAGCAGAGGTAATGGTGATACCGCGCTCCTGCTCCTGCGCCATCCAGTCCATCGTGGCGGTGCCTTCATGCACTTCACCGATTTTGTGGGTTCGGCCGGTGTAGTACAGAATGCGTTCGGTCGTGGTGGTCTTACCCGCATCAATGTGAGCCATGATGCCGATATTCCGCATTTTTTCTATTGGTACAGTGCGTGCCATAAATTCAACCTAAGAAAACACAACCAACTACCAGCGATAGTGCGCGAAAGCCTTGTTAGCTTCGGCCATACGGTGGACATCGTCTTTTTTCTTCACTGCGCCGCCGCGCATATTGGCGGCGTCGTTCAATTCATTGGCCAGCTTTTCGGCCATGCTCTTATCAGGACGTGAGCGCGCATTGCCGATAATCCAGCGCAGCGCCAGACTGGTGCGGCGATTCTGCGGCAGTTCGACCGGAACCTGATAGTTCGCTCCACCCACGCGGCGGGTTTTAACCTCGAGCAGCGGCTTCACGTTCTCAACCGCCTTTTTGAAAGCCTTCAACGGATCGTCGCCGGAACGTTCGCGCAAGATATCCATCGCACCGTAGAAAATCTTCTGCGCGGTGGTTTTCTTGCCATCCCACATCATGGAATTGACAAACTTTTCGACCAGGGTCGAGTTAAATAGCGGATCGGGAATGACTTCGCGGGGCTCAGGACGTCTACGGCGCGGCATTTAGCTTTCGTTCTCCTACTTCTTTCCCTTGGTGGGGGCGGCAGCGGCGCCACCCTTCGGACGCTTGGCTCCATATTTGGAGCGGCTCTGTTTGCGGTTGGCCACACCGGCGGTGTCCAGGGTACCGCGCACCACGTGATAACGAACACCAGGCAGATCCTTCACGCGGCCGCCGCGGATTAGCACAATCGAGTGCTCCTGCAGGTTGTGGCCGACGCCAGGGATGTACGTGGTTACTTCAATGCCGTTGGTCAGGCGGACGCGGGCGACTTTACGCAGCGCCGAGTTGGGCTTCTTGGGTGTCGTCGTGTAAACGCGGGTACAAACCCCGCGCCGCTGCGGACAGGCCTGCAACGCCGGACTGGCGGTCTTATAATTGGTCGGCTTGCGGCCTTTGCGCACAAGTTGGTTGAAAGTCGGCATGCTGAATAACGGCGCAAAAAAACGCACAGGTTAAATACCCATACGGACGCGCTCCGAATTTCCTCTCGAAAAACTTAAATCAAAAAGGCAGGCTCACCACACACGTCGAAACCAAAAGGTTTTCAACAGTTAGGCGGCTGCGAAAAAACAAGAAAGACATTCTTAACGAATGCCTATGCCAGGAGACTGATATAGCGTATTCACCAGCCTCAAACCGCGAGGGTAACTGCTTCGGGCTTGGCCCATGCCAGAACAAGGCGTCACTGTCCGTATAGAGGAATCAGCTTACCAAGTCAGCAGCGGGACCCGACTTCTGGACGCATGCCCGTTTGGGCACGGTGGATCAGAAGCCGAAGAATCAACTCGCAAACTTTTTTAGTGTAGAGGCAAACTAACCGTGTGTCAATCTGCTTTCGAAAGTTTTCAAGTCCAAACCAAAAAACAGGCTGACCAGGTTGCCCCGGTCAGCCAACTAGTTTGGGTTGGAGGAGAAATACCAAAAATCGCACCCTAGTGCCCGGAACCTTGCGGCTTTTACGCTGGCACAATTAAGGTTTCTTTAGTATTGCCCCCCAAAGCGGCTGCTGTCAAGCGGAGCCCTATTAACTGCTAGGCGGCAGGTACCACGCAGCTGAAACAATCGCTTTCTACCTGCGCAGAGACGCGGCGAAAAACACTCGCCAAACAGCCGACTGTTACGCTTCCTTAGGGGGCGCTATCTACTGTCTATGTGGAAGTTCTTAGTGGGAGTCATTGTCGGTGTCGTTGTTGCAGTTCTCGGTTCGATCATCATTCTGTTTGCCATCGGGCGTATTTTCGCGAACAAACAGCCAACTGTCGCTGGTGATTCCGTTCTTGTACTTGCTCTGCAAGGCGACGTGCCTGAGTCCGCTCCAGTCGATATTCCTATCCCGTTCATTCAGGCACAGGGTTCTCCCACGGTTCGCGATGTTTGGACCTCCCTGCGACAGGCTGCTAAAGACAACCGCATCAGGGCGCTGGTAATACAGCCGCACGGCCTGCTTGCCGGCTGGGGCAAACTCGAAGAGCTGCACCACGAAATAGAGCTCTTCAAGAAATCCGGCAAGCCGGTTTACGCCTATCTCGAGGCGCCGGGCTCGCGCGAATATTATCTGGCTGCCGCCGCCGACAAAATCTTCCTCTCCCCCGACGATTCGCTTGAGGTCAAGGGCTTCATGCTCGAGGAGATGTACTTCAAGAACACGCTCGACAAACTGGGCGTGCAGGTGCAGGTCGATCACATCGGCAAATACAAGGACGCCGGCGACCCTTTCACCAAAACCAACATGTCGCCCGAAACAAAAGAGGTTTTGAACCAGTTGCTCGACCAGATCTATGGAAACTTCTGTTCGACTGTGGCGGTAGGCCGTCATAAGACACCTGAGCAGGTAAAAACTCTGATCGACGCCGGTCCGTTTGAGGCCGCTAACGCCAAAGCCGACGGTCTGATTGATGTGCTGGGCTACGAAGATGAGGTTTATGCAGATTTGAAAGCTAAGCTGGGCGTCAAGGAGCTAAGCAAAACGCCTATCAGGACCTACTTCCGGGCCGCACCGGGTCGTGGCGACCGGATCGCCGTGCTGGTAGGCGCCGGCGACATCGTGCGCGGCGATCCGCAACAGGACGGAATCGGCAGCCAGAGCGTAGTTTCTTCCGGCGGCTTTGCCAAAATCGTCCGCTCGGTGCGCAACGACAGTTCGGTTAAGGGTGTCATCCTGCGCGTCGATTCTCCCGGTGGCGATGCGGTGGCATCCGACGAGATCCTGCACGAGTTGAAGCTTCTTAGCGCGGTTAAGCCGCTGGTTGTTTCCATGTCCGATGTAGCCGCTTCGGGCGGTTACTTCATGTCCATGACCGGCGATCAGATCATCTCTTATCCCAACACCATCACGGGCTCCATCGGCGTGCTTTACATTCGGCCGAACCTGAAGGGCTTGTACGACAAACTTGGCATTGATGAGGACACGCTGACGCGCGGCAAGTTCGCGGCCATCGACTCAGAATCCCAGCCACTCTCCCCGGAGGCAACCGCGAAGCTGCACGAATCTATTGAAGCCACCTATCGTTCGTTTGTGACCAAAGTGGCGGCAGCGCGCAAAAAGACCTTTAACGACATCGACGCCCTTGGCCAAGGCCGCGTCTGGATGGGCGCGCAAGCCAAGGATAACGGTCTAGTCGACACGCTGGGAGGCCTGGATGAGGCCATCGCCGCCGTTCGCGCCAAAGCCAAGCTTTCCGCTAACGGAGAGACAAATCTGGTTCTCTATCCACCCCGTAAAACAATCTTTGAGGTTCTCTCCAACGCCTCACCGGACGCCGTGACCGAATCGCTCACCGAGAATCGAGTGCGAAAGCTGATCCCTAATTTGCCCAGTCGCAGCGTGTTACAGGGGGGCATGTTCGCTCGCTTGCCGTTTGCTGTAAGTGTGCATTAGACGCAGATGGCGTTGTGCGCTGTCTCAGTTGCGTCTGTTTCTTACTCCGCACGCAATACCGAAGCCGGATCCAAACGCAGCGCCCGCAACGTGGGTCCCACGGTCCCGGCAAGTCCCATCACGACCAACAACACTACAACGCTGGACGTAGTGACGCCATCAAACGGCTGAACCTCATACAGCACGCTCTCCACCCAGCGTCTTGCAAGCCAAGCGAACAGCACACCCGCGCCTGCTCCGGCAACCAGCGTCGGCGCCACCTGTTTGACGACAAGTTTCACCACGCGCCCAGCGCCAGCCCCGAGCGCCATCCGCACGCCGATCTCTCGCTCGCGCTGCGCTACAAAATACGCCAGAATGCCGTAAAGTCCAATCCCTGACAGCGCCAGCGCAAACACGCCGAAACAGCAAGTAAGAACCACCAGGAGCCGCTCCTGCCAAAGCGACCGATCAATATCCTCGGATAAAGTTGCCACCTGGTAAATCGGCAATGTCGGATCAATCGAATGCAGGAGCACCCGCACCGGCTGCAAGACCTCATGCGGGTCGCCCGAACTGCGCACGTGCAGAATAAACGTGTCGGGATACGAATTGGGCCCGAAATCCGGCGTGTAAAGGATCGGCGGAGGAATTTCTCGCAGCGACCGGTACTTCGTGTTTCCGGCAACACCGATGATGTTGTAGCGCGGCTTGGCGAAATACTGGCCCGTGTCAAACTGGGCTCCCAGCGGGTTTTTTCCGTTCAGGAAAGTGCGAACGAAGGCCTCGTTGACAATCACGTTCTCAGTTTTGTTGTTAGCAATCAGGTCGGAAGTTGTGAAGTCACGCCCCGCCAGCAAGGGAATGCGCATGACGTTGAAATATTCGGGGCTGATACTGTTGACGCTGGTATTGACAACTCCCGCGCCGCTCTCTCCAGGGAAAACGACGGAAGTGCCCAACCCAATTCCGTGCATCAACCCGCGATACGCCAGCGCCGCACCCTCCACGCCGGGCAGGTTTTTCACACCCGCTAGGATCTGCTGCTCCAGCAGCCACGTTTTCTGTTTGTCATAGCCGCGCACATGCGGATCGATGGAAAACAAGCTGAGGTGTTCCTGATCAAAGCCCGTGTTCGCAGAGCGCAAGTTCGCCAGACTGTGCAGAATCAAACCAGCCGACACCAGCAGCATGGTGCAGAGCGCCACTTGAAACCCGCACAGAACGGTCTGAAAGAGGCTGTTGCGGCGGCCTTCCCGTGAACTGGTCAGCGTCTCGTGAATGTCACGCTGCGAAGACTTCCACCCGGGCGCCAACGCACACAGCAGCGCCGTCAGTAAACACAAAGTTACTGTGAACCCGGCGATACGAATATCCAAGTGCGGCCGGAGCGCTAAAGCACGATTCTCCGCCGGATCGAACCCGATGCCATGCGCCGGCGGGAGCCATCGCATCAGCAACGGAATACCCAGCCACGAGAGAAACAGGCCCACAGCCCCAGAAACACTCGAAACAGCCAGGCTCTCCATAATCCATTGCCAGAGAATGCGCCGGCTGCTGGCGCCCAGTGCGACTCGAATAGCGGTGTCCCGCTCACGCGTAGTGGCACGTGCGAGAAAAAGGCCGCCTACATTGGCGTATACCATCAAGAGCAACAGCCCCGTGCCCGATTGCAGTAAAGTTAACCCGTTCTTCGCCTGATCACGCAGGGGCGAAACACCGTGGGCGATGGATTGAAGGCTGAAGCGGCCGCGTTTCAACCAGCTCGCGTTGTCGGCCTCACCACTTTCGCGCAGGTACCGGCTCCAAAGCGCGTCCGTTTCACTCTGCGCCTGAGCCTGCGAGACCCCCGGTTTGAGGTGGGCGATGATTTGGACAAAGAAGTTATCGAGGGCGGGGTTGGGGTGGGTGTCAAAATCACTTTCGTCCGCTAAGGAGATCCACAAATCTGGGCTGCTGTCCACGGTCGTACCCGTGAAGTTTTCAGCCGCGACGCCGATGACCGTGTAGGGATGGCCCTGCAGCCGCACAACTTGACCAACGACATTCGGATTGCGGCCAAAGCTATTCGACCAATAGCCATAAGACAGAACCGCCAAATGATCCTCGCCGTTACGCAGAAGCCGACCGAGCGCCGGGGAAACGCCAAGATCCGTAAAGAAGTTCTGCGTTACTGCACAGGTGTGGACGCGTTCCGCCGTATCGCGTCTATCCAAAGATCGCGTGACCTCAGCTTGGCCGGCTATGTTGAACAGCGTGGAAGAACCAGCAACAAGCTGCTTGTAGAAGCGGTAATCGAAATACGGTTCCGCAGGCCGTTTTTGCTGAAGTTCGAAAAGCTGAACCAGATTCTGCGGATCGCGCACCGGCAGCGGGCTCAGCAGCAGCGCATCCACCAGGGTGAAAATCAGCGTAGTAGCCGCAATGCCGAGCGACAGCAGAAGCGTGGCGATGAGAAAGAAGCCCGGCGACTGTCTTATTTGCCGAAGCATGGCGTGTTGGTGCCGGCGGGAGGAGTTGAACCTCCGACCTACGGATTATGAGACCGTCGCTCTAACCACCTGAGCTACACCGGCAGCATCTACAAGATTATCATTGCTCGCCGGTTGGTTCACTTCGATCTGGAACGGCAAAATCAAAAAACTTTAAAGTGGAAACACTGCGTCCCTTAGCTCGAAAGATCAACGATTCGCTGCTGCTTCCGACAAGCAGTTGCACAACCGTCGATGGGAAAGCGATGCGCATCGTTGCGACGAACACGCTGCCGGAATTAGTGAGGGCAAAGCCCGTTATCGGCTCAAGCGCCAGGTTAGCCATCGGTGCCGCCGTCCAAATGCTTCCGTTGGGGGCGACACTCGCCAGAAGAGGCCAATAAGGAGTTGTTTTAACGATACGTGTGGGCCCGCTTTTGGGAATGATTGCCAGGAATGGGTTTCGCCGTCGTCCGACTCAGAGAAGCCCGCTGCCACAAGCGATCCGTTGGGTGCAACATCAAAGTATTCTACGAACGTGAACCTTGCTTGCGGCACCACCAGGTGTATGGGAGGCTAAGTAGACTCAAGATTAGTTATCGGACGATCACCGAATAGATCCGGTCGAGGTCCTCTTGCGAGTAATACTCGATTTCAAGCTTGCGCGGCGTAAGGTTCACTTTCGTGCCTAGAGCCATCGCAATATCGTCGAGTGCGGCTCGGATGTTTGGATCGATCTTTGGTTCTTCCTTACGCTCTGGCGTTGACGACTGACGTGGTTCAGCTTTAAGTCGTTTGATGAGAGCCTCAGTTTCGCGGACCGAGAGCTTCTGGGTGACGATCTGATAGCAAATGTTGAGTTGTTCGCGTTCGTCGGCCACATTCAAAAGCGCCCGAGCATGCCCGACACTGATGCTGCCGGCGCGCAATTCATTCTTAGCCGCATCGCCTAACTTCAAGAGGCGTAAGAAGTTAGTCACTGTGGAGCGATCTTTGCCGGTTCGCTCGGCAATCTGCTCGTGGCTTAGTCCATGCTCGCTCGAAAGCTTCTCAAACGCCGCCGCGATGTCCATTGGGTTAAGATCTTCCCGTTGGATATTCTCGATTAACGCCAGTTCCAGGCCTTGCCGCTTTTCCACTTTCCGCACTAGCGCCGGAATTTCTTTTAGCCCGGCAAGCTGGCACGCGCGCCAGCGCCGCTCGCCAGCGATGATGCGGTAGATACCGTCCGGGTCGCGCTGGACCGTAATCGGCTGCAGCAAGCCATTCGCCAGAATGGACTGGGCCAACTCCTGAAGGGGTTCGGGATCGAATACGTTGCGTGGTTGGTCGGATCCCGGTTTTATCTGGTCCAGCGGAATGCTCTGAAAGTCCTCGAAGCTTTCCGGTAATACGGGTTTGGGATTTGCAGTAGAAGCGGGTGCTTCCGGCTTCGCTGGGGGCTGAATGACAATCGGCTTGCTCGGCAGCAGTGCCGACAGTCCCTTACCGAGCGCTTTGCGCTGATTCCGATCGTGATCGATGCTCATTACCCAGAATTTCCTTTGCCAATTGAATATAAGCCTCGGCGCCGCGTGATCTTGGGTCGTAGGCCAGAATGGTTTTCCCAAAGCTGGGGGCTTCCGCCAGGCGAATACTGCGCGGGATGACCGTGCGAAAAACTTCTTTGCCGAAGAACTCGCGGAGGTCGGTCTCTACTTGACGAGTTAGATTCGTCCTATCGTCGTACATGGTCAATAGCACGCCTTCCACTTTTAGGTTGGGATTGAAGGTGTCCCTGATTCGGTCGATAGTGTCCATCAACTGGGAAATACCTTCTAGCGCGAAAAATTCACATTGAATCGGCACCAGAACCGAGTCGGACGCCACCAGGGCGTTCAAGGTTAGCAAGTCGAGCGCCGGCGGGCAGTCGATGACAATGTATTGATATTTGTCAGACACCGAAGCTATTGCGCTACGAAGTCGTTTCTCGCGGTCGGGTTGGTCTACCAGGTCCAGATTCGTGGCGACTAGGTTTTGATCGGCGGGAAGTAAGTCAACTCCAGCATCCGTGTGAAGAATCGCCTCCGCAATCGGTGCATTGTGGAGCAGAACGTCGTACGTGGTTTTCTGTTCGTCCGGTTTTGCAATCCCCAGCCCGGTGGTGGAGTTACCTTGGGGATCGGAATCGATAAGGAGTACGGAACATTCAGAAGCGGCTAACGCTGCCGTGAGATTAATCGCGGTAGTAGTTTTACCTACGCCGCCTTTTTGATTTGCGATGGAGATTACGTGGGCCACTTAGTACTCGCACAGCAGAAAGGAGCGCGGAGGCGGGGGAACACTTCGGTCGGTGCTATTCTGCGTGTCTCCCAAAGACTATCATGCCGACCTAATGTTTCACGTGAAACATCAGGGGACGTTTTACGGTTCAAAGCCAAACTGAATGTTTCACGTGAAACATCGCCCAAACCGGACTTACACTTAAGAGCTCTTCCGCCCTTCCACCACAGTGACGCAATCACTAAGCCGATCAAATTCCAGATCGAGCGTATGTAATGCTTCTTTGAAAGCCGGAAGCCGGGAGTCAGTCGGGGAAGCCCACTTATGAAATTCCGTCAACAGCCGCGTCTCCACCCGCTCGAGTTCTTCCTTTGTCGCGAAGACCACCATCTGCTTCTGCAACTGCTTCTCCAGAAGCCCCGTGATCCACTCTTTATCCTCTTCTGTTAAAGACATCTCATCGAGGCCTCCTACGCCCGTGCCCAACCCATAGCCCTATGCTATCGCTTCCTGCCCCAAGCTCAAATAAACATCTAAAATTGCAACTGCAGCAGGCGTTACCCCCGGAATCCGACGCGCCTGCCCAAGGCTGCGTGGCCGAACCCGCCCCAGCTTTTGCTTCACCTCCGTCGATAGCCCCGGAATGCCGTCATAAACAAACTCCTCTGGAATCTGCCGGTTCTCACAACCCTCCAGCCGCTTTACCTGCTTCTCCTGCTGCGTGATATAGCCGGCATACTTCAACTCCGTTTCAACCGTGGTGAGCACATCATGCACCGGTCCCTCGCCAATCTGCTTGGCGATCCATGGCCGCAATTGGGTCAGACTCGCCTCCGACCGTCGAATCCAAGCCGACAAAACCGGATTATCGCTCGCCGCCTCTGAACCCACATACTCCGCCACCGCACTGGCCCGAAACCGCTCCATCAATGCTCGAATCTTCTCCTTCTGCTCCTGCTTTTTGCCGAATTGCGCCCATCGATCGTCATTAACCAATCCAACCCGCCGCCCCATCGGCGTCAAACGCTCGTCCGCATTGTCGATTCGCAGCCGCAGCCGGAACTCCGCCCGCGAAGTAAACATCCGGTAAGGCTCATCCGCACCCTTGGTCACCAGATCGTCAATCAAAATCGCCACATAGCCGTCGCTGCGCTCAAATTCCAGCGGCGCAACGCCCTTAATCTTGCAGGCCGCGTTGATGCCGGCCACAATTCCCTGGCATCCCGCCTCCTCATAGCCCGAAGTGCCATTGATCTGCCCGGCAAGAAACAGCCCGTCAATGGACTTCACTTCCAACGTGTGCTTCAGTTCGCGCGGATCCACGGCATCATACTCGATGGCATAGCCGGGCCGGATCATCTCGGCGTCTTCCAAACCCGGAATGGACGCCACCATTGCCGCCTGCACATCAATTGGCATGGAAGTAGACATGCCGTTCACATAAACCTCATGCGTATCCAGCCCCTCCGGCTCCAGAAAGAACTGGTGCTGCGTCTTGTCGGGAAACTTGACGATCTTGTCCTCAATCGACGGGCAATACCGCGGCCCCACTCCCGCAATCTGCCCCGTATACATCGGCGACCGA
>PLRJ01000164.1 GCA_003163855.1 Bryobacterales bacterium | reverse complement strand
GGTTGGATTCACGGGCCCTAACGCTTCAATCTTCCGTCGAACTTCCATGTACTGGGCGTCGATGTGGTTCAGTTGGTCTGCATCGGGGATGGTCTCGACACCAGCAACCAGTTCAGGCAGCGTGGTTTCGAGCTCTTTTTGTGCCGTTTCTTCGAGGTGTTTCAGGTCGCTTTCGGCGCGCGCCAGCGTAACCTGCAATTCGGTCCGCCGATCGTGCCCACTTTGCGCGGCAGCTCGCAGGCGCTTCAATTCTTCTTCCGACGCGGCCAGAGCCAGCCGCAGTTCCGCTTCCACAGCGGCAAGGTTGGCAACGTTGCCTTCGACCTCGGCAATCTGCTGATTGAGTTCCGCCACGCGCGCTTCCAAGCCGCCGTTGCTGTTCAAGAACTGCGCGCGCTCCGCAGCCAGACGTTCGGTCTCATTCTGCAGATTTGTGCGCCGATTGGCGAATTCGCGAACCTGGTTCTCCAACCGGCTGCGGACGCTGCCGATGGAACGACGGCGCTCATCGAGGCTGGCGAGATTGGCGCGCAGGCCGGAATGTTCTTCACTGATGCGTGCCAGTTCCGCCTGCAAGCCGCTAAGATGTTCGCGCGCCGCTTCCAGGCCCTGCTCTTCTTCGGAGCGCGAAGCTTCCCGCGCGGACAGATTCTGCCGGTCGAGTTCCACGCTCTCGTTCAGCTTGACGCGGTCGCGCGAAAGCCGGTCTAACTCCAGCCGCGCATGCGACAGACGGCCATTTACACGCTGAAACTCCTCGCCGAGCTTGCGGCTTTCGAGATCCATGGCGATGACTTCTTTTTCCTGCGCCTGCTGGCGGCCGCGCAGATGTTCCAAATGCTCAGTCAGTTCGCTGATGCGCTGTTCCGTTTCGGCCAACTGCCGCTGGGCAGCCGCCAATTCGGCTTGCCGGGTCTGCACCAGGGCGGTAATCTCACGCAACTCACGCTTGAGGGCAAGTGGACCAGCGCCGCTTTTCTTGCCTCCGCTGACCGCGCGGCCGTGATAGTTGATGCCGTCGGTGGTTAAGAACCAGCAATGCGGACACTGGCTGGCTAGCTGGCGCGCCAGACCGCGGTCGGCCGTGATGTAGCAGTTGGCGATGCGCGGCAGCCAGTGCCTGGGGAAATGCGTCAGGCCGTTGCTGAAGCGCAGGGCGTCGGTGAGGCGGGTTAACGAGCCTTCGGGGGCGTTGGGCGCAGCCAGCTCAATGGTGGCTGCGTCAGCTTCGCTGCCGGTGTGCTCGGCCAGGAAGGTGGCGCGCCCGTCGAGCTGGCCGCGCATGAGTTCGATGCCGCGTTCGGCATCGTCCCAGTTACTGACGACAACGAAATCAAGCTCGTCGTGCAGAAATTCTTCCGTGGCCTTCTCGAATTGCGGGTCGACTTCCAGGAAGTCGGCCAGCACTCCGACGGGTTTAAAATCGTGCGTCTGGCCTTTCTCCACTGCCGTAAAGAGACGCTTGACGTTTTCGGTGGTATAGCTGCGGTGCTGAATGACTTCTTCGAGGGAATCGTGCCGCGCTTTGGCGCGCGAGAATTCGCCGCGCAGACGTTCGACCAGCTGGCGGTTCTCGTTTAACTGGCCGCGACGCTGCTGCAGTTCACCTTCTACGTCCTTGCGCATGTCGGTGACGGACATCAGTTCGGTCTGACGCGCGCTCAACCGTTCGCCGAGTTCACCCTTAACGCGTTGGATGCGTTCCAAGTCGCTAACCGACTGTGTCTCTTCGGCTTGTGCGCGCGCAGTATCACGATCGGCGGAAGCCAACTGCGCTTCCACCTGGGTAATGCGGTTCTTAAGGCTGGAAGCTTCGCCGAGCAGACGGAGAACCCGCTGGCGCGCCGATTCCAGACTCCGCTCGTGCTCAGCCAGGCGGCCTTGCACTTCCTGGCGTTCAGCCGATTTCCCGTCCAACTGTTCACGCGCAGTGGCAAACTCACCCTCGAGTGCCGCCAATTCGACCGATTGCTGTTCCAGTTCCGCGGCGCGTTCATTTTGCTGCCGTTCCAGTGACTGGGCTTCGCTGGCTCCGCTGGCGAGGCGCCCGTCAATCTGTTGAATCTGGCGGAGTTGATACTCCAACTGGCCACGCGAACGCTGGCTCTCGAGGTTCAGGTCCGCCTGGAGCTTGCGTGCCGACGTCAATTGCTGCTCGGTCGCATACGACTGCTCCAGCACCGTCGTCTGCTGGGTCTCGCGTTCGGCGATAGAGCTTTTAGCCTGCTCCAGTTCGGTGGAAGCAAGATTCAGCTCAATTACGAGGCGTGCACTTTCACGCTCGAGCATTTGAAACTTGGCGGCCAGTGCCTGGCGTAAAAAGCCGGTCGCTTCCGTTTTCAGCTCGCCGTAGCGCTTGGTCTTAGCCGCCTGACGTTTTAGCGAATTAACCTGGCGGGTGACTTCTTCCAAGATGTCGAAAACGCGCGACAGATTCTGCTTGGCGCTTTCCAGCTTGGCTTCAGCGAGGCGCTTACGGGTCTTAAAGCGAGTGATCCCCGCGGCTTCTTCAATAACGGCGCGGCGATCCTGCGGTTTGTTGCTGAGTATCTGGCCGATGCGGCCCTGCTCGATGATGGCGTAGCTCTCCGGTCCAAGTCCGGTGCCTAGAAACAGGTCCTGGATGTCGCGGAGCCGAGCGGTGCGGCCATTGATGAGGTATTCGCTTTCGCCGGATCGATAGAGCCGCCGCGTGATGGTGACTTCGCCGCTGCGCACGGCCGTTTTGACAACGTCGGTTCTGTCAACGGGAGCGGTTGCTTCGGGTGCCGGCTCAGCCTCGGCCGCCTCGGCGGCAACCTCAGGCGGCGGTGGAGGCAGCGCCGCATCGGCGAGCGCAATCTTTGCCTCATCCGGCACCAGCGTCATGGTCACCGACGCCATGCCCAACGCCTTGCGATCGCGCGTTCCGGCAAAAATCACGTCTTCCATGCGCGCGCCGCGCAGGCTCTTGGCCGATTGCTCGCCGAGTACCCAGCTAATGGCATCGCTAAGGTTCGACTTTCCGCAACCATTAGGGCCCACCACGGCCGCGATGCCTTGGCCGTTAAACTTCATTTCCGTCCGGTCGTAGAACGACTTGAACCCGTGTATCTCGACGCGCTTAAGCTTGAGCAAAAGGAGTTACCTTCCTTGGCAAGATCTCTCGGGGGTGCCCCCATGTTACCGCTTGATGATAAGGTTGTAAAGCAAGTATGCCACTGTTGCTGGTAGGTTCGTGGCGGAACAGGGGTCCATATAGGGGTAGGCACCTTGTGGGAAGCATCTTGTCTTTAGCCCTAGTAAATATTCAGTCCTTGTTGTACACCATTTTGCCACTGTTTACGCCCATGAACCTTTACGACTATGGATAATGGAGCTATATTCCTAGGTATTGTTTTCGCGTAGGAGAGTGGCACTGAAAATGGCTGCATCTATAGATCGTCCCATCCGTGTGTTTATCGCGGAGGATAACAGTGCCGACGTTTTTCTGATTGAGATGGCGCTGCAGCAGCACGGCTTGAACTTTCATCTGCTGCAGACGAAAGACGGGGAAGAAGCGCTACGGTCGGTAGTCGCTTTTCAGCAGGAAGACTGTCCCGATATCGCTTTGCTGGATCAAAACCTGCCGCGCCACGATGGCGATGCCGTTCTGGAAGCAATAAGGCAGCATGAACATTGCGGCCGTATACCGATCATCATGATGAGTTCCTCGGAATCCCGGAGGGAAATAGAGGCGGCCCTGCGGCACGGAGCCGTTTTTTTCCGCAAGGCCACCGATCTGAACGAATTCATGGCATTAGGCGCGCTAGTTAAGGACTTGTGCTATGCCAACGGCAACTGAAACGGCGCTTGGGCGTTTAGGCCGGTGTAAAACCGGTACAGCAGTCCGGGTTTTGCGCTAAGTCGCCGCAGCAGACTTATCCGTCAACGCCACGACCCCCGGCAGGTCCAAACCGGAAAGGAACTCAAGCGAAGCTCCTCCGCCGGTAGAAACATGGGTAATCTTGTCGGAAACCCCAGCCGTTTTAATAGCCTTCTCGGAATCGCCTCCACCCACCACCGACACAGCATCGGCGTTTGCCACAGCTTTGGCCAACGCCACTGTACCCTTATCAAAAGGCGGCATTTCAAAGATACCCATGGGCCCATTCCAGATAATGGTCCTGGCGGCCTGGATGACCGCTGAATAAGCTTCCACCGTCTGCGGGCCGATATCCACGCCGATTTGATCGGCAGCTATGGTGGTAACCACCTCATTTGGGGCCCCGGGCTTGATTTCCCGCACCACCACGTGATCCACCGGCAGCATGATTTTCTCGCCCACGGAAGCAAGCAGCTCGCGCGCCAGCTCGATTTTATCCTCTTCTACCAGGGACTTACCGGTTGCTTCGTTCTTGGCGCGCATGAACGTGTACGCCATTGCGCCGCCAATCAGCAGGGTGTCGACAACCTTGATGAGATTCTGAATAACCTCAATTTTGTCCGAGACCTTGGCACCACCCAGCAGCGCGACACATGGGCGCTCGGGATTCCTGGTGGCTTTTGTCATCCACTCGATTTCACGGTCCATCAGCAGCCCGGCCGCGGCCAGCGGCATATAGGAAACCATTCCCACCGTCGATGCGTGGGCGCGATGTGCCGATCCAAAGGCGTCGTTGACATAAACATCGGCTAACGAAGCCAGCTGTTTCGAGAATTCAGGATCGTTTTCCTCTTCCTCTTTGTGGAACCGCAGATTCTCCAGCAACAGAACGCTGCCAGGAGCGGGCCGAAGCTTGCCCGTCTCGGCACCGATACAATCAGGCGCCATGGTCACCGGACGTCCTAAGAGCTCCGAAAGGCGCGCCGCCACCGGGCGCAGACTCATTTCCGGCCGCGGTTTGCCTTTCGGACGCCCCAAATGACTCGCTAAAATTACGCCGGCACAATGTTCCAAGGCGTATTGAATAGTAGGAAGGGAGGCACGGATCCGTTTGTCGCTGCTGATTTCCTTGCCATCGGCCGATAAAGGCACGTTGAAGTCGACCCTGATAAAAAGTGTCTTGTCCTTGAGATCGAGGTCCCTGATCGACAGTTTTGCCATGAACTTATTTTAACGGACGGCCAAAATGCTGTCCCATGCAATCTACTAGGCACATTTTTGGCAGGCTCGTCGTGTTTTTCGCGCTAAATATAGTTGAGAGCGCAAAATAGTTCCCTGTTGCCCTCTAGAAACCAGGGATCTAGGTCGAATAGTACTTTAGGTAGNNAATTAGGGATCGAGGGACTGGGAAGTACAGTACAAGAGTACCGATGAGAGGGTTTTGGATACGCTGATGTCAACTTCGCCAATTCGCGTTTTAATAGCCGATGGTCAACCCATCGTTTTGGAAGGGCTGCGCGCAGTATTGGCTCAACACGACAACATTCAAATAGTCGGGGAAGCATCCGACGGAATGGAAACAATCGAAAAGACTGTCACCCTCGATCCGGACGTGGTGATCATGGACCTGCGCATGCCTCGCGTGGACGGGCTGACGGCACTGCGCAGCATCCACACGCGCGCGCCGCGCTCCAAGGTGATCCTATTTTCCTCAGGTGACAACAAAGATGGCTTCGTCGAAGCGATGAAGCTGGGGTGTTCCGGTATTCTCTCCAAGGAATCGTCGCCAACCCTGATCGAGCGCAGCATTTCGAAAGTCTATGCGGGTGAGATCTGGCTGGATTCAAACACGACTGCGGCTGTCATCCGCCAGTTCGCTTCCCCGGGAGATTTTGCTCCGCCGGCTACCAACGGAAAAACAACGCGTGAGCGCGCTCAATTGAGCCAGCGCGAACGCGAGATCATCATCCTGATAGCCCAGGGATACAAAAACAAAGAGATTGCTGAGAAGATGTTCATCACAGAACAGACGGTGAAGAACCATCTACACAACGTCTTCGACAAATTAGGTGTTTCGGACCGGCTGGAGCTTGCGCTTTATGCCATCCACAACAGCTTGCACCTAAAGAGCTAAGTCACCAATAAATAGTAGAGACCGCACCAAGGGTTTCGCCGGCGGCGCGGGCGACCGCCCCAATTAACATGAAACTCGGCTAAACTGCTGAGTTAAGCATGGCAAGCCTGCGCAGCGACATAACCACCGCGATCAAGCGACTTAGCGGTCGCGGGCTTAATCCTGCTCCGACCGCAGTAGACCCGTCTCTCGCCGAAACCGTGGTCGCCTCCGATCCGCGCCATGGGCGAACCTACGGCAGCTATCGCATCCTGCGACGGCTGGGAGCTGGCGGCATGGGCTCGGTCTATCTCGCGCTAGATACCAAACTCGGCCGCCACGCCGCGCTCAAATTTCTCTCGCCGCGCCTAAAGGCCGACTCTGAAATGCTGGCCCGGCTGCAACTGGAAGCGCGCGCCGCCTCCAGTCTTAACCATCCCAATATCCTGACCATCTATGACATTGCCGAAGCTGAAGGCGAGCCCTTCATCGCCAGCGAGTTCGTGGAAGGCACAACGCTGCGGCACGCGCTGGAACGCAACCTGGTGGAAGCCGCGGCCGCTCTCGACATCGCTCGCCAAGTTGCGTCGGCCCTGGTGCCCGCCCATGCCGCTGGCCTCGTCCACCGCGATTTGAAGCCGGCCAACGTCATGCTGCGGCCCGACGGCTTTGTAAAAGTAATCGACTTCGGCCTGGCAAAGTTCGTAGCCGATGGCTACATGGCACCGTCCTACGAACCGCTAAGTGCTGCTGGCGTAGTAGCGGGCACTGTGCAGTATATGTCGCCGGAACAAGCACGCGGCGAACCGCTGGACCAGCGCACCGACCTCTGGAGTCTGGGAGTCATCCTCTATGAAATGCTCTCAAAGCGCCTGCCCTTCGACGGACCCACCGAGAGCCATATCATCGTCGCGATACTGGACCACGTGGTTCCGCCCTTCAAGCCGCCCAGCGGTGTTCCGGCCGGCGTCACAAAAATCTTAGAGAAAGCCCTGGCCAAGGAGCCGACCAAGCGCTATCAAACCGCGAACGAGTTTCATGCGGCTTTAGAGGCGTTGGAAACGCCCTCGCAGATACTGCGCCGGCAGCGCATGTTTGCCAGCTTCGGAATTCCTGCCACGACCGGCAAGCGCAGGAAAATGTTACCCATCCTGGCGGCTCTGGCAGGCATGATTGCCGCATTCGCCCTCTGGTGGTGGCCTTTCTACGGACGCGAACGCCTGCTGGGTCCGGACTGGTTCACTCCAGCCCGTGTCGAACAAGTGACCCACCGGGGCGACATCGGGGGTGCGCTTCTTTCCCCCAACGGCAAATACCTGGCTTACACGACCACGCGGCGCGAGCGCGACCGCATTCATTTGCTGAACCTCGCCTCCAAAACCGAAAAAATGCTTCCTCCTTATTCAGGAACTTTCTTCGGCTTCAGCTTTGCGCCGGACAGCAGCGCGCTTTACTTCACCATCCACGACGAACGCGACTGGGGACGCCTTTACGCAACGCGCGTAGAAGCGGCGGAAGCAAAGTTCGTGCTGGACGATATTGACGGCCCCGTCTGCTTCGCGCCCGATGGTGGCCGCTTCGCCTTTCTGCGGCGCGACGATAAGCGCGCCAATCGCGAAATGGTTGTGCTGGCCCGCACCGACGACACCGGCGATCAGCGGGTGATTTTGGAAAAATACGACACGCACATCGGCGGCAAACTGTCCTGGTCGCCTGACGGCAAAATGCTCGCGGTGATAGTGAACAAGACCGATCTGCAGAACACACTAAGGCCAACGCTAACCTTTTTGTCGCCAGAAGGGCGCATGATGAAGGAATTCCTAATTCCTTTCCGGGCGGTCACGGGACCCGCATGGCTGAACCACGGCAGCCTGGTCGGCTTGGTGGGGATAGGAACCGGGAAGAACCAGACCTATGGAGCGCTGCAACAACTTTTCATCCACGAAGGCGCGTGGCACGCCAGCAATTCCCTGCCCCTAGCGGTGAGCGGCGGCATCAGCGTCTCGCAAAATGCCTCAACGCTCTCGGCCGTAACCACAAGCGACCGGATTGCTTCCTTGTGGGTGGCCAATGAGAAATCGCTGCAGACGTTGAACCGTTGGCCGCTGGACACCGACTCGGTTCTGTCCTTTGGCTGGGCTGGAGACGGCGGCCTCCTGCTGGCGGAACAAACCGCCAACGGTGTAGCGCTGTCGGCATCGAGCGCCCCGGGCAAGTCGCGCATCCTGTTGCAGGGCGGTGACTGCTTGCGGCAAAATCCTGTCGCCATACCCGGCAGCGGACGGATTGTCTTTACCTCGAACTGCGCCGCCAGTGGCGGCAACAGCAACCTCTGGCAGCTTGATACTTCCACCGGCCGATCCAAGCAACTCACCTATGGGGCCGGCTTCGACCGAAATGCCGACGTAACTCCGGACGGCAAAGTGCTTGTTTATGCCTCCTTTAAGGCCAATTCGCCTTCTGTCAATAAGATGATCCTGTCAGATGGAAAATCCACGCAGTTGTCGCGCCTGCAATCGCGCAGTCCGGTGATCTCGCCTGATGGCAAGTCGATCGCTTGCCAGATTCGCGAAAATTACGATGGCCTATGGCGAGTTGCCGTCCTCAGCCTTGCCGACGGTTCTATCAAGCAAGATCTATCGCAACTGCCCGCTACCGAGGCAATGTACATGCGTTGGAGTCCCGACGGACGGGCTCTTGATTTTGTCGACGCCGTGCGCGGCGATGATGAGATCTGGCGCTTTAACTTGGCCGATCGAACAACGCGTCTTCTGCTGCGTGCTTCGGGCCAGCAAATCTCCGATTTTCGCTGGAGTCAGGATGGTACTCGGCTTGCTCTAGTGTCAGGAGTAATCAGCAGCGATGTAGTTCTGCTGCATAAGTCTCATTGAGCAAATTGGAGAAACATGGCGACGAAAACTACCAAGAAGGCAACAAAGAAGTCGAAGACGGCCGCAAAACCGAAGTCTGCCGCCAGCCCAAAAGCGAAGGCCGCTGCAGTTGGCACACAGGACATCTCAGGACCCATCAACCAAAGCGGCGGCGGCAACACCTAGTTTCGGTCGAGGCGTACGGAGCGCGATCACGGCAACCGGCTCGAGCAGTCGTCGAGCTGTCGCATAATCTTGTAGCTGATGCCTTTCGCCCTCTCGCAAGGATTTCGGATTTACTACCGCGTGGAAGGAACCTCCGGCAAACCTCCGCTGGTTCTGGTACATTCACTTGGCGCCGACCACGGTATGTGGGATGCCCAAATGCCTGCTCTTTTGCCTCACTTCCAAATCCTACGTTTGGACCTGCGAGGACATGGCGCATCGGACAGTTCCCCTTCCGAATATTCCATTGAACTACTTGCCGGGGACGTTCTTGCCGTTGCCAACAGCGCTGGCTTCAGGACCTTCGGCTACTGCGGCCTATCGCTGGGCGGAATGATTGGCCAGTGGATAGCCGCAAACGTCCCGGGTAAATTAGAACGGCTGGTGCTGGCAAATACCTCACCCAAAATGGCCGACCCCGCTATTTTCGATACGCGCCGGGCAACCGTTATGCAGCAAGGCATGAAGGCCATTGAAGAAGTTGTAATGCAGCGTTTTTTCGCGGCATCCACCCTGGCCGCAAGAGACCCCTACGCGGAATCCATTCGAGCGGTTCTGCTGGCTACTGATCCAGCCGGCTACGCAGGTTGCTGCTCCGCCGTCCGCGACATGGACAATCGCCCGTTATTGGACAAAATCAAATTACCGGTGCTGGTAATTAGCGGCGATGAAGATCAATCTACGCCCTGGACCGGGCACGGAGAAGTCCTCACCAATGGCATTACCGACGCCCGTTCCTTATTGCTGCACGCGGCCCATCTTTCCAACATCGATCAACCTTCGCAATTCACAGCCGCGCTGCTGGAGTTCCTTCTCCCGGCTGCCTGATTGCCTTATTCAATCTGCTTTTTATCCGCTTTGGCCACATGATCGTCCGCGAGCGGAAACGAATTGCGAATCAAAACATCTTCAACGTGCCGCATCACAAACGTGGCTGTGCCTGCTGCCTTCCGCGCCTTCACATGATCGAACTCCGCACCCTGCACATCGTTCAGCACAAACGCGGGACGCTTGTCTTCCTGCAAAAAGCTAACTTCAACGTCGTTCAGCTCGACTCCCTTGACATGGCGCAGAAAGAACCCATACGCCGGCACCAAACCGAACATTGACGGTTCCGGATACTCCTTCTCACGCTCGGGCGTGTCGAATGGTTCCCGTGGCGGGACGCCGCCGGATGCTCTAAAGAAAAATGTATTCACCAACTCGACCGGCTGCCTGGCAACATCTTCCAGCGTGAGGCCGCCCCGATACACCAGCCGAATATTATTGAGCTTTATATCTTCTACTTCGTGCCCCGGAATGCCCGTAATGATGGAAGCATAGCGGGCATCGGCCTCGTAGGCAATGACATTACTGATACTGACCCGGCGAATAGATCCGACTTGCACGCCTTCCGGAGCGCGCATGCGGCTGCCCAACCGGATGAAAACAGGAGCATTCGAAACATCGCGCATGGTGATATTCGAAATAGAAATGTCTTCGATATGGGCGCCATCCACCGACTCCAAGGCGAGCCCGCGCGAGCGGTCGAAAACCACGTTGGAAATGACGAAGTTCTTAAAGTCGCCCTCGGACTCGGTGCCGATTTTCACGCGCCCGGTAGGGCCATCGCGATCGGGCGAGTATTTTAAATTGCGCCCATATGTTCCATACAGCAGCGTGCCGACATCGTAGCCGCTGACAAAACAATTCACTACGGTTACGTTCTCCGACGATCGCGCATAACCGAGCGCATGCGTGCCTTTGAACACAATCGCATCGTCATTGGGTGAGTTGACGCTGGTGTTTGAGATATGAACGTTGCGGCATGAATCGATATCGAGGCCGTCGCGATTGGTATCGATTCTTAAATTGTCAATGGACAGGTTATCCACGCCGGTGGCAAGAAGGGCGAAGTGACCGCCCATAAGAACGGAGAAATCGCGCAGTGTCACGTTGCGGCAAAGCTTCAGCGCAATCGTCTTGTTCCCGGTGCCGCCGGGTTCGCCGCGTGAGAGGGCTTTGCCATCGATTAAGCCATTGCCCAGAATCGAGACATTCTCCAGCCCTTCACCCCAGATGAGGCTGTTATGAAAATGGCTATGTCCAAAATCCTGGAACTTATCCCATTGGTTGGGCTCAGGCGCATCGTATTCGGACGGCTTGGCGGAAGCGACCAGGCGCGCACCCGCATCGAATTGCAGACATATGTTGCTCTTCAGGCGGATAGAGCCGCTTAGGTAGCTGCCTGCTGGAAAATAAACCGTTCCTCCTCCAGCCTGGCTGGCCGCTTCTATCGCCTTGTTGATGGCGTCACGCTCTTCGGTCTTGCCATCGCCTGTGGCGCCGTAAGCCTTCACGTCGAATACGGCCGCGCGCCCTTGCGCAGCCAGCAACATGCCGGCAATAGCCCAACCAAACACCTGTAATCGCATCTGACTCCCTTAACATCCTATGCCAGCGGCGAGATTTTCAGCCGGACGCTGCCACTAAAATGAAAGCTAGTGCGAATCACAGAGGCGCTTAAAATTCTGCATGCCGCTGGCAAAACGAGCAAACCTTTCCCGGTAACGCTGGCATGTGGTTTTACTCCGCTGCATCTTTCCACCTTTCTGGGCGCACACCTGCAACAACGGCTGCCTGAGCGCCGTGTCGAGGTTTCCACCGGCCTCTATGGCGACCTTGCCGGAGCGCTTGAGCGACTCGGTGACACCACCTCAGACGCTATCGCTCTAGTTATCGAATGGTCCGACCTCGACCCGAGGCTCGGTTTTCGTTCGAGCGGGGCTTGGGGCGGGGCGGCAGTGAGCGACATACTCTCCTCACTGCCCAGCGTCTTGCAGCGAATAAAAGCGGCCTTGGAAGCTATGCCGCGCGGAATCCCAGTCGCCGTATGCATGCCTACGCTGCCTCTTCCGCCACTCTTCCACACACCCGGCTGGCAGGCGAGCCACGCTGAACTTGCGCTCGACGACATGCTTGCAACCTTCGCGCACGAATTGCAGGCACTGCCAAGTGCCCGTGTGGTGAACGCTCGCCGCCTCGCCGAAGAATCATCGGCGGCACAGCGCTTCGATCTAAAGTCCGATCTGCTGACCGGGCTTCCTTACACGCTTAGCCACGCGGGCGCTGTCGCTTCGGCGCTCGCCCAACTGTTGCTATCAGCGCCTCCAAAGAAAGGCCTCATCACGGATCTCGATGACACGCTTTGGTCGGGTCTGGTGGGAGAGCTGGGTCCTGAGAACGTCAGTTGGGACTTAACCAGCCACACGGCACTCCACGGCGTCTATCAAAAGCTGCTGGCAAGCTTCGCCCAGGAAGGAGTCCTGGTTGCCGTGGCCAGCAAGAACGACGCCGCAGTTGTTCAACAGGCCCTAGAACGTGAAGACATCCTTATCCCCGCGTCGTCCCTTTTCCCCATGGAAGTGCATTGGGAGGCGAAATCGGGTTCAGTCGCCCGCATTCTTCAAAGCTGGAATATTTCCGCCGACAGCGTAGTTTTTGTCGATGACAGCCCGCTCGAGTTGGCCGAAGTTGCGGCTGCGCATCCAGGCATCGAATGTATTCAGTTCGGCGGTTACGAAATGCTCCGCCGCCTGCGCGACCTTTTTGGCAAAAGCAGCTTATCAGAAGAAGATTCTCTGCGAGCGGCCAGTATCCGCCGTTCTTCCGAGTTCCGAGCCTCCAGCGCGGGCAGTTCCTCCGAAGATTTCCTCAAGAGCCTAAACGCAGTCGTCTCGTTCGACTTTCCCGAACAGCCGGATGCGCGATCCCTCGAACTGGTAAACAAGACCAACCAGTTCAATCTGAATGGCATTCGCTACACCGAGGCAGAGTGGGCCAAAAAGTTGCTGCATAACGATGCCGTCTGCGTCGCGATCAGTTATGAAGACAAGTTTGGGCCGCTAGGCAAAATCTCTGTCTTGCAAGGCCAGCAGGAAGGCCGCACGCTGCATTTGGACGTTTGGGTTCTCAGCTGCCGTGCCTTCGCCCGGCGCATTGAGCACCAGTGCCTGCGCCTGTTGTTCGACCATTATGCAGTGGATGCCATAGAATTTTCGTTCGCCAAGACCGCCAAAAACGGCCCATTTAGCGACTTTCTTAGCTCGCTTTCGGCGGCTGACGGTCTGCTGACTCGCGAGCAATTCCAACGATTCTGCCCACCTCTGTACCATAGCGTCAAAGAAGGAAAGAGAGTTGAAGTAAATGGATAATCTCAAAACCCGGCTGGTGAGTTGCTTCCAAACCGTCTTTCCGGATCTGTCGGAGCAGCAGGCCCTGGCCGCGTCACAAGCCAATCTCGCAGAGTGGGATTCTGTGGCGGCCATTACGCTGGTGAACGTAATTGAAGACGAGTTTGGAATCGAAATGGATCTGGATGCGCTGGCCGATCTGGATTCGTTCGACAAAGTTTGCGCCTATCTTCAAACAAACGCACAGGTCGCCTAAGCTGTGCTTCGCATGCATCACGTCGGCTACGTTGTGAAAGATATTGAGCATTCAGCCGGGGGGTTCGTGCAATCGCTCAACGCCACCTGGGACGGCAAAGTATTCGAAGATCCCAATCAGAAAGTCAAAGTTACTTTCCTATCCACCGGCGACAATCAAACGCAGATTGAACTGGTTGAGCCGAATGCGCCCGATGCCCCTGTCCTGAAATTCCTGCAGGAAAAAGGGGGCGGCTTGCACCATGTCTGTTACGAGACAGACAATCTTGACCACGAACTTGCTGCCATGCGGGCCCAAGGCGGCATCATCGCGAAACGTCCGAAGCCTGCCGTTGCCTTTGAAGGCCGCCGCATTGCCTGGGTTATGACCGCCGAACGCCTGTTGGTGGAACTATTGGAGAGCGCATAGTGGCTGATTCCTTCCTGCTGAAGCTGAAACGCGGCGAGACTCCGTTCTTCCGCTTTCTGAACAGGACGGTAAAAGGAGTGATGACGGCGAACCTGCCGCTGCCGCTCTTCTTGAATCCAGTGCTGGGGCGGTTGTACACGCTGCATCAAAGCGTCATGGAGGGTTTTCGGCGCGCCGGTGCTTACCTATACAGCGAACCGCTCTTTCGGGGTCGTTGTGAGTCGATCGGAAAACGTTTCTCCATGACAAAGCTCCCCTACGTCATTAGCCACGCCAAGATTTACATCGGCGATGACGTGAATTTCTTTGGCAAGGTGGATATCTTCAGCGGCCGCATTTTCGATGAGCCCAAACTCATTCTGGGAAACCGCGTAGACATCGGGCACAACGTTTCATTCGTCGTCAACAAGGAGATTGTCATTGAGGACGACGTGAACGTGGCCTCAGGCGTTCGCTTCATGGATACTGACGCTCACCCAAAAGACATGTGGGAGCGGATTGCCGACCTGCCGCCGCGCCCTGAGGAAATCAAGCCGGTGCGCATCTGCCGGCGGGCCTGGATCGGCCAGAACGCCTTCATCCTGAAAGGTGTCACGATTGGTGAGGGCGCGGTTGTCGGCGTGAACAGCGTCGTGGTTAGCGATATTCCGGCTTATGCCGTGGCGATGGGCAATCCGGCACGCGTGGTGGTGAAGGGCACCAAACCACTGCCAAGCGAGTCACTTCAAAATAGTGAATGAACCGTCGGCGCCGGCCAGCACTGCCTCACGCTTGCGAACCAGCTGCAGGTCGGGCATGGGCTTGGCCTGGAACAACCGGCGCGTCGGTTTCGCCAGCCACCTTGCCACAATGTTTGCCCGCTTCTGGCGCGCGCTATCGCTGCTGATTCCGGTTTTTGCGTACATCTGGCGATAAAGCCGGGACACGAATAAGAAGGCAAGGCGCGCCTTCAACGTCTTAACACAATCGGAGCGTTTCCAGATGGACTTCAGATCATAGAACTTGTCCCATACGCCTTGCGTACGGTCGCTAATTTCACTCGCGCTCATATTAGGATGCGGGGTAAACATTTTCGGACGCTTGGAGGCCGGAATCAGCCAGTAGCGGGTGATGGGAATGCCGTCCACGAATGTGGGATTTTCATTCTGCGCCTTCTCCCATTTTTCGAAATCGACCGTTCCTGGAAATGGCGTCATCATCACGAACTGGGCGAACGTAATGCCTGCTTTCAGCGCCAGGGCAGCGGTAGCTTGAAAAGTATCGGGCTTGTCGGTTGGCAGGCCAAAGATGAACGAACCAAGCACATGCACGTCGTGCTCACGAAACGTTTTCAGACGCTGCACCAGTTTGTCGCCGGATAAATTGAAGTCTTTGAAGACAGCTTTAAGACCTTCCGCGGTTACCGCTTCCACTCCAACCAGGGCGCCTTTCACGCGCGCCTTCTTCATCGCATCCAGGAAAGCCGTGTCTTCCGCCGCTTCCATAGTTATCTGAGTGAAGAAGACCATGTCGCTGGGCAGTTCGGATAAACGCTCCATCAATTCAAACCGGTCATCGCGAATGCCCTGCAATTGCGCCAGTTTCGCCGTGTTATTTTGCCTTCGCGCGTTTTCCAAATCGGTCAGCGTAACCGGATAAAAATTATCATCCGCCAGCGCGATGAAGCGAAAGCCCTTGCGCCGCAACTGCACAATTTCATCAATGACACCATCGGAAGCGCGCTGGCGCGGACGCTGGCCATCGGTACGCCATACCGAGCAAAAGGAGCAGTGCTTGGCGCACCCGCGTACCGTCTGAACCGAGGCCCACATATAGCGGCCCTCCGGCATCAGGTCCCAACGCGCAGGCAGAAAATCGCCGGGCTCGATACGGCCGCCTTCATAAACAGCCTGCGGCGAACCCTTAACGCAGTCGTTTACGGCATCTTTCCAGACGACATCGCCATCGCCCTTGACCACCGCATGAGCGTAGCCGAGCTCGTGCGCCTCGTCCGGATAGAGCGTGGCGTGAATGCCGCCGTAGACAACCCAGGCACCCCGGTCGCGGGCAATCTTGCCCAACTCATAGCCGCGCAGGGCGTTGCCGGTGTGGATACCAATCCCCACCACGTCGCCGGCGTTTATGCTGGCAGGATCGAGCAGTTCAAGTGTTTCATCACAGATCAGCGGATCGCCATAAGCCTTGGGGGTCGCGGATGCCAGCACATAAAGCCAGCGGGGGGTTATGACTGCGATTCCGAACGCAATATCGCTCGGGTTTATTAAATGTATTCTCAACGGTTGTTTTGTCCTTGGAGAGGTCGATGCTGGAGGCGTGTGCGCTCGAACAAAAGCAGGTGGAAAAGAGATCAGCGGCTCTTTCCCGACTGCGGGGCGAAATGCCCCTCAACATCGAATCGACGGCTCCGATAGACAAAGCGAATCGTGATGCGACAACATCTTGAGCGAGGTACTCTGATATGTTGTTCAGTGCTTCTGAATGATACCGCACTTTTTGGGGGTGGTCTGGCGAACAGGCGCAAGACGGGCATGCCGAGGCCGCTTTGATTGACGCGTTCCTCACTCGTTCGGCGGCACGGCCTTGTGCCGTTTGCGCTTCCAGATGCCGGCTGCGAAAGATATCAAATGGGCAGAGCGAGCACTCGAACAGCGGCGGGATGGTTCTGGATATCGGCGCGCGGAGCGCCTTGGAGCGTCGTGATAAACGGATAATCGCTTTGGCTTCAGGCGGCCTCCACGGCTCGCTTCCGAGAAGCTTACTAAGACGCTGGTAGGGAGCGCGGCGAACCAGTGCCTCTAGACCTAAATGGACCGCCTCCGTATCGGTTGCCGCGCCGCTCGCCAACTTTGCCCCTTTTAGAAGTTTTTCCTCAATATTCAAAGTTTTCTTTACAGATCACAATGCCATACTTATATGTTTCGTTGAGCCAGCCGGGCCGACTTAGGATTGTGCACTCTACATCGTATGGTCGCCGGATTCCGCTAACCCGGCAACAGCAACTCGCGCAACGATTTTTCAGATCCGCGGCCACTTCGAAATGCGTTACCCTGTAAAGCCCGTTGTTGGCCGCCATGCAGCTATTTGCTTATCCAGTTCTGCTCGTTCTGAAGCAGCAAGTGCTGATCCGATTTGTTCGAGCCAATGACCGAGCGGGCGCTTATCGGCAGAGCCGTTCACAGCAAGACCTATCCAAAAGTATGCATCTTTGAGGTTCTTCTGGACGCCAGAGCCATCCATATAGAAGCGCCCAACGTTGTACTGTGACCAGATGTCTCCTCGTTCAGCGCCAATGCGGAACCATTTCAGGGCTTTGACGTAGTCTTGCGCCACTCCCTGCCCATCTGCGTAGATGCAACCAAGTTTCCAATAGTCGCCTTGTGCTACAAACTCCTCCAATTCGGATGCTGTGAAGGGTGGACTGTGTAATCGCACCTCGCTATACCTCATCCTCCGAAGGTTGCCCTGAGACTCCATCTGACCCGACTGCACCAGATGTCTAATGCGTTGCGAATAGAAACAATCCGTTAACTTCTCAGGAGCATCGGGAAGCGATTGCATAGCCAGAGTGACTATCTTTGCCACCTTTCGAAACGTGGTCGTCGTGTGAGCAAGAAGAGCCGCATCGATGCGGGCGATCCACTCTTCCGCAACGTCCATGGCATCCAACTCGTCGCCTTTGCAGTCGTCTTGGTCTTCATCCAGCCATTGCTCGTGTGCCATCCCTATCACCTCCCTTTCCCCGGCTGCCAGTAGATCTAAGCCCCCTCTACATTGTGTGCGCCGATTCCCCTGCCCTGGCAACAGCAACTTACGCAAACCGATCTTCACATCCGCTACTTCGGAATGATTTGCGGCTTTTAGTCCAGTAGCTCAGATTATTACGCTATAAGAACGGCAATCGTACGGGGTACATGCTCTCAATCAGCCTCCTCAAGCGAAGAATCGTGAACTCCTTTCCTAAGTCATCCCAAAGCATCCTACTTACGGGTTCGTCACGTCGGTGGTGTGGGCAGGATAAAGTATGACCAATACCGTCATAACGAGAAGTATGATTCCAGTAATGAAGTATTCGAGGCCGCCCGGTGAGGTTCGGTCAAGGACCGCTTCCGCAGGATTTTCGGGGTCGTAGTAAACCGTCAAGTGGGAATCCACTGGGTAGTGGTTGAGGGCCGCTTCCGCCGAGCTTTTCCTGTAATAAGTTGTCGGGGTGCCGAACTGGATACGGCTACTANNAGCGGCTGATGGCCGCTAGCGCAGCGCTCTTTCGGAAATAAGTTGTTGGAGTGCCGAACTGGATACGGCTATTGGAGTAACCGGTGCCGTTCACGGTGTACTCATAAACTACAGATATCCGAGTGCCGTCGTCCGTGTCGAGACCAGACTGGGTAACCGCTCCATCTGTCTGCGGCCAACGCTGGCAGGAACGTAGTTTACTTCGCAAATGGAACCCGTATCCAAGCAGCCCGGCGCCGCTGATTGCACTTGCTACTACTGCGGCCCCCGATTCAAAGGTCACTGCAGCCTCCTAAAGACCACGCGCACGATGGGGGCGGTGTCAAGCATCCCGCTATCGATTCAGACGCTCTACATGGTGTGAGCCGCCGGGTTCCCTTGTCCCGGCAACAGTAACTCGCGCAAACCATTCTTCAAATCCGTTGCTACCTCAAAATACCCGATCATCATTTCATCCCAGCTCTGCGCCCCGAACCGAACCGCCTTCGATGGATCGGGATTCATCGGGTTGTCGGCTGAATTATCGAAGTGGGCGGTGCACTCGATAGTGGTTCCGGGCGGCAGGCGGAGCGGCTTGGCTAAGTAATAAGATAGCTGCCAGCTATAGGTGTAATGCGGCACCCGGAGCAGCGTCTCCGTATGCCCATCGGGAAAAACCGCGCGAAACTCGAACGATTTGCCGCGCAGATGCATATGGGGCAGCAGCGAAATCAGGCTTGACTCGGAGTGAAGCGTGATTCGCGCGTTCACCTCGTAATCCGGATCTCCGGGCGGAATCATAAAGCGAATATTGGCTGCGGCCAGCATCACTACGCGCTGGCGCGGCGCTTCGTGGGAGAGAATGAATCCGACGCGGCTGCGGTCGCAACCCTCCTGACCGTTGGTTGTGTAATGCAGTTGGAAAACGAGATCGCTGCCCGCCTTCACCAGCTTCGCTTGTCCCGGAGCAAGCATCTCGGGCATTGCTCCTGGTCCATAGCCCGCCAGGAACTCACCGGGAGCACCGCTCATACCTTCATGCGGTTTCAAAGTAAACGGAACCCCTACTGGCTCGCCCGCCAGCCAGGTGGAACCGGGATCACGCAAGCTAACAACAATGTGATGGGTATGCGCTCTGTCGCCCGCGCGCACTTCGGCCAGGTGAATCCAGGTGTCCTTGGTGAAATGCGTGGGCACAATGACGTATTGATAAGGAATAACGCCCGAAGCCGGGACGTTGAAGGCGGTGGGAACTTCGAAAATGAGTTCGGGTTTTCCAATGGTCCAGCCTTCCACCCATTTCACCGGCTTCGGCGCATCCTTCGGATCGCCCGCGGGTGCGCCTGCCTTGGCCCAGTCAACGATGGTCTGAATGTCGCTCGGCGAAAGGCTGCGATCGTTCGCGAAATGGCCGATTGCCGGATCGGCGAACCAGGGGGGCATGATGCGCGAACCGACAGCCTGGCTGATCGCCTGCGCGTATGGCTTTGTGCCGGCGTAATCGAGAAGCGGCATGGGACCGGGCTCGCCCGGACGGTGACAGGCCTGGCAATGCTGCTGCAGGACCGGCAGGACATCTTTGTAGAAAGTTGGATGCTGGGCCAATGCAGATTGAAGCGCCAGCAGTCCGACTATGGCAAGCCTTGGCATAACAAGTTCAATTCACCAGGATAGTATCGGCCAGCAGCAACGCTAGCGCGCTAACCACAATGTCGAAGATAATCAGAACACGAAACCAGATTAAATTACCTGGATCGACCGGCTGCGCCGATAACAGAGACCCGGTCAGTTCCGAAGCGCCAATCAACAGCGGCACCAGCATGGGATAAATGATGACCGGCAGCATCAGCTCCCGCAATCGCAGGTTCACCGTCAGCGCTCCAAACACCGACCCCATGACCGATATTCCCCACGTTCCCAGCGCAAACACCGCCGCCAGCATCGCCGCCACCGTCGTCATCAGAATCGGCCGGAACCGCAGCAGGCAAGCCTCGTAAATCGCATCCCGCGGCGCCTTGCCCTCATTACGCTCCGCATGCAGCGCAAAATCGATCATCATAATGGCGTTCTT
>PLRJ01000065.1 GCA_003163855.1 Bryobacterales bacterium | reverse complement strand
GGCAGTCCCGGTTTTGCGCGGTTCGAGAAGGAGCGGAACGGTGGCGTCAAGAATCGGCTGAACTTCGCAATTGCGTTGATTGGAACGATCTTCGTAATTCAGGCCTGCTGTTTCGTATACCCCACGTATGTTCGACTCTGAGCTGACGTCGGGGGCGCCAATGGAAAGCGATACGCAACGAATCGCGCTTGGGTTGCGCCAGGGAGACGTCGGCGTTCTTGCGTCTCTGGTTGAGCAATACCAATACCGGCTTGTTCGGTATCTTATTTATCTTCTGGGCAGACGCGCCGGGGTTGATGACCTGGTGCAGGAGTTATGGCTGCGCGTTCTGGAGCGAGGTTCTTCCTACGACGGGCAGTCGCGCTTTGAGCCCTGGCTCTTCAGGATCGCGCGTAATCTCGCGGTCGATGCCACGCGTAAGCGGCGGGAGTTCAGTCTGGACTCGAATGACGATGATGTTCGGCCGGTGACGGCTTCGGATGAGCCTTCGCCCTTTGCGCTGGCGGCGCGGACAGAAGATGCCGACCGGCTTGCTCGCTCGCTGGAAACCCTGGAGCCCGTTTGCCGGGAAGCCCTGGTATTGCGCTTTCAAGAAGATTTGTCGCTACAGGAGATCTCAGCCATTGTGGGAGCGCCGGTATCGACAGTCGCTTCCAGAATTTATCGGGGGCTGGCAACGCTGCGGCCGCAGTTTGAAGGAGAAAAAGCATGAACCATGACGAGCAGCACGAAACGTTCCGGCACATGATCGACGAGGGCCTGGCCGGGGGCCTGTCGGCCGACAGGGAACACTCTCTTCGCGAGCATCTTGACAGCTGCGTTCCCTGCCAGGAGTATCTCAGCGCCAGCAACAGGGTTATTGCGGGACTCCGCGGTTTTTCCTTCCATGTGGATGCAGCGCTTAATGCCAGGGTTCTGACGGCACTTTCAGGAAACACGCGCAAGACAGGCACGCCGAGGCCGCCTGTAGCGACGGGTTCCTCCTCTTTTTGGCGGCACGGCCTGGTGCGGTTTGCGCTGGGGCAAGGCGCGCAGCCAAGCCGCCGACGCTGGTTGTTGAGCTCCGCGGCTGCCGTCGTACTCACAATAAGTTGCTCGTTAGTCGAGCTGCGCTTCGGAGACCTGATCGCCGCTGCGTTCGACATGCAGCGCCTGCAACTGCGGCAGGAGTTGCTTGCTTTCTGGATTGTCCCCTCGCTGTGTGTCTTGCTGCTGTTTCCGCTGTTGCCTTTGTTATCGAAAGCCGGCGCTCGCCGGGAAGAAAGGGCTCAATGATGCTCCGTCGATTTATGAGTAGTGTTCCGAAAAGGGTTCAGCTTTGGGCATGGGTTGCTGTAGGCTGCGCCTTGCTGATCGGGTTGGTTGCGGGATACGAGGCGGCTGACAAGGGATCTGTGTTGCGGACGATGTCTGCGTTTGGCAGCGCTGGCCTGAGTTTCGGCATGCTAGCCGCCATTTGGCTTCTGTGTCTCGGGTTCGTGTATGCGGACGCCCGGCGGCGTGCTATGCGGCCGGTTCTGTGGGTACTGGTCGCAGCCTTGTTTCCTCACCTGCTGGGATTCCTTCTTTACTTTGTTTTGCGCCAGCCCCTCGCTTTGCCTTGCGGGCATTGCGGACATACCGTTCCGCTGCAGCAGCGATTCTGCTCAGAGTGCGGTGCTGCGCAGGCCGAGCCGGTGGCGGCGAACGGGCCACTCGGCGGGGATTCGGCGATTCCTCCCTTGTCGGCCGGGTAACGTAGAAAGGTTGGATGCGCGGGGGTCCGCCATTTACACCCACCGTTTTCCATGTCGCAGGGGTGTTTAGCGGTCCTAATCTGGCCAAATCGCAGTAATCGCTCTCAGATCAGTGATGCGCGTTCTACATCAAAGTGGAGTCTGCGCCACGAGAGATGCACCGAGAAATTCCAGTGGATGAGCTGACTCCAAGGGACTGATCCGACTCAACCAAGGTAGGCAGCAATCCTGTGAACGCCTATATTAAATCCATGGGCCTAACGGGCGTGCTCATGGAAACGGATCGCTGGTCGTTCAAGCCTGCGCTCGTGTCGTCGATCACAGTTGCAGCCGTTGAGCTAATCTGCCAGCTTCCGGGCTTGGCGAGCTTTCTTCTTATTCCGCTTTCGCTGCTTGGTTATGGGATCACCATGTTAGCCATCTTGGCGATGGCCCTGTACTGCGTCATTAAGAAACGTCCGCGAAGAGGAGCATCTGTCCTCTTGGTACTTCTACTCCCTGTACTGTTATGGCGTCCAATAGCATGGTCGACCGACATCGTACACATTGGATTGACAGTTGGCTTTGGGGCCGGTCAGCTTGGCGCTCCTTCAAAATCGAGTGACGGTCACTTCGTAACCTATGACTGGTCCGTGGGATTCGCAGGGGGCCCAAGCACCGTCCTGATCTATGACATAACCGACGAGATCGCCGTGCCTATGGCTCAACAAACGCACCCACAAAGCTCTGAACTTGGCATTGCGGAAGAGTGCGCGGGCAGGGTTCACCATTTGATAAGCCATTACTACGTCTGCAGTTTTTGAGAGTCGGTCCTGTTACACGCGCATGTAGACTTCAATCCACCCGGACGGTTTGTCGGCTATGGTGAGATTGGTCGGCAAGCAGATTGTAAATGCTGGGCAAGTTGTTTGCCTAAAACCCGTTGGCATCGATGTTAAACGTATTCGTCCCGCTAATTCGGCCTCTAAACTGTAATCTCTAGCCACACAGATTGGGGCTCAAGCTACACGGGCGTATGCGGATTGTCAATTGCGAACAGCCATGTCCCGTTGGGTTGTTTTCGAACGACTTCGGTGCTCACCCCCAAGGTTATCGTCGGTTCCGAATCCGAAGGATACTCGACGATCCATTTACCGTGTATGACAGCTAATCCTTCTGCTTCAACAATCAAACGCGTTTCCAACGTCATCCGGCCAGACCGTGCAAGGATACTCGCAAAAATGTCGCGTAAGTTATTCCGGCCGACAATGCACTGACCATCGATAACCAAAACACCCTGTGGCTCATACAAGTCAATCAAAGCATCAGCGTCACCGCGATTGAATGCATCTTGAACAAGCGGGTGAATTTCCGCCGGTGTGCGCGCGGGCAATCGGTTCTCCTGTGTCTCTTCCAACAATACACAGAATTTTACAGCTGGTTTATGCAATGTCCTCGCTCACGAGCTTCCTTTGATTTGTACTGGCGAGTCGGCATCGCAACTGTAATCGGCTGCAGCGACAGATTGCTGGACAACGAATTCAGCGCCGGCGGCGGGTGGCCCGGAAGGTTCGCGTCGCTGCCGGCTTGGGCGCGTCGGTCGAGGGCTGGTTAGCGCTCATGGAAGCCAAGAAGGCGTCCAGGTCCGTTATGAGCCCGATGGGCCGTGGCAGCGAAGGCAGTTCGCGATATTGGACCTGAATGCCCAGTGTGCGCTCGTAGTTGCGCACATCGGAGCGTTCGAGCGGAGTGACAAAAGTCCAGGAAGCCCCACGTGCGCCGGCGCGGCCTGTGCGTCCGACGCGATGAATGAAGTTTTCGGCTTCCTGCGGCAAATCGTAGTTCACGACGTGCGCGATGTCATCGACATGAATGCCGCGCGCCGCTACGTCGGTGGCGACGAGTACACGGCAAGCACCATCCTTAAAGCTCTCGAGCGCTTTGTTGCGCTGGCTCTGGGAGCGGTCGCCGTGGATGGAGGTAACGTTGTGTCCCCCCCTTTCGAGGAATTTCGTAAGCCGGTCGGCGCCCTCTTTGGTGGCCACGAAGACGAGGAAAGAACCCTTCTCGTGCTTCAGCAGATGCTCGAGGAGATCGAACTTGGAGCCCTGAGCGACCTCGTAGCAGAAGAGATCGATCCGGGCGGCGGTTTGAACGCAGGCCTCTACCGCGATGCGCACCGGATTCTGCACGTAGCTTGCGACGAGCCCCGCCAAAGATTGATCCATGGTGGCTGAGAAAAGCATGGTGTGGCGTTTTGCCGGAAGGTGATCGAGGATGATGCGCAGCGAGGGGAGGAAGCCCATGTCGAGCATCCGATCGGCCTCATCGAGCACCACGGTGGCGGTGCGGGAAAGATTGATCAGCCGGCGTTCCAGATAGTCGCAGAGGCGACCGGGCGTCGCGATGACCACTTCCGCGCCGGCCTGGATATCGCGCAACTGGTTGGTCTCGCTCATTCCGCCGACAACCACCGCCGTGCGGATGCGCATGCCTTCGGCGAGCTGGCGGAATGCGGCATCGATCTGAATCGCGAGTTCACGTGTGGGGCTGAGGATCAGGACTTTTATTGTTTTGGTGCGGGGAACGGCGGCGAGAGCTTGAATAACCGGAATGGAGAACGCCAGGGTCTTGCCTGTGCCAGTCTGCGCTGTGGCCACGACATCGCGGCCTTCCATAAGAGGGGGAATGGCCTGCGCCTGGACGGGCGTAGGCGTGATGAATTCGTTCTTATCGAGGTTGTTCTGCAACGCTGAGCAAAGATTGAGCTCGGAAAAATGTTGCATCAATTATTACTTGGTTCGGCCTGACCGTGTTTTCAGGATAGCAATGTCAACTAAGCTCGAAGCACCGCATTCGCAGAGTACTAGCTCGACGGCGTCAGAGCTTTATCACTCAGTGGCGAGCGCGACGCGCTCAGCCAAGCCGCCAGGTACAGCACGCCACCCACGATAAGCGTCAACTTCAGACCGATGTAAATTGCCAGGAACATGGCGGCGGCCGAACCTAGGACACTGGATGCGGCATTCACCGACCACGCCCAGCGTACGGTATTTGGCAGGGTCTTTTCCAGCAGGCTGAGTCCAGTCGGGAACGGCATACCCATGGCGAAGCCGACGGGACTGATCAGCGCAACGGTTATTAGCGCTTTGACGGGGAGCGGCAGTGCGACTCCGCTCTCGGAAATCGGCGCCACGACGGCGGCCAGAGTGAGCACGGCGGCCACAATCAGCACCATGGCCAGGCTTAAGCGGCCGAAATCGCCGCGAATCAGGCTCTTGCTGGCGAAACTGCCGCAGCCGCTTGATAGCAGCATGGAGAAGATGATGACGGTGAGCGCGTAGGTGGGATGTCCCAGGAACAAAACGAATTTCTGAATCAGCGCAACCTGGATAAGAATGTAGCCGGCGCCGATAAACAAGAAAAACAAGAGCCCGCGCTGGCTGCCCTTGTCGCGCGGCAGACTCTGGCGCAAAACGAGCGGCGGCAGGGCAAGGATGACGATGGTGGCGATGATGCTGATGGCGACCAGCCCGAACAGCACCGGCAGCGCGTTATTCACCTTGAAATCGGCTGATTCGTGCGAGGCGTAAAGCCCGAATGCCAGCACGTCGCGCGCCTGCACTGTATAGAAGAAGAATGGCTTGTCGTCGCTGACCGGGCGCACATCGAAGGGATAACTGTCGAAGAAGTGCGCAAGATCTTTGGCCGTCAGCAAATCACGAAAGGCCGTGGCGTTCGAAGTGCCTGGAACATAGATCACCTGCATGTGGGCGATCGCGGCCGCTTTTTCAACCGTTTCCACGTCGGCCGCGCTGAATGGATTACGCGCAACCAGAATAGTGTCCTGCGCACCCCAGGCGTTGATTTTATTGGCATCGGCGCGCACCACCATGACGTTGCTGGCGGCATCCGGCTGACCCATTTCCTTCAATGCTTCCTGCGCTAAGGCCACGACGCGCAAACTTTCTCTAGGCGGCTTAAAGCCCCAGCGCGTGAAAGCCATTACGCCGTCCGGAGTCAGGTGCGACAAGTAATCGACAAAGGCATTGGTCGTGTAAAGGTTGTTCTCACTCAGCGCAAAGGCGCCGGCCGCGGTGGACGCCCAGGTATCTACCAGCGTTGCCTGCAGCACCTGGTAATGCTGTTGCGAGCGGCGCACGAACGAGCGGCCATCTTCCACCACGATGTGCACTTCAGGCCGGAAGTAGAGGCGGTTGCTGTACGCCGGGAACTTGTTGCGCATTATGACGGTGGCGATGATGGGATTGATCTCCACGCCGGTTACGTCCTTGCTTCCGCCGGCAAGGGCGCGGGACACATCCCAACCTCCGCCAGGGCCGATTACTAAAGTCTTGGCGCCGGGGCGCAGCAGGTAGGGGAAGCCAGGCCCGTCGTAAGCAAGTTCCTTACGTTCGTCTGAACTCAGGTGTTCGAAATCGAAGCGCGCCACACCCGTGGCCGCGTCGCCGTCGATGACGATGCTCTTCATCTGGCGGCCCGGTTCCGGCTTCAAAGCAATGCGCGAAAAGCTGTTCCATTGCACGAACTCTTCGTCTTTTATCTGCTTGCCCTTGGCGTACTTGACGTCGATGATGTGAAATCGCCAATTGCAGGTTATTAGGCCCACCAGCAGCAGCGCGAGCAAGACGCCAGCAATGCGGCCGCGCGGCGCTTTCGCCAGATGAAACCAGATGGCGGCGGACACGGCAAAAGTGGTGCAAGCAACCAGAATGGTGCCGGGACCGCCGACCCAGTTCAAAAGAGGCACCAGCACGGCGCAACCGCCAGCCGCGCCAATCAGATCGAAGAAGTAAACACGGTTGACACGTTGAATGGTATCGGCCACAGCCAGGGAAATAATCGTTCCCGATAGCAGGAAGGGAATGGCCGCTACAAAGTAGGCCGCCATCATTTCCCAGGTGGACATTTCACCGCTGCGCTGCAAGAGAAAGGAAAGGCAGAGAACAATAGCTACGGCGTTTGTCATCGCCAGACCGCCCAGCTTTTGAAACAGAGTTCCGGGCCAGCCTGAAACGACGTACGAGAACACTCCGCCCGCGCCAAGCCCAAAGAGCGCGATGGAAATAGCAAGGAACGCGAAGTGGTAGAAATACACCACTGAAAAAACCCGGGTCAGCGCGAGTTCTAAAAGCAATGTAGCCAACGACGTGGCTGCTACACCGAAGTAAATTTGAGGCCAGGGCCTTTGCGCGACCGACTTCTCAACTTCGCGCTGCGGAGATTTGATAGTAGACAAGATCTTATGGTAATGGACGAAGCAGGATTGGGTATTCAGTACCCGAAAAGTGGACGGAGGCAGTTTTTGTCTGATCCGGAATAGGCCGGAATATTCCGCATCAGACAAAAACTGCCTCCGTCCACTTTTTAGGCCTGCGCTAGAAACCGGCCTATGCGTTCCGCGATGCGCCCGCACGCTTGGCCGTCGCCGTATGGATTGTGCAAACGGGCCATACGTTCGTATTCGGCGTCGTCGTCCAGAAGGCGATTGGCTTCCATCACAATTCGGTTACGGTCGGTGCCCACCAGTTTCACGGTGCCCGCTTCTACCGCTTCGGGCCGCTCGGTTTTATCGCGCAGCACCAGGATCGGCTTGCCTAACGAAGGACCCTCCTCTTGCACGCCGCCTGAGTCGGTAATCAGCAGATGGGCGCGGCGCATCAGATCGATGAAGGGCAGATAGTCCTGCGGCTCGGCCAGCGTGATGCTGGTTTTGTTCCGCAGTAGCGAATCCACAACACTCTGCACATTTGGGTTGGGATGGACCGGCCAGACAACCTGAACATCGGGCCGCTGGTTCAACTCGGCCAGGGCTTCGCAAATCCTCACAAAACCTTCGCCAAAGCTCTCACGCCGGTGCGCCGTCACGACGATCAGCTTCTTGCCTGGATCCAGTGGAACAGAAAGTCCGGTGGGCCGACCGCGCTCAATCGCATCGCGGATGGTAATTACCGCATCGATGCCCGTGTTGCCTGTCACCTGGATGGAATCGAGGGGGACGCCTTCGCGCAAAAGATTGTCCGCGGCCCACTGAGTCGCCGCGAAATGCAGCGTGGCCAGCCTGCCGGTTAGCACGCGGTTCATTTCTTCAGGAAACGGAGTCTGCAGATCGAAAGTGCGCAAGCCGGCTTCCACATGCGCCACCGGCACGCGTGCGTAGAAAGCGGCGAGGGTGCCGCTAAGCGTTGTGGTAGTGTCACCTTGCACAATGGCGAGCGCCGGTTTCACCTGCTGGAAGATTTCTTCCAGTCCGGAAAGTAAGCGCGCCGTCAGGCCGGTAAGCGTCTGGCCGGCTGTCATCATGTTCAGATCGAAATCCGGCGTGATGGCGAAGGCGTTTAGCACCTGATCGAGCATCTGCCGGTGCTGCGCCGTTGCGCAGACAAGCGTCTGCATGCCCGCAGTGGCAGCATGGCTGCGCAACGCCGATACCAGCGGACACAGCTTGATAGCCTCCGGCCGGGTGCCGAAAATGACAAGTATCTTTTGTTGGGACTTGTTTAAGGAGGGCAGCTCGCTATTTATGGCGATAGGTGATGCGCCCTTTGGTGAGGTCATAAGGCGACATCTCCAAAGTGACTCGATCGCCAGCCAGCACGCGGATTCGATTACGCCGAAGCTTACCAGCCAGATGAGCTAAAACGGTTCGCTCCTGGTCCAGTTGCACGCTAAAAAGACCACTCGGAAACTTCTCGACTACGGTTCCAGTAACTTCAATACTATCTTCTTTGCTCATTCGCCCCTTAACTTGGTTTGTAGACAAATCGCGGTCTGCCTAGACCCGTCCACTATCGGAAAGTATAACGCAGAGTTGGGCTTCAAACATCGTACGACGCCATTGGTTTACCCTTGATTCGGGTGGAATTCCGAAACAAGAACGTGATGATCACGGGCGCGGGCCGCGGCCTGGGGAAGCGGCTTGCCTTGGGATTCGCCCGTTTGGGCGCGCGCATCGCTCTGGTGGGACGCAGTAAGGCTGAAATCGACCTGGCGCATATTGAAATTGAGCAGGCCGGCGGCAATGCGCTGCGTATTCGCGCCGATGTAACGGATCCGGAGCAGTTGACCAATGCGGTTGATCGCGCGCGTGTCACGTTCGGCTCAGGGATCGATGTGCTTATCTGCGCCGCCGGCGTTCCTGGCCCGCTGCATCCCTTTTTGCAGGTTCCCCTCAAAGCATGGACCGAGACGATTGAAATTAACCTGCTGGGCGTGGTTCATTCCTGCCGCGCCGTGCTGCCCTACATGGTGGAACGGCGCGCCGGAAAGATTATTGTCCTGGCGTGTGATAGCGATGCGCATCCGAAGATAAACTTTTCTGCGTATACAACTTCCAAAGTAGCCCTGGTGCGTTTTGTGGAAGCGCTGGCCGGCGAAGTGGCCGAGCATAACGTGCAGGTGAACTGCTTGGACCCGGGCGCCTCCTACACCAGCCTTACGGATGAGATCATTCGCGCCGAAAGCCGGCTGGACGCGGCGGTGGTGAGCGAAGCGAAGGAAGTGCGGCGCACCGGCGGCGCGTCGGCCGAGATCCAACTGCAACATGCCGCGTTCCTGGCGTCGGAAAGTTCCAACCACATCACCGGCAAATTGATTCACGTAAACGACGACTGGCGCAAACTGCGGAATTCGACGCTGCGGCCCGACGCGCTGACCTTGCGGCGCATCAAGTAGTTTTATGTCGCATCAAGCGGCATCAGCTGTGGTTTAATAGAGGGTAGGTAACTTGAGTGGAGAAGTGGGCGAATAGCCCACTTTTTTATTTGTAGGGACCGATATTCTATGGCCGCGATCCTAAAAGACGTACTTGCCGACCGAGTCACTCAGTTGAGTGAACTTGCTGCCGCAGGTACGGGCATTGAGATCGTGGAGGTAGAAGTAAAAGGCGCGGGACGTAGCCGGTTGTTGCGGATCTACATCGACAGGCCTGGCGGAGCGGATACGCCCGGCGGGGTTTCACATGGTGATTGCCAACTGATTTCTGAAAGGTTGGGACAGTTACTAGACGACGAAGATGTAATTCCGAACGAGGGCTACACGCTGGAAGTC
>PLRJ01000099.1 GCA_003163855.1 Bryobacterales bacterium | reverse complement strand
TATTGGGCCTGATCTTCGCAGGCCAGGACGCGGAAGGTATCGGGGTTGTAGTTTAAGCCATGCGTGGTCCGGTTCTGTGAGACGGCGGCTTTTCCTTCAGGCGTGACAGGCCCGGTGCTGTGCTGAGAATTCTCGCGGTTTGCGAGGATTTGCTTCTCGGTTGTCATTTCAATGCTCCTTTAATTCACAGGGCTAAGCCGTCCTTTTGAGTGTGGCTTTCCCAGCATCAGTGGAGCATGCGATGTTCTGGGGAGGGTTGTGGAACCGGGTTAAGTAGTTGAGACGCAGCTAGATAATTTATTTGCGGGAACTGCGAACGGCGACTTAACGAGGGAACAGCTCAGTGATGCTCTTAGCGCTGAGAAGGCGTATTGCGAGATCTTCCAGTTCGGGTAGAGTAAGCGACGCAAGGCGCTTTTTAGTTTTAGGGGAGAGTGGACCAAAGCGCGCCGTTAACTGACGCTGCGCTAGAGCAGCCGCCTCTTCCATTTTGCCCTCAAGCTTGCCTGCGGCTTTACCTTCGGCCATACCTTCCTTGCGCCCTTGGCGGATGGCCGGACCAATCACTCCGTGATCCATGATGTCATTGAGTATGGGCATCTGTTTTGCCTCCTGTTTGACGACGCCGTCTAATTGCCTGATCCCGGCCAAAATCATCAGCTTGGAAAACGCGATTTTTCGGTGAGGCTCCTTCATTTTAGCAACGCGATCCAGAATGCGGCGGACGGTTTCGGGCGGATTGGCAGCGCCGGCGAGGATAGACAGAACGGCATCAGCGGGATGGTTGCTTTGGAGCAAAGCCTCGGCGTTCCACTGCCGAATATCGATCACGGTGTAGCGGCAGGTTAGATACGGAGTGTCCAATTGAGACGGCATGCGCAGGCGCTGGCTGCCGACGTACAGGACATACATCTTAGGGAAGCGTTGGTAGATGCGCCAGATGAGAAGTGCGTACTCGGCCATGCGCACGGGCAGACTGGAGTCATTGTGGCTCTGCAGTTCAAGCAAGATGAGTTCGCGGGTGACAGCTGTTTCAAAAAGGAGGTCAACCCGCGCTTGCATGACTTTAGGCAGCTCTACATTAAGCCAGCGGCCCCGTTTGGCGCCTGTTATTTGATGAAAGAAAGAGTTCGGCGAGCCGGTTAGCAACGACTTGAGAACGGTGTCGTATTCATGCACCTATGGACGTCAGTATGGCACGCGATGGCGGGTTGCTCGCAAAGGCCCTAAGACGCCAAGATGACAATTAAATCCGGAGCGTCACCGGGAATGTGGTTTTATGGTTTTACGAGTGAATGAAATTCACAGTTGCAGCTGCGCGCCGGCGGCTTAGATACTACGGAGCTTTCGTACGGGTTTACGCCGCCCAGGCAATCGACGTGCTGTTGTGCAAGTTTGATGGCTGGCTTCCGTTGCCGATGCGGCTGCAGCGTGGCGCGTACTTTGTGAATTGCTTGCTGGATCTGCTTGATAAGCTGACAGGAAAGAACCTGGACGGAGCACCTCCTAGACATCTGAATATCTCCGGGGGGGGGGGCAGTTTCGCGCCCTCGGCGAACATAATGTTGTCATCTGCAGGCATTATGCGGGGCTTGCGCCTGATGATGCGGTTCTGGATGTGGGATGCGGAATTGGCCGAACGGCGCTGGCGTTGACGACGTATCTTTCCACTGCGGGGCAGTACACCGGATTTGACTGCGTAGGCTTTGCCATACGATGGTGCCAACGGACCCTTGGTGCTAAGAACGCCAATTTCCGCTTTATCCACTCGGACATTTATAACAGGCAATACAATCGCAAGGGCAGAATCGACGCGCGGCAATATGCGTTTCCGGTGCAAGGCGGCAGCGTCAGTTTTTGCCTCGCTACTTCCTTGTTCACGCATTTGCTGCCAGGTACCACGGAGCGCTACGTGTCTGAGGTTGCCCGTGTTTTGCGACCGGGCGGCCGGTTTCTGTCAACCTGGTTTCTTCTGGATGAGAAGACCGAATCCAATGCGGCGGCGGGCAAGGCTGAGTTTAAGTTCGGGTATCGCTTCGAGAAGCACGCCCAAGTGAACATACATGCGCCGGAGGAAGCCGTTGCATATCGGCTTGATTACTTGGAAGATCTGTTTGCCGGAATTGGGCTGGTGGTGGTTGGTGTCTACCATGGTGGCTGGTCAGGCACAGAGGATCGGATTGATTCCGGACAGGACATTATCGTGTGCCGCCGTGTTTGAATGGCCAATTTCAGCAGTCCAGCGTTGGTCCGCTACCTGCCGAGCCGTCATCATAGCGTCCATGGGGCTAGCTTGATCCGAAGACACCTCGCAAAGGCCCAAAGACGCCAAGATGACAATTAAATCCGCGCCGCTGAGGCTGATCAACTTCTAAACAGGCTGTCAAACCAAGCGCGGAGGTCAAGCCATGCGAGCGCGAGTTGATCGCTCCAGGAAAGAGGGTGAGCCTCATAGGCGGGGGATTTCACTTCGCTAAAACCATTTGGCGCCGCAAACAGGCTTTGGTCGAGCGGCGACAGGGAGAGTGCTATGAGTTCGCTTTGATACTGCTCGGTCTTCAAGAACGCGACGAGGCCGTGCGGCGAAGGCCCACTGTGAGTTACCTTGAGGTCGGGAACTTTGATAATGCCGCCAGCGGGTCCACCACCGAGGACGAAATTCGCGTTCGGGCTTGCGATCCCCTCAAGATGACGTGGAACCGGCGAGTCAAGGATCCAAGCATCCGAGTGTGTCTCACGAGATTCGGAGGGCTGGCCGTTGATCTCGCTATGCAACTTTTTCGTTATCAGGTAATGGTGAGCGGTATAGCCGAACCATTGACGTTGTTCGCCGGTTGCGGAACAGATGGATTCGATGAAGATCTTGTGCGAGGTGTCGACGACTTGCTTTGTTGCAAGCTTAGATCCGTCAAAGGGATAGTATTCTTTTTTTTCTGGGGCGACTGAAAAACTGCGTCCGGTTGCGAAGTCCACGACTTGATAGCCGGAGCCGAAGTCGCGGCGCATGAGATTGCCTCTGTAGTATTCGGTGGCTTCTGAAGTGTGGCCCGCAGCGCCTGTGGTTCGGACCTTGAGTGTCAGGTCGGCGTTCAGCATGGGTGATGCGACGGCGAGGAGTAGCAGAAGGCGATAGAGGGCCATAAGCTCTAGAATGATTCTATGACTGACCAGCCGTGGTTAGAAGTGATGCCGGAACAGGCGGTGGCGTTTGTTCCTATTATCGTGGCGCGTAACCAGATTCAGACAATGATGATGCCGGGTCTGCGCGAGATTCGGAGCGCGCTCAAGGAGCAGGACATTTTGCCGGCGGGGCCGTGGCTGACACATCACCATTACTTGAAGCCGGACGAGTTTAACTTTGACATCTGCGTGCCAGTGACCAAAACGGTCAGTCCGCAAGGACGGGTGAGGGCGGGCATTCTGGGGGCGCGCAAGGTGGCTCGAACTATTCATCGGGGAGGGTTTGAAGAGCTGGGCCAGTCCTGGAGCGCTTTGATGGCGTGGGTTTCTGCGGAGCGGTTGGCGGCGTGCATCGATTTTTTTGAGTGCTATGCAAAAGGCCCGGAGACCAGCCCTGAGCCCGCACAGTGGGAAACGGTGCTGAGCGTTCCTTTGATGGATTAGTCAGCGGGCGCGGACTGTCTCCGCGGCTTTGTATATACAAAAATAAAGGTGTATTCGATGGCGAATGTGGTCGCCTGATTCGCCAGATTCGAAAGTTTGAATTGGAGATTTTGGCAATTTACGGATTCTTGCTGAAGTAAGTGCGCAGTCCCTCTTCCGCCAACCCCAGCGCGCGCGACAGTTCCACCTTGGCCACGTTGTACTGATACTGCGCCGAGATCAAATTCTCATTCGCCTGCGCCAGCGTCTGCTGCGCCTGAACAACTTCCACCGTATTGGTTACGCCGGCTGTGAAGCGGTCACGCGATTGTTGCAGGCTTTGTTCGGCCAGTTGAAGATTGCTCTTGGCCACGTCCACCTGATCGCCGGCTGACTTCAGGTCGAGCAGTGAACTGCGCACGTCGAAGTCAATCTGGCCGCGCAGATTTTCCATTTCGTTGCGGCGATTGGTGAGCTCGGCGTTATCCCGCTCAACATCGGCCCTGATGCGACCACCGTCGAAGATATTGAAGTTGACGGAGCCGGTTAGGTTAAAAACGCCATGCGAGTTGGTGAACAGGCGCAGACCTTCGTCGCCGTAGTAGCCGCTTAGGGTGCCGGTTGGATAACGTTCGGCGCGGGAACTGCGCAGAGTGAACTGAGCTGCCGCGACCTTTGCTTTTGCCGCCTGGTAGTCGGGACGGTGATCGTAAGCTTTGTCCAGAGCGTCTTTCAGGGACATGGTCTCCAACGGCACGTTAGGGGATGGATCGGTGACGCTGAAATCCTGACCCACAGGAAGACCGATGATACGGCCGAGGCTCAGCTTGTCCTTATCATATTGGTTCTGTACTGCTACCAGTTGCTGTTGGCGTTGCTTCAGTTCCACTTGGGAACGGAGCACGTCGATGCCGATGGCGGTGCCGGCATCATGCCGCCTGGTGGCGTTGGTGAATACGGCGTTGTCGGCATCTATTTCGGCTTGCGTGGCCGTTATGCGGGCGGCGTCCGCAATGATAATCAGGTAGGCGTTGCCGACACCTACCGTTACCAGATCGCGGGCGTTCTTCACGCTCAGTGCGGCCACTTTCTGCTGTTCACGCGAGGCTCGAAAGTTATTGATCGCGGAATAATCGAACACCGGCACATTGGCATTCACAAGCGCAGACTGGTAAGAATAAGGCGGCACGATGGTGGGAATTTGAAATCCAGCCGAGGGCGGGAGTTTGAGATTGAAGCCCAGGGCCTGCAAGTTCAACTGCTGTTCCGTCATGCTCACTTGGCCGGTTACTTTGGGGAGCAAACCTGCCAAAGCGCGCAGGCGCTGCGCACGCACTTCGGCACTTGATTGCTCGGTAGTCAACAGTCCGAGATTTGTCTTTAAGCCGCGGTCAATGGCTTCACCCAAGCTGAGGGGGATGGGAGTGGAGGAGGCGGTGCCAGTGGGGACGCTTCCCTGGAAGCTGGGATCATTCATGCCGGGCGGCTGGCTGACCTGCATGGAGCCCTGGCCAGAAGGAGCGGAGCCAGATGGCGGCCCCTGGGCCGTCACTTGCGAGGCGTGGCACAGAAAAAGCGCGGTAAAGATTGATGCGCCAGTGAGAACATTCAACTTTTTCATTCGATTACGGGTGAAGCGCCAGCCGTTTGCCGGCGAAATCCCCCAAGCGTTCGATGCAACAACTCAGGGTTTTGAACCACTCCAGCGAAAAATATTTAAGTTCTTAACCTTCTCAGGAAGACCAAGCCTCTGCTATAAGTTACGCTTCAGAAACGAACAAATTTCGTAGCCGGTAACGTACTTGAACGGGAATTCTCCCATGGTGTAGTGGCCGCAGGGCAAACAGGCGACATCGTGGTCCCACTTATGACGAGCCGCCCCTTCGATGACCTGGCGGGAGAGATGGAGCGGAAAAGTGGTGTCGTAGCGAGTATAAATGAACTTCGACCTTTTTTTGCCGCGCGTAAATAGATCCCAATATTCGGGCGGACTGATGCACAGCCATAACTTTCGCAACGTGTCGAGGTCGATGGAACCTTCCAGACTGGCGCGGATGTGCTTAGTGGAGAGGCCTTCCCAAACCACGTCTGCCACGTAGGTGGAGCAGTGATTGAACATGTTAACGCGAATACGTTCGTCGTGAGCACTCGCAAGAAATGCATAGCAGGAGCCGATGCTGGTGCCGACAATGCCCAGGTCCTGATAGCCCTGTTGCTCCAGCCAATCGAAGCAGGCGCGCGAGTCGATGACGGCCTGGCGCGTGGCGTCGATGGTGCGTCCGACATTGGATGACATGGCATAATCGGCGCGCTGCAAACCAGCCGGAGTGCGCGCATCGTGATAAGGCAGGCTCAGGCGCAGGGTTGCGATTCCCAGGCGCTGCAAACCGGCGCTGAGGGCGTTGTGCTGGGGCAGTTTTGAGTTCCAGTGCGGTAACAGCACCACCGCTTTCTTGCTGGGGTTCTTGGGCGGAAACCAGAGGGCGCGTACGCGGTTGTTCTCAGGATAAGGCGTAACGACGGGCGATTGAAACTCCAGCCAGTTATCCTTCAACTCGAAGCTGGAAGGGACTTCGTAGTCGAAGAATTCCTTGCTCGATGCGATGGCGCGCCGGTTCAATTCGATGAGGTACTCGATTTCGTTCTGGCCCTCAAGCGGATAGTCTTTTGCGCAAGGCCAATTACGAGACCAATCGACTCCCAGTTCGAAGGGCCGAACGATGCGATCGTTGGAACGGAAGCAGAGATGGTTTTCCCAGCCGTAAATCCATTTGCGGTAACGGTTGGCCGCGACACCTCGGATAGTTCTCATTGCGCTTGGGTCACCTGATAGACGTGTGCCAGAGGCTGGGCCGCGGCGCGCTGGCGCGATGCGATTTCGGCATCGATGGCGTTCATGTCCTTCAGCGTTTCGTCCAGATGCTGCAGCGCCAGGCTGCCCAGGGGCACACGGAACGTGCGCCATTCCTGCTGGTGCACGTCGAGACGCTTTTGCGTCCAGTCACGAACTTCCATAGCCTGGCGTGACATGGGTGTGTCCAAGACGGCTAGATTGATGCCTTGCTCGAATTCTGCCTGGGAGAACGTGCCGACCGGTGCCCCGTCGATGGTGAGCTTGTATTTTCCGTCGGCGAGCCCGATGACGCGCAGCGGCTGGCGGTTTAGCGCCTCGGTGACGTCGGAACTCTTAATAGCGAGGTTGAGCGAGTGGTCCTTATCGTTGGCCAGCAAGTTGGCGAAGGGGAGCGGGAGGGCTTCGTCGGTCTCAGTCCATAGGAAGGGGACGCCGTTATGTAAGTCGGTGATTTTGGCGAAATCGGCCTCGACGACTTTGCCGCGTGCGGCATCTATAGTGACGGCACTCACGACGGGACGTGCCTGCCAGGCTTTCAACAGTTGCTCGGCCATGATCAGATGGCCGCCCCAGGCGGGGTGGACGCGATCGGGAACAATTTTCTGGGCAACGGCGGGATCTTCCGCATTGGCGCGGCGCAGCATCGCCACAACGCCGGTGTTCAAATCGGCGAAACCGAGGTTCTTTTCAGCGGCGTAGTTCCTGATCCAATCGCCATACTTGCGTAAGACCGCGTTATAGCCATCGGGCTGGAGGATGAAAGGGCGGGTGACGTCGTCATAGGGCGAGGGTTCGATCAGCGTCAGGCGCAAGGCGGGGATGGCGGACTGAACGGAATTGATGATGTGTTTATAGCCGTCGAAGTAGGTAGTATCATCAGCGGCGGTGTGGTTAGCGTAGTTGCCGTCGTTCATGCCAAGCATGATGGTCATGACGGTTGGGTGATAGGCGATTACGTCGCGCTCCAGACGGGTGTCGATGGGACCGCCGCCGCCGCCGGTTACTCTGTCACCGCCCCAGCCCGAGTGGACGAAGTTTACGTTCAGCTTGGGATAGCGGGTAACTACGAAGAGCTCAGTCAGCATGGTGTACATGCGCTGGTCGGTGATGCTGTCGCCGTAGAAAACGACGGTATCGGAGGGATGCAGGGCGAATGGGACGGCTGCGGGGGAGAATCCACTTAGTCCGGCCAACGATGCCAGCCCGCATACAGCGACGCCTATGAAAGTTCTAAAAGCCACAGTCTTTAGAATAGCGGCTTGGCGGCGCAAAAATGCCTACAGTGGGTGGCGGCGCGCGAACGTAAGGATTAGTACTATTGCTAGGACAGAGGACCGTACGCCCTGAACTATAACAGTGATTAGGGGCCATAAAAGATCACGTAAAGCGCGTTAACATGGCCCTGTAACAATCATGACCCTGAAATCACGTCAACGTCTCGGTGAAGAAATAACAAAGAAGTATCAGGCGATGTCGCGTACTGACCGGTATGCGGCGGCGGCGGATGCGATAGCGGACATTCTGCTGGCAACGGCGCAGGACGCTAGCGAGGCCACCAAGATTCTGCATGGGGCCGAAGTGGAATACCGTAACGCCGCGGAATCGGAAGCGTTCGTTTCGGAAGGCTAATGAACGTCCTCGTTCAAGTGGCGTAGCACTTCCATCCGGTCTGGCCCCGCCAGATCTCGTTCCAACTGGCGCAGAGCAAAGCCCACTACATCGCGGTGGTGCAGTTTAGAACCGATGGCATCATCGGCGCTCAGCTTCAACCAGAGGCTATGCAACTTCTCTACATCTTCGGGCCACAAACGCGGTGGATGCGGGCCCAGGTTGACGAAGGTTGAAGGCCGGTCGGGCGTGATAATCTCGAGCGAAAAGGGATGCCGCGGTTCAGGCAGGCGTTCCCAGGCCAGACCAATGCGGCGGGCGAGTTCGTCGGACGACATGCGCGGTGAGACGCCGGTGACCAGTTTCGAGATCTTTAACTGAGACGCGGTTTGCACCAACGCATCAAAAGGATCGAGCGCGGGCACTACCAGCAACTCCACTGGCTTGCCTTCTTTCTCGGCGACGGTGACGACATCGGTGAACAGTTCCTTTTCAGCGTCGCCAAAAACCTGGTTGTCCTTCAAGTCGTATTCACTGTCAACGCCAACGCTGCGGACAGTCATAACGACAATATCGTTGCGGCGCAGGTTGGTGCGCTGTAAGACGCGGCGCAAATGCTGCAGGTTGTTGCTGCTGCGCACCGCCACCAGCACAGAACCGGGGCGGGCGTGTACGCTGCTGGCTTCTATTTGCTGCTGCTGCTGAAGGTTAAACTCTTCCAGCCCGTGAACGTGAACGTTCTTGTGCTTCTTCAGGTTGATCTGTTCGGAAATGGTGAACAAGATAAAGAAAGCAACGGTGAAGGTAATGCCGTAGATGGTCGCGTTTTGTTTGGAAAACAGATTGATGAAGGCGGTAGCCAGCAGAACCAGCGTGGTGGCGCCCAGGCCAATGGGGATTTCCACGCCTTTGATGTGCAGGTTGAAAGGAACTTTATATTCCTGGTCGTGCCGCTGAAAGCGCAGCACTAGCACGCCCAGCGCCTTGACGGCGAAGCTCCAAACCACGCCGAATGCATAGGCTTCGCCCAGCAGGTAGACATCGCCGCGGCTGAGCACGATGGTGGCAATCTGCAGGATGGTGATGATGTTGATTAAGCGCGAGGTGGTGCCGAACTTGTGATGCGGCTTGCGAAACCAATCGAGAAGAACGCCATCCTCGGCCACTCGATTGAGCACTCCGTTGGCGCCGATGAGCGACGTATTGACGGCGCCTGACAAAATCAGAACTCCAACAATGACAACGAAGACGTGAAAAAGAAGTCGCAGGAGTTCGGGGCCCGCGAGATTCATTGCCAGGACGCCGATGAGGTTGTTTACGTAATCGTCGTTGTGCAGTTTGGCCGGAATAATCATGGAAGCCAGAACGGTGATTACGCCGGTGCAAATAATGGCGTAGAAGCAAACAATGTTGCCGGTGATTTTCAGGTTTTTCAGCTTAGGAGAGGCGATTTCGCGATAGAC